>JAKOSN010000004.1 GCA_029777335.1 Planctomycetota bacterium
CCTCCTGAACCAGCTTGAATGTGGAAGGGGCCTCGCGTTGCAGGGCGGCGTAGGTCGCCTGCGCTGTCGGCATCTGCCCGCTGGCGAGCGAAGCGGTGTCAATGAAAAGGCGAATGTTGTTCAGTTCATTCTGGTCGACCGTGCGTCGGACCGCGCCGCGCACGGCCTGCACGGCTCCGCCCGAACCACCGCCGCCCCCAGGATTGGTAACCACCCCGGTGGGCGCATGCACGCCCGGCTGTTGATGGGGGTTGTTGTAGGCCACCTGCTGTTGATTGTTGCTCGGCGTCTGGGCTTTCTGTTGGTCGGTCTTGCCGGTGCTGGCTCCCCTCTGCCCGAGCGGATCGCACCCCGCCACAAGGAGAAGCAGGTACCCAAGGATCACCAGTTTGCGCATGAGAGCACCCCTGTCGAGGGAAAGAAGATGATCATACTCAGGCACTATACCGGCAACGTCTCGGGTTCGCCACAAGATTGTCGACCGTAAGGGCTCTTGCAGGGAGCGGGCTCCCTGCGGGGAAAAGTGTTGTCTGCTCTTCGCTACCGGTTACAATCAGTCTAATGTCTGCACGGCCCACCTGAGTTCACCCGTTGCCCTCCCTCCCGCAAAGGGTCTCCTATGGTCAACCTCCTCCTGGCGATGGCCGCGGTCAGCGTGGCGGTTCCCCCCGCTGATGACGCCTTTTTCGAGGCCAAAATCCGCCCCGTGTTCGCCGAGGTGTGTGCCCGGTGCCATGGACCTCAGAAGGCGTCGGGAGGGCTGCGTCTGGATTCCCGCGCTGCGCTCCTCAAGGGCGGCGAGAATGGACCGGTGATCGTTCCTGGCAAACCGAAGGAAAGCCCGCTGCTAAAGATGGTGCGCCGCGTGGAGGGTGTTTCCCCGATGCCACCCGATCGTCCACTCGCTGCAAGCGCGGTCAAGGATCTGGAGCGCTGGATCGAATCCGGGGCCCCATGGCCTCTAACGACCACTCCGATCCGGGCAGCGCGTCACTGGGCCTTTGAGCCCGTGCAAGATCCAAAACCTCCCACAATTCCAGGCGTCGCCCTCGCCAACCCGGTCGATGCCTTTATTCTGGCCAAACTGCGTGCTCGGGGGATCACCCCGGTTGGGCCATCCGATCGACGCACTCTTCTTCGCCGGGTGACCTTCGACCTCACGGGGCTTCCGCCCACTCCGAAGGAGATGGAGAGTTTCCTGAATGATCGTTCGCCCGATGCCTATGCCCGGGTGGTTGACCGCCTGCTGGCCTCGCGCCAGTACGGGGAAAAGTGGGGGCGCCTCTGGCTGGATGTGGTGCGTTACGCAGACACTGCCGGGGAAACCGCCGACTACCCGGTTCCCGAAGCCTGGCGTTACCGCAACTATGTGATCGACGCCTTCAACGCCGATCGACCCTACGATCAATTTCTGCGCGAACAACTGGCGGGCGATCTCCTGGCCGCTCGTCTCCCCGCCGACGCCCCTGCGGAGCGCTACGCCGAGTTGATCACTGCCACCGGCTACCTCGCCATCGCTCGTCGCTTTGGCTTCAACATCACCCAGGATCATTACCTGACCATCGAGGATACCATCGACACCCTGGGCAAAAGTATCCTGGGGCTGACGCTGGCCTGCGCTCGGTGCCACGATCACAAGTACGATCCCATTAGCACGCGCGACTATTATGCGCTTTATGGGATCTTCGAGAGCACCCGTTATCCCTTCTCGGGGTGTGAGCACACCAAGGTGCCGCGCGACAACGTTCCGCTCGTTGCCCCAGCGGCCTTGCAGCGCCGCCGCGATGCCTTCCAGGCCCAGATCGCGGCGGCCCAGAAAGCCCTCACCGCGCTGGAGGCGCAGCTGCAAGGTCGCGCCAACCAGGCCCAGATCGCGCTGGCATCTGGCGAAATTCCCAACGGAGGAAAGCAGGCATTTGACGCGGGTCGAGGTGCCGCAGCGCTTCGAGCTGTCAAGGTGCGGAAAGGCGAGATGCTGCGTCTGACCATCCTTCCCAAAGCGAACCAGGGAGCGGACACCACCTTGCTGGAAGTGCAAATCACCGAGCAAGGGGGCAAAGGGCGCGCCTGGAATCTCACGCGTGATGTCCTCCCGGATTTCTACCAGAATGGCAACGGCTTTCAGCACGATGACAGTCAGGGCCATCGGGCGGTCTGGCACTTCTGGGATGCCGCCGGCACGCCCCGCTTGCTGACCGAGTTTGTCAAGGATGCCGAGCGCGTGCCCGGTTTACTGGTGTGGCGTGGCGCCGAGGCAACGCCGTCGGTCCTGGTGAACACCAACCCCAGGCCGGTCCGCTTTCTCACGGTCAAACAACCGGCACGCTCCTTCGCGGCCCATCCGGGCCCGCGCGGCGGAGTGACGGTCGCCTGGCAGAGTCCCCTCGACGGCACCGTGGCGGTGACGGGACGCGTGGAGGATTCAGATCCAACCGGCGGAGATGGCATCGCCTGGACCTTGACCGCTGGTCCCGGGCTGGGCGCAGAGTTGGCCGCAACTGCCAACGCCCTGCGCACCTTGAACCGAGCGCGGCGTCAACTGGAGGATTTCAACCGTTCGGTCCCCCAGGCGTACGCCGTCGCCGAGGGTAAACCTCACCATGCGCGTCTGCACAAACGTGGCGACCCGGAGTCGCTCGGCGAGGAAGTTCCGCGCCGCTGGCTGGAACTCCTTGGCGGGCAGGCGATCAGCAAGGATGCTGGGAGTGGTCGACTCGATCTGGCACACTGGATCACCGATCCGAAGAACCCTTTGACCGCTCGGGTGCTGGTCAATCGCGTGTGGCAAGGCCACTTTGGCAAGGGACTGGTGCACACGCCCAACGATTTTGGCACCCGCGGCGAGCCCCCCACGCACCCGGAACTGTTGGACTGGCTCGCCCATCGCTTCGTCGCGAGCGGTTGGTCCCTCAAGAAACTGCATCGCCTCATCCTGCTCTCAGACACCTATCAACGGAGTTCGACCATCGAGGACGCCAGGTTAAAAGTCGATCCGAATAATCTTCTGTGGTGGCATTTCGAACGCCGCCGTCTGGAGGCAGAAGAGATTCGTGATGCCCTGCTGGCGGTGAGCGGAGATCTGGATACGACCCCCGGCGAAGGTCATCCCTTTCCGGAAACGCGCTTCTGGCAATTCACCCAGCACACCCCCTTCAACGCGGTCTACGAGCACCAACGTCGCAGTGTCTACCTCATGACACAGCGCATCAAGCGCCATCCGTTCCTGGCGCTCTTCGATGGACCGGATCCGAATGCCAGCACAGGGCATCGGCATACCACCACGGTGCCCACGCAGGCGCTTTTCTTCCTCAACGACCCGTTCACTCATGCCCGCGCCGAGAGCCTGGCCCGGCGACTCCTGGCGCTCCCCGATGACGCGAGCCGTCTGAACCAAGCCTGTCTGTTGCTGTATGGTCGCCCAGCGCAACCAGGGGAACAGGTGGCGACACGCAAGTTTCTGGAGAGCTATGCGACGGCGTTGCCCTCTGGTTCGGCGGACGATCGACGCCGGACCGCCTGGTCCGCCTGGGTGCGCGTGCTCTTCTCCACCAACGAGTTTATCTATCTTGATTGACGCATGAGGAGCCGAGATGATCAGCCTCTCTTCCGCCTTGCCGCTCCGACGTGCCTTTCTGCGCTCGGCCCTCGCCGGCACAATGCTCTTGCCGGCCCTCGTTTCCGAGTTGCTGGCCGAGGACGCCGCGCGAAGCAGCAACGATCCGCTCGCGCCCCGGCCGCCGCACTTCAAGGCCAGGGCGAAACAGGTGATTTTCCTCTTCATGAGTGGAGGGGTTTCCCACGTCGATTCCTTCGATCCCAAGCCGAAACTCCTCGCCGACCACGGCAAGCAGGTGAAGCTCGATCACCCGGAGACACGCAACCGCCCTGGCTACGAGAAGCTCTTTCTCAAACGGCCGCAGTGGGAGTTTCGCCGCCACGGCAAGTGTGGGACGGAGGTCAGCACCCTCTTTCCGCATGTGGCGGAATGTGTGGACGACCTGGCCGTGATCCGCTCGCTGCATGCCGATCACTCCAACCACTACAACGCCACGCTGGGGATGCACACCGGATCGTTCAACCAGGCCCGGCCAAGCATCGGCGCCTGGACGAGCTACGGGCTGGGCACGATCAATCGCAATCTGCCTTCGTTCATGGTCATTGCTCCCTTCAGCCCCTACGCCGGCGGGCAGGTGTGGGCCTCGGATTTTCTCCCCGGAAGTCACCAGGGCACGCTCGTGGTCCCCGGGGCCGAGCCGATGCGCAACGTGCGCCCGCGCACTCCGCTCCCTCAGCAACGACGCGAACTTGAGGCGCTCGCAGAGTTAAACCAGCTGCACCTGGAGACACGCCCCGGCTCGGCCGAGTTGGAGGCGCGGATTCGGAGTTTTGAGACCGCGTATGGGATGCAGGCGGCGGCTCCGGAGGCCTTCGATCTCAGCAAGGAATCGGATCGCACCCTGGCGCTGTATGGCCTGCCACGGGGCAGCACGCGTGGGTTTGCCTGGCAGTGCCTGGTGGCCCGGCGTCTGGTGGAGCGGGGGGTGCGCTTTGTGGAGCTGATCGACTCGGGTTCCTCCAACAACTGGGATGCCCATGGCGACATGATCTCCCAGCATGCCCCGCTGGCGAAAAACGTGGATCAGCCGATCGCCGGATTGCTCAAGGACCTGAAACAACGCGGGCTGCTCGAGCAAACGCTGGTGGTGTGGACGAGCGAGTTTGGCCGCACCCCGTTCAATAACTCCGCCGACGCCAAGGGACGCGAACACCACCCGTGGGCGTTCTCCTCGTGGTTGGCGGGTGCAGGAGTCAGGGGGGGGATCGTTCACGGAGCGACGGATGAATACGGCATCCGCGTGGCGCACGAGGGAGTCCATGTGCACGACTTCCATGCGACCATCCTGCATCTGCTGGGACTCGATCACACGCGCCTGACGTATCGGCACTCGGGGCGCGATTACCGATTGACCGACGTCGCCGGGCGCGTGGTGCAGGGAGTCCTGGCCTGAAGCGGGCCGGATCACGGGGTATCCAGAATCAGGCGAACCTGGGCTGCCAGCTCCTTGATTGTGAACGGTTTCTGCAGAAAATGCCGCTGCGCATGAGCGACATCCTCGCGCAGGAGGGCATCCTCGGTGTAGCCGCTCTGGTAGAGCACTTTCAGGTGGGGATGTGTGGGCTGGATGGTGCGCGCCAGCTGGGGGCCACTCATCCCGGGCATCTCCACATCGGTCACCATCAACTGAATTGGGCTTTGGTGCCGAGCCAGGATCGCCAGCGCCTCCTGGCCGTTGGCGGCTGCCAGAACGGTATAGCCACAGAGGGTGAGGCTGTGCGCCGTTAAGCGCCGGACTCCCTCATCATCCTCGACCAGGAGGATCGTCTCGGTGCCGCGCTGCCAGCCGACAGGCGGCGTGGCCCCGTGGTTGAGCGGCCCCCGGGGGAGTGCAGGCAGCCAGATACGGAAGGTCGTGCCCACCCCGAGTTCGCTTTCCACCTCGATCAGTCCGCCTAATTGCTTCACGGTGCCAGAGGCGGCCGCCATCTCCAGCCCGCTCGGCAAGTCGGTCTCGCGGGCCTTGAAAAACGGCTCGAAGAGATTCGCACAGACGTCCGGTTCCAACCCGCCGCTGGTGTCGCAGAGAATGAGCACGACATACAGCCCCCGCGGCAGCCCGCCGGCTTCGTCGCTGTCCGAAGGAGTGATCTCGGCCGTTCTCGTTTCGATGGTCAGGGTGCCTCCGGAGCGCATGGCGTTGCGTGCCTGGATGGCCAGGGTCATCAGGACCTGTTCAAACTGGGTCGGATCCACCTTGACATGAGGGAGCGCAGGACCGGGGAGAATGGACAGGTCGATATCGTCGCCCAGTAACGTTCGGAGCAAGGTCGTGGTGTGGAGCAACACCTCATTGAGATCCACCTCTTGCCATTGCATGATTTGCTTGCGGCTGTAGGCCAGCAGTTGCTGGGTCAAGGCGGCCGCGCGCGTTCCCGCTCGGGCCACTTGCTCCAGCATCTCCCGCTTGGGATCCTTCAGAGGCAGGCGTGCGAGGATAAGATCGGTGTACCCGTTAATCACCGTGAGCAGGTTGTTAAAATCATGAGCGATACCACCCGCAAGGCGCCCAACGGTCTCCAGTTTTTGCGCCTCGTGGTACTTCGCTTCCATCTGGTGGCGGTAGAGCGACATTTCAATGACCACCTGAAGTTCGCGATCAAGAAAGGGTTTGAGAATATACCCGTAGGGTTCCGTACTTTTCGCTCGATGGAGAAGATTCTGGTCGGCATACGCGGTCAGATAGACCACCGGAATGCGATGGCGCGCGCGAATCACCTCGGCCGCGGCCACCCCGTCCATCGCTCCTTGAAGGTGAATATCCATCAGCACAAGATTGGGTTTGTGCTCCCCCGCTAGCCGGATCGCATCCTCGCCCGAGCCGGCCACTCCCAGAACCTGATATCCCATCGCCTGGAGTCTGGCTTCCAGGTGCATGGCAACAAGATGCTCATCCTCAACCACGAGCAACCGAGCCGCCGACCGCGTCTGGATGTCACCATGGCGGGTCATCGTCCCCCTCCTGTGTTGGGCGCGGCAGAGAAGGTAATCGAGATCGTGCCGCTCGAACGATCAACCCGCCTTGTTCCTTGGAGTTGATCGCCCCGGTGCGCTGCGAAACGGAGCCCCAACGTCCAGGTCCTTTCCCACACAACGGACGCGGGCCCCCCCTCCCTCTTTCCACCCGCTGGGATCGTAAGGCTTCCCTGGAGTCATTCTACCCGGGAGGTTCCGCCCCGGGGAATGGCGACACCTCTTTTCGATCGCGTGAACCAGGTTCACAAACGGCTGATCCACCCCGGGAGTAACCAGCGTGTTTCGCGCTACATCTTCGAGCTGGAGAGTCACCCAGATTCGAGTGATGTCCAACATGATATGCAAGGGGCAATGCGTTGACGAGGTTTTCCCGATGGTTTGCACGAGCGCGGGCCCCAAATGCTTCGATCTACCTTTGAGAAGTGCGGCCGAGGAGGGAATTGTCCCCCCTGGGAGAGAAAGAGACCACGGGTGGGGGGTCGCCTCTCAAGCAGGGATACCAGGCGGTTAATTGGAGAGTGTCACTGGGATGGCAGGCACAGGGAGCCTTTCCCGCCCCGTCGCTCTCCGGTCAGTCGATTGGAGTCTCCGCGTCAGCGGCGGGCGGTTGCTGGAAGAGGTCACGCACCTTTCGAGCGAGTTGTCGGGGGGAGAAGGGTTTCTGCAAAAACGCCCCGACCGCCTCCGTGATTCCATGGCGAAGCACGGTATCGTCAGTATACCCGCTCACAAAGAGGACCTTGAGCCCGGGATGCCGCGCTCGCAGATTTTCAGCCAGGAGTCGACCGCTCATTTCCGGCATCACCACATCAGTGATCAGCAAATGCACGGGTTCGGAGGTAGTTTCGAGCAACGCCAGCGCTTCCTGGCCATTGCCAGCCTCCAGCACTCGATACCCCTGCATGGTCAGGATGGAGCGTGTGAGCTGGCGCACCCTGTCCTCATCCTCGACCAGCAAGATCGTTCCCTGACCAACCGGAATGGGCTCACTCTGGTCCAGGTGCGAGTCGGTTCGCTTTTCCTCGCACCTGGGGAGATAGACATGGAAAGTGGTCCCCTGGTTGAGCGTGCTTTCAAAGGTGAGGAATCCCTCGCTTTGGTCCACAATGCCATAGACGGTCGCCAACCCCAGCCCAGTTCCCTTCCCCTGCGGTTTGGTGGTGAAGAAGGGCTCGAAGAGGCGCGCGTGGATCTCTGGAGGGATCCCCACGCCGGTATCCTGCACGGACAGATGAACATGGGGACCTGGTTTCACCCGGGGATGAGCGAGGCACTGCTCGGGAGCAATCGAGACGACCTCGGTGGCCAGGGTGAGACTCCCCCCTTGAGGCATGGCATCGCGAGCATTCACCGCCAGATTGATGATCACTTGCTCCATCTGCCCCGGATCCACCTTGACCTGGACCGGATCGGGAGCGAGCGCGGTGACCAGGTGAATGTCCTCGCCGATCAATCGCCGTAACATCTTTTCGGTGTGCCGCACCACCTCGTTGAGATCGAGGATGCGAGGTTCGAGCACCTGTTTCCGACTGAAGGCCAGGAGTTGACGTGTCAGGGAGGTCGCCCGATCACCAGCCTCACGAATGGGGGTGATCAAGTCGCGCACGGGATCCTTGGCGGGCACGGTCAGCAGAAGGAGATCGCAATAGCCCATGATGATGGTGAGGAGGTTGTTGAAATCGTGAGCCACTCCCCCCGCCAGCTGGCCGATGGCCTCCATCTTCCTCGCCTGGTTGAGCTGATCTTCCAGACGTTTCCGCTCGGTAATATCTTCCTTGATGGCGATGAAGTGGGTTAACTGGTTCTGGGCATCATGGACGGGGGTGATGGTCATCGACTCCTCGTAGAGGGTTCCATCCTTGCGTCGATTGCGCAGGGTCCCCTGCCACACCCCGCCTTGCAGAATCGTTTCCCACATTTGCTCGTAGAAAGCCACGGTGTGGTGCCCCGACTTGAGGAGCCGGGAACTCTCTCCGATCACTTCCTCGGGGGCATAACCGGTGAGTCGCGTAAAGGCGGGATTGACCCAGAGAATGGTCCCCTGACGATCGGTAATGAGAATCCCGTTGGCAGCAGCCGTCACCGCGGCCTTCAGTCGGGCGAGTTCCTCCAGCACCTTCTTCTGAGCGCTGATGTTGTGGACGACCTGAACAAACCCAACCAGTTGTTGCCTGGAATCATGGATCGCGGTGGTAGAGATTTCTGCCCAGAAGGTGAAGCCCCCCTTGCGGAGGCGGACGCCTTCCGTCTGCACGCGGCCTTCGGTGCGCGCCTGCTCCAATCCCAGGCGGAGCACCTCCTCACGTTGTTCGCCGGCGGAGCACAGGCCCAGCACAGATTGCCCGAGGATCTCATCGGTCGTGTAGCCAAACAGGCGTTCGGCCCCGAGGTTCCAGCTCGCCACCTTGCCCGCTGGATCGAGCAGATACATGGCGTAGTTGCTGCTGGACTCGACCAGCAGGCGGAGTCGTTCTTCGCTGGCGCGCAACCTTTCCTCCGCCTCTCTGCGTTCGGTCATATCCAGGGTTACACCGACCCACTCCTGGAGTTGGCCGTCGGGGCCAAAGAGCGGTTGTCCCTTGATGACCATGTGGCGCCATTCGCCATCGGCGCGGAGGAATCGAGCGGACAGTTCGTAGGGGCGAGGGTCGGCGCGTCTCTGGGCCCAGTTCGCCTCCACGCGCGGACGATCCTCTGGATGGATCAACCGGCTCCAGCTCCTGGCAAGAAGCCGCTCCTGGGGAGAATGGAGAAACTCCTCTCCTCCTTCGACGGTGCGCAATTCGCCGGTGGGTCCAAGGGTCCACACAATCACCGGGAGGGCACGGATAATTGATTGCGAGCGAGTTTGGCGATGCGCGAGCAACTCCTCCCCATGCTTGCGCCAGGTGATATCCTGAAAGACCACCCCCACCCCAACGAACTGTCCCTGGCGATGGAGTGGATCGAGCGAAAGGTGAACCCAGCATTCGCCCCCGTCGCGCCGCTTCCAGCGCATCTCTTCGTCGGTATGCCCCACTGCGCGCACGCGAATCAGAAGTTGCTCACATTGCGCAGCGCTCTCGGGGTCGGCGGCGCAGAGGGTCACGAGAGGGTGGCCGAGCGCCTCCTCGGCGCGGTAGCCAAGGAGGGTGGTTGCGCCCACGTTCCATGTCTGGATCCGTCCCTCGGAATCAAGGGTCACGAGCCCGTGACCCGAGACCTGGTGAAGCAAACTGAGTGACAACTCAGGGGCGAAAGGGGGAGGGGTCTCCGGAGAATGTCGATCAATTTCGCTGGGCATGGCTCCACAATTCAGGTGATTCCGAGAAGCTACACGAACCCGTCTCCGGGAGAAGGCCTCCGAGCGATACCCAGAGATTGGTTATACTCCCGACGGGTAACCAGAACAGGTTCGCCACGGGAAGGCATCTGATTTCCCACACCTCCTCCCATGCTGTTGTACCTCGATCGGGATCGTCAGGGAAGCCCTGAACGATGCTCTTATCGTTGGGGATAGCCACTCGTTCGCGGCGGTTCTAGGATAAACCGGTTCTCCTTCCTCCCAGCACTCCATGACCCGGACGAGGGCCCTCTCTCCGTTGTGAACAGGATGATCTACCATCATGACCAGCCGCGCACGCACCGAGTATCGCTATGAGAAACTGACCTGGCCCGAGATCAACGACGCCGTCGATCTGGGGAAGGTCTGCATTGTGCCCTGTGGCGCCGTTGAGCAACACGGGCCGCATCTTCCTCTGGATGTGGATCTGGTTTGTCCCATGGGAATCGCCCGCGGGGCCGGGCAGTTGATCCCGGACAAGATGCTGGTCCTCCCCATTGTGGCCTATGGCTACACCGGGCACGTGATGGATTTCCCGGGGACGATCAATCAGCATTTCGAGCACTTCATGCATCACGTGCTCGATATCACACGCTCCCTGGCGTATCACGGATTCAAGAAGATCATTCTGCTCAACGGGCACGGCTCCAACATGCCGAACCTGGACCTGGTCGCTCGTCGGACCAACCTGGAGACCGACGCGGAGTGCGTGCTGGCGGCGTGGTGGAATCTCCTCACGGTGAACAAGAACTTCCTGCCGCAGTGGCGGCAGAGCAAGTTTCCCGGCGGCTGTGCCCATGCCTGTGAGCTGGAAACCTCACTGTACCTGTATCTCGATGGCGACAACGTGCGCACCGATCTGATCCGCAACGGCACGATCAGCTTCAACGAGGAGGACAGCCCCTTCAACTGGGTCGATCTCTTCGCTGCGGGGCCCGCGACCGTGATTTCCTGGACCAGCAGTTACTCGGATACCGGGGTACTGGGAGAAGCAGAGCTGGCCAGCGCAGAGAAAGGGAAGCAAGCGTACGAGGAGGCCGTCAAGCAACTGGTGCGCTTTGTGACCTGGTTCAAGGATCGCCCCAAGGATGTGCGTCGCGATCATCACCGCCACAAACCGACCATGCCGCTACCGTGGGACCAACGTCCTCTGAGTTAACACGCTCGATCCGACTCCCCGAAGCAGTCGCCGCGAATGGAAGAACCCATGAAGATCGTCGATATCCGTATTACTGGTCTCACTGGCGGAACCGTGGATGGTGGCTGGCCGCAGGGGAACAAGCCGGAAGAAGATCTGAACACCCTCGTCGAGGTGCTCACCGACGAGGGGCTGAGCGGCGTTGGCAGTGCCATGACAAGCAAGTCGCTGGTAAGCGCCGGGGTGCAATTGTTGCGCCCCCACCTGGTCGGCGAACGCGCGGATGAACCGGCGCGCGTCACGGAGAAGTTACGGCAAAGCACGTTCTGGCAAGGGCGAGGGGGAGCGGTCGAACACGCCATCAGTGGGATCGACATTGCCCTGTGGGACCTGTTTGGCAAGATCACTGGGCAACCCGTCTCGCGCCTGCTGGGGGGCAACTACCGCACGCGCATCAAGCCGTATGGGTCGATCCTGTTCGATGAGCCGGGCCCCCTGCGTGACACCCTGCTGGCAACGGTGGCGCGTGGGTTCAAGGCGATCAAACTCGGCTGGCGTCCCTTTGGTCGGCGCGATCGCAAGTTCGATGAACTGCTGATGAAGACGGCCCGCGCCGCGGTGGGGCCCACGATCGAGCTGATGGTGGATGCAGGTGGAAGCGAGCAGTTCTGGCCCCACGGCTACAAGTGGGCGATCGAGACGGCCCGGATGCTGAAGGATTTCGACGTGGTCTGGTTCGAGGAAGCGCTGCCACCAGACGATCTGGAGGGATTCATCCTGTTACGGCAACACTCCCCGGTGCCAATCGCGACAGGTGAGGTGCTGACACGCCGCCAAAGTTTTCGCCCCTGGTTCGAGCGCGGGGCGGTGGACATTATTCAGCCTGACGCAACCAAGTGCGGCGGGTTGACCGAGGCCTGGCGGATTGCCTGGATGGCCTACGAACACAACATTCAGTGGGTGCCGCACGGTTGGAACACCGCGATTGGATTGGCCGCCGACCTGCACCTGAGCGCCGCGATGCCGGTGGCACGTTATGTCGAGTATCTGACGCCGTGCGTCTACCTCGACGAGATCATCATGGAGCCCTTCAAGCCCGATGCCGAGGGCTACCTCACGGTGCCCGACAAGCCGGGGTTGGGCATCGAACTCAACCGCGAGGCGCTGAAGAAATTCGGGCGTTAGACAGCCCCTTGGCCGCACGGTGGTGGCTTATGCACGACGAAGAAGCCTTCCTTCAGGCAATGCAGGACAATCCTGACGATACTTCCCTCCGGCTGATCTTTGCGGACTGGCTGGAGGAACGAGGTGATCTGCGAGGCGAACTGATCCGGCTGCTGCACACGCTCACGCAGTCCGTCGAAGTCCCTGACCGGAGCAAGCTCGAAGAGAGCTTGCGGAGTCTCGTGTCGATGGGAGTCCAGCCCGTCGGGCCGTTTTTCACGAACCACCTGGGGATGAAGTTCGCCTGGATTCCGGGGGGAACCTTCTTGATGGGGAGTCCCGAGAGCGAAGAAGGGCGAGGAGAGGACGAAACTCAGCATCAGGTAACGCTGAGCAAGGGCTTCTACCTCGCGATCCATCCGGTGACTCAGGCTACCTGGCGAAAGGTGAGCGACCGGACACCCGCTTCGGAGGATGGCTTCCTGGGGGATGATCTGCCCGCCGAAACCGATACCGAAAACGCTGTCTGGGAAGACTGCCTGGAGTTTCTGCAAAAGTTGAGCAAGAGTGACGGTCACGCGTACCGGCTGCCCACCGAAGCGGAATGGGAATATGCCTGTCGTGCGGGTACGACCACGCCTTTTTTCTTTGGGGAAACGATTTCAACGGAGCAGGCGAACTTTGATTGTCTCTACCCCACCGACACAAAGGTCGCGAGGGCTTTCGCGAAGCCGACGCCGGTCGGTAGCTTTCCCCCGAATGCCTGGGGCCTGTACGACATGCACGGTAATGTCTGGGAACGGTGTCAGGATTGGTACGGAGATTATCCGCAGGACGCGGTCGTCGATCCGCAGGGCCCCGAAGACAGCTATCCTGTCCCAACTGGTAAGGGACCGGAGAAGGAGTGGCATGGCCGTGTGTATCGTGGCGGCCAATGCGACAGCGCAGCCGCATGGGTCCGCTCTGCCAACCGATGGGCGGAGCAATCATACCCCATCCACGTCTTTGCGGGGTTCCGTCCGGCCATGACACCGGAGCCAACGAAGCGAGGTCCAGTCCAGCGTAAGAAGAATACAAAGAGGGGTTCGTGAGGCATAACCGCCGCAGTGGCTGTCCAAGCCCTGCCGAACAGTACCAAGCGTGGCGGATTGCCTGGATGGCCTACGAGCACAACATCCAGTGGGTGCCGCACGGCTGGAACACGGCGATTGGGCTGGCGGCCGATCTGCACCTTAGCGCCGCCATGCCGGTGGCGCGCTATGTGGAGTATCTGACACCGTGTGTCTATCTCGACGCCATCATCACGGAGCCCTTCAAGCCCGATGCCGAGGGCTACCTCACCATCCCCACGAAACCCGGTTTGGGCATCGAGCGAAATCGCGAGGCGTTAAAACGATTTGGGGTATAATGGGATTGTAGACGCGCACTTCGCCCTTTGAGGTAATCGATCATGGAAAGGATGGAGATCGTAGCCGTTTATGAGAATGGGGTTCTGAAATTGCCGCACGAGTTGCCTCTGCCGCCCGGTCAGCACGTGACCATCACCATCCACTCAACGGAGACTGCGGGGCAGCGATTGCGCGGCTTGATCCAGTGGAAAGGTAGCCAGGAAGACCTCGCCTACCTGCTCGGCCCGGACAACACCCCCTGGGCGGATCAGGACAAATGACGTTCGATCAACTCCCGCTCAAGTCGGCCATCTTTTTGGACGCCAACACTTTCGTCTATGCGATCCTCAATCATCCGACCTACGGAGGGAGTTGCGTTACCTTGCTGGATCGGATCGAACGCCAGGAAATCCAGGGATTCACTTCAGCGCACGTTCTGAGCGATACCGTCCACCGCATCATGACACTGGAGGCGTGTGACCGCTTTGGTTGGCCGGCGCAAGGGATGGCGAACCGCCTCCGCCGGCATCCAGCCGAGGTTCAGCAACTGCTCACCCCGCGGCGGGCAGTCGACGAAATTCAGGTCGATCAAGGTAAACCGCAAGGCGTTGAAGCGGTCGGGAGACGAAAACGTCCGCGCGGTGAGGGGACCAAATTACACGATAATAACGATCGTTTTTATTGCTATTTAACCAGAGATTGCCAGAGTAAGAGGACGCCCACCACAATAAGGCCGGAGTGGACATAGAGGAGGAACGAACGCCCGCTCAGACGACGATTCACGGCCCGCCCCAGAAAGATCCCAAGGACCACGACCGGGAAGGCCAGCAGATACAGGCGTGTGACGGTCATGGTCCACAATCCCGCCAGCCAGTAGCCACACATCCCCACCAGGCTGGCAGGGAGAAAATAGCCTTGCAGAGTGGCGCGAAAATGCTGAGGCGACCAGCCCCGCAGCGAGCCGTAGATCACGAGCGGAGGACCGTTCATCCCGTAGGCACCACCCAGAACCCCGGCTCCAAAGCCGAAGCACCACGCCAACCGATCATCGTGGAGCGACGGGCGCCGCCGGTGAAGGAGGGAATAGCTGGAAAAGGCCACGATAACCACGGCCAGGATTCCCTTGACCGTTCGCTCAGCGACCGCGACCAGTAAATACAACCCCAGCGGAGTCCCAAGGAAAGAGAAGAGTGACAACCAGCCGGCACTGCGAAAGTGAACGTGTTCCCAATCCTGGGCGAGAACGATCCCGGCAATGGTAATGGAAACCAGGACCGCCACGGGTGCCGCCACCTCGACCGGCATTACCAGAGCCAGCAAAGGGACCGCGACCAGCGCCTCGCCAAACCCGAACGCCGAGCGAATGAAGGTTCCAAGGAAAAGGATGCCGACCGCCGCAACCAGTGTCCAATCCGCGCTCATCATGCCCTGTGTCGATATTCCAAGGGTGGCCTGGAAGCCCCGCCAGGCGCATCACGACAGACCGAGAGTGCGAAACCGAAGAGGAGGTTCCCTTCGCTCGACTCTGATTGGCCGGGGCGGCGTGCGTCTGCTCCTATTCTGCTCCGCCCGCTCCGTAAAGACAAGTGAGTCGGCCCGGAGATACCAAGGCTGTTCTTGGCAGGATTCTCCACCCCGTGCAACGATCCGCGCAGGGCGGATCTCTTCCGTTTCATTCGGGAGGTGGGCTGGGCATGCCTTGTTCCTGCTGGCGGCGATCAAACTCCTCGCGCGTGACCGCTCGACCTTGGCCGAGTGCGATACGCTCTTGCTGATCGGTTAAATTGGGATCGAAGTGATGGATTCGGCGACGATTCAAAATCGAGAGCGCCATTCCAACGACAGCCATCGCCACCACGATCAAACTCGGGAGGATCAGGTCGTTGAGAGCAACAGTGTTTGGATTCTCCAGATAGACGAGCGTTCGCTTGATGGCGACAACGGCGGCGATGAGGGCCACCAGGAGAACCACGGGGACGAGAGCCAGGATCCCGATCCCTTTTTTCTGGAGCAACCGGGGAAACATGTATCGTTGATAGTGGCCGCAGCGCGGACAGGGAACCAGGTCGAAATCATTCTCCAGAACGGACTGCAGGAGTTCAGCGGAAGAGGACAGGGCGTGATTGCTGGCAACCTGTTCGTTCATCAGATACACGCTGGTTCCAACGCCCGACGCCTCCCGCTCCATGATGTAGACATACTCGGTGGAGCAATTCTCACAGGGCACAAACTTCAGACACCGGCCCTTTCTGGTGGCAGTGTACTGGGTCCAGAAAACAGGAATGGGAATCATGGGCAACACTCCCGGTGAGATGGGAATTCGACCAGGTCATCACGGAATCGAGAACGTAAGGGACCTTCAACCAGGTGTGCACTTTCCAGCTCTCCAAAGGGGCATGGGCAGTGTTCTTCCAGATCAGCGGAGCGTTCACGTTTGGCCAGGGTCCGGCGGTGCACCTGTCTCGGTGAGCAACCCTTCACACTGATACGCGGCCAGGATTGCCTCGGCGAGGTTGTCACTCAGCGGCTCCGCTGCGAGGGAGTCGTGAAATTCCTCGGTGAGCGCAGCAAGAACATTCCTTCGGTCAACGACTGCCGCCACGCGCCGACAACGCTGGGTGCGGTCCGCGCACCAGCCGTCAGGCAGGACAGCGAGGGTTCGCCGCAGAACCTCCGCCAGGCGCGCCAGACCAAACCGGCCCAGCACCTCCACGACGTCCTGTGCGTGATCGCCGGAGGAATTGCACAGATACTGGTCGAGTCCACCACTGGTGACCTCGGCGTACAGTTCCCAGAGCAACACGTGGGCGCGCTCCTCCGGGAGGAGTCCCTCCAGGCCAGACCGCTCCCACCGCTGGTGGAACAGCGCACCAATCTGTTCTCGCAGACCCGCGTCCATCCTCGCCCCTTTTCCCATGGAGAACACTCAGGAGCCAACCGCCTTCGCCACGGCAGCCTTGACTTTCAAGTGGAGCTGACGCAGGCCCGGTTGGAGGTCCTTGAGCGTGGGGTCCTCTTGCATCTTCTCCAACCGGAGAAGCGTCTCGGTGCGCGTTTTCGCAGGGAGCCGCGGGATGAGCAGCGGGAAGGTTTCGTCCATGTAATCAACCAACCGAACAAGTTCGCTTCGTCGGTAGTGGGTTCTCTCGCGAAGCGTCTGAAGACCTCCGGTAACGATGCTCGCCAACCCACGTTTCATTTGCTCAAGACCCTGCATGCGTGCCTGGTACTTTGGATCGTCCTTCTTGATGGTCGGCAGGTACTCATCCACCAGTTCGAGCAAGACCACGGTGGTGCGGAACAACGCTCCCATCAGCTCCACGAGTTCACTGTCGCGCACCTCCTTCTTTAAATATCCAAACGCGTAAAGTTTGCTGACCTGATTGCTGGCCTGGTAGTATTGCAACGCCTGGGGAAAGCGTGCATTGAGCGGCAGGCTACGATTCTTGAACAACTCCAGATTCTGGGGCGATGTCAACCGTGCGAACATCTCTCCCGATCGTTTGCTTTTGTACCGAGGAAGTTGCCGATACCCCTTCTGTCCGAGCGCAGCGAGGGTTTTCTCTGCCATAACCATATCTTCTCCCGACCAGTCTCGGTCCGGGGCAGGCATACCAAGTTGGAGATATTCCTCGGAGGTCAAGGATTCGTCGGTTGGAGCGTTGGGAGCGACGGAAACGTCCGTGTGGTTCGATCCAGTCGAGGGAGAAGCAGACATGGTGGGGGGAGCGGATGAACTGCTACACCCTGATGCGACAAGTGTGAGAACTATCCCCGCAGTAACCCAGAGCCAGAAACTCTGCTGCATCTTCCCCGGTGATGGCGATTGGATCATGAGCAGTTTCCCGAACCAGGAGCGAAGTGATCCGCCGTGGACTGATACTCTGTCCACGGGTTGCAACGGGCGTTGTGCCCTGTCCGCTGATCTTACTGGGCGGGCCGTCCCTCCGCCCGCCACTTGACCTTCACATAAATGAGGCCGTCCGTTGCCGTTCGTCGCAGCTTGAAGGAACCGGCTTTCTGCTCCGCGACCTGAACGCCCCCTTCCAGGTTTTCTGGGAAGGTCAGATGGGGAGGCGCGGCGAAGGGAGTCTTGTAGAAGACTTCCATTTCTTGAGGCTCCGACCGTGATTTGGCCAGGGGCACTTCGACGACATCTTCCAGGACGACCGTGCTGTTTCCCGCGTGAGACGGATCCTCTCCTCCTCGCGTCCCCTGCGTGGATGGAGCAGGAAGGGCGGCCAGTCGAAGGGTAACCAGGGTCGTGCTCACAGCAACCACACACGCAATCAGCGCCGACACCAAATAGACGCGCCACATTGTTCCGCGGTTCCCCTTCAATACGCCAACAGAACCCTGGAGTGTTCCCACACGCTTCGCCCTGGAGAGAGAGCGCATCTGTGCGCTCCCAGTCAGGCTGGTGAGTACTGGTTGTGTCCCTTCGCGAGCAAGTCGACCTTCCCCCGTTTCGTTCGCCTGGATTCCGCTCACCACTCGCGCGGTTGCTTCTCTTCCAGATGCCCGCGTGTTCCCCGGCAAGAAGGGGCGGGACGCGGTTCAATGCACCAGCGTCCCAGCCCTGTCCCATCCCTGAAAATCACTTCTCCTTGATGGTCTTGACGATCCCCTCCGCCGTTTCCTTGCTGTAGTTGCCGCTGAGCAGGGCTTTACCACCGGAAACCTTCGCACGGACGATGGGTGCAGCAAGGACCTTCCCAGCCACCATGATCGCGAGCGGTTTCCCCAGGTGATCCTCGGTCAGTCTGGCAAATTTCTTCTGTCCTTGCTCGGTGAAGGTGATCTCGACCGCTGGGTGATCACCGAGGTCCGTCACTCGTGCCTGAGCGATATCTTCCTTTGTTAGCTCGGCCTTCTTGTGAAGATAGACCTTGTTCTTGGTCCCCTCAACCGTCGCTTCCGTCAGCCCCTCGGCTGGCTTGCTCTCCGCACGTCGGAGTTCAAACGAGACACTCGGCTTGTCAGCGGACCGGGCCGTGGAGATCCACGCCAGGCTGCCCAGGAACAGAAACGCTGCGGTGAGAGTTCTCGTCAAGACAGTCATTGTGACCTCCATCCAGTGGAAACCCTTGTGAACGTTTATCAACTCGACGATCAACCGGACAGCGTAGAGAGGATATCTCGTCCGAGGGTGTCGAGGCGAAGGAAATCTCGCAAGTTCAGGTCGTCAGGTCGTTCAAGCCCCACCGGCTATTCCTCAGCCTCGAACCACTGTGGGCGGCGGCGGGGCAAGGGCCTCTCTTCCGGCGGAATGTCCTCTGGAAGAAGAACGACACCGGTCTGCAAGAAGTGCGGATAGCGTCGTACGGGCAGTCCTGGGATATCGGTTTCCTCGTTGGGTTCGGTGACGATCACCCTGTACCCTGCCAACATCGGGAACGCCGCGAAAAAGCCTTCGGCCTGGAGATCTCGGATCGCCTCGCAACCAATCTGGAACAGGCCGCGCCACCGATCGACCAAGACGCGCTGGTCCGCTTCGGAGGCGGAGCCGCTGGCCCTTCGTGCCTCGAACGCTTTCTTTTGCTCCTCAAACCAGGTTTGTCACCGCTCCCACTGAGACTTGAAGACCAACGAAACGTCTTCCTGGCGCGCCCACGCGGTGCCGGGCCATTCGTAGACATCGTCGACAAGTTCCGGCCCCAGCAGCGGCCACGACCGTTCCAGCACGAGATGCAAGCGAACCGTCCCCCACAAGGGCTCGAAGTTCAGCCCGACGCCCGCGATCCGATCGCCTGGCGACCGCGCCAACCATTGACGCGCGAGAAGGGGGAAGGTCGTCCGAATCGCATCTTTCAGGGACGCGCGCGGACGACCAATCGGGGGACTCCAACGTCGGAGGGGTTTTGTCCGCTCCCGACGTCGGGAGCGCCGATCTGGGCTCTGCCTGCCGCGCCCTCTTCCCCTTGTGCTTTTTCATGGGTTATCCTGCAAACCAAACAGCGGCGCGACCGCTGTGGGATTCCACCTTGAACCTCGCTGTTATCGCCTCTCTCCCCATCCCTCCCCGTCGAGAATCCATTCGCCGTCGTGCAACCGCAAAAGACAATTGCCCTGCGCAACCCAGTCGTGGCGCATCTGATCGGCTCTCGCCTCATCATACCCGAGGCTTTCCAATTCGGAATAGTGACGCGGAAACCCCGTGCGGAGGTGGGCGTCAAACGGTTCATGGATCGAGAAGGCCCGGACGCGGATGCCGCCCGGTGTAAAGCCAATCCCCTCCAGCCAGGCAGCGATAACCGGGTAGTCCTCGTACCAGTTGATATCTTCCCGCTCCTGCACGTTCTGGAGAGCTCCGTCACCCTGAAAGCGAAGGATGTACGTGAGAGAGGACTCGTTCCGCTTGTACAGCAGGGCCTGTTCGCCACCACGCAGGGTGCCGGTATAGTACAGCGCCAACGGGTCTTCCCGAGGGCTCAAGGTCTGAATCCAGTGCAATCGCGCTTCGTTCGCCATGTGCTTGATTGCCGCACGAGAAAGCCCCCTGGACAGGGGTGCGAGGGGTAAGGGATCAGAAAATCGTCCTGCCGAACCACTCAAGTGTAACGGCTGGTTGGACCGGACTCCATCCTCCCGCGATTTTCCTCCCAGCTTCCAGAAAGCTACCCGTGCCGCCGTGGTCCGGGGCGACGGCAGGGTCGACGTTCCCTTACGCCTCGGGGACGACCGCGCCGGGAAACTCGGTGAAGTCGTGATACCCAAACAACTCAACCTCCTCATCGTGATCGCGGAACACCCGTCGAATCCGGGACAGGCTGGCCCGCCGCAGACTGTCGTCGTCGGCTCGGGAGGTGGCCAGAGCGGAGACCGGATGGTCGTCGGTCGAAAGTTCCACCCGCAGGTAGTAGGCGTCGCCGACGTGTAGCAGCCACCGGCGCCCCTCCTGGATGGCAACCCCGCAGTGGCCGAGGGTATGGCCAAAAAGGGGGATGAGCAGCAGGTTGGCAACCACCCCCAGCGGCCGGGACTCCAGGCCGAACCACCGCTGGGACGACGCGGGATGGACAACCCAGCGTGGCAGATGGGCGAACTGGGCGGGCGAGTAGCGCTTGTGGCCCCCGGTCAGGCGAGTGTATTCCTCCGCCGACACATGCACGGCGGCGGCCGGGAAGTCGGCCAGCCCGCCCGCGTGATCTGGGTCGCCGTGGGTCAGGACGATGTCGCTCACATCCTCCACACGGTAGCCAAGTCGTTCGATCTGACGGACAGCGGTCAACGGTTCGCGGAACAAGAACCCGGCTGCGTCGATGGCGGGCTGACCGATCCGTTCCAGGGGGCGAGCGATGTCCTGTAAGCCGATCCCGGTATCCACGAGGATCAGCCGGTCGTCGCAATCGAGCAACAAGCAGTGACAGGCGGCCGCCGGATTGGGAGGAGCGTGTAACAACCCGCAATTGAGGTGATGCACCTTCATCCGCTGTCTGCCCTCCGCCGTCTATTTTGCAGAAACAAGGCCACAGTAGCTTGTGTCTGGGAAGTGAACTCCGCGAACTCCTCGTCGGTGACCAAACCGAGTACGCGCATCTGTGCCAGCCGCATCAACGCGGTGGACCGTTTCACATCGTCGAAAGCCGAGCCTAACTCCTCGTCTCGCTTCTGGATCAGCTTGCACAGTTCAAGATAGCGTGCATGACTACCATCCGCGTGGTTTGAAGCGAGCCGACTAACTCCCGCCAACACGCGCTGGCAGAAGCGTTCGAGCGCGATTGGTTGCAGTCGGCGGAGGAGTTTCCAGTCAACCTCGTTAATCTGGCCTTCCATGAACTGGCCCTCTGTGCCTCTGTCGCGGAACAACCCAGTTCACCTGCACCAGCCGCTCAGGGAGCGGCAATCTCAAAAAGCCTGCAGGGGGTCGCAGTCCGGTGCAGTGCCGGGAACATTGCCATGTTGGTTGACACCTGCCCCCCAGCGAAGAAACGCTCCCGTCACCATCTGGCCAATCGTTCATGCTGATTCAGAAGGGTCTGGGGCGGACTGGCGGACATCGCGGAGCAGAGCCCTTGCCACGGCGCGACAGATCACATCCTCCGCGACCCCCAGCCCGGCGTGCGCCCCATCGGCCGCCTCCCCCAGCCAGCGGACGTACCGGGGGTTCGCGGGGGCCAAGATGACGCTCACGCACTTGCCGACCACCCGGCCGAGCTGCCGGCCGCGCTCCCCTGTGACGCGGGAGAGCCGGCCGCCGACATCGACGGCCAGGGCAAATCCCAGCCCATCTTCCCGCACAACCGCCAGCGCCTGGGCGGGGTCGGCCCCTTCTCGCCAGCGGCCCAGCGCCGCCACGGCGGCCCGAGCGAGGCCCGCCACCTCCGAGCCGGAATCGGGTGCCGCGAGGTACGCAGACAAAGCCAGCTCGGCCACCGCACACGCGGCCTCCGCCGCTGGCCCGTGGCCCAACTGTCGCATCACGGCCCGCCAGCGACGATCGCCACCGCGAACCATCGAACCAAGCGAGAACACCTCGGGTACGTCGGCCCCAAGAGCGGCTCGCGACGACGGCTCGCCGAGATACGCGGCCAGTATCAGGCGATCCCGACACGACGCATCCACCGCCATCCGCACCTCCGGTGGCCTGACGACACAACTCACGCGCCCCACGGTCGGTGGCGGAACGCTGGCCGTTGTGCCGCCGGGACGTCTCCCCCGTGCTGAACTCCAAGGATCGGCAGGGGGTTGGAGCAGAGCCACCCTGCCTAACGGTCCGCTACGCGGAAAGACCCTAATCCGTCGGAGGCCCCTCTCCGTGGCACCCTCCGAAGGGGGACCGCCGCCCGGGGCGGCTTAAGTCAGAAACAGCTAATGCGGCAGTGGTCTGTTGCAGCGGATGGTTCGGCGTCCTTCACAACGGTGGTCTATTTCCGACACCGCACGCACACCCGCGCCTGGACTTCCTCGGTTCGGAGCTGCGCGCCACAAAGGTAACATTGTTCCTGGGTCAAGGGCCCAAGGGAGGCCGGCGTCGCAGGGGCCGGTGATCCCACGAAGACTCGGACGAGCACGCTTACCACGAACACGATTGTCCCGGAAAGCCCCATGCCAAGCCCATATTCACACGCATCTTGCAGTAACGCGCGTGGTGGTTGATTCCAGAAATACACTGCCCCCCCGCCGATCCCCACGAAGAATCCAAGGACGCCAAGTGAGAACGTCATCCACCAGGAGCTTCGAAGTACGCCAATGGACATGCCGACGGAGGTCCCCAGAACGGCTGCGCCACAGAGCACCACGAGCCATTCCCCAAGGATTGCGAAGAGAAAAAGCTCGCGTGGTTCCCGCAATCCCATTACACCGTTGGTGACCGCGGTTGCAACGAGACCCAGAACTCCTGCGAGGCAGACCAGGATAACCCACGTACTGACGGCCGCGACCATCAGCGGGTCAAGCAGTTTCCGGATTCGCATAGTGCCTCCAACGTTGCTCCAGGCGAGCGCCATCGAACGAACAAGCTCAGCAGCGGGGGGGCTGAAGAGCCGTTGAACTACGGAACCCCGAAATGCGACCGCGGTCAGGTGCAGCGGCTGGTTCAGCGGAGCCTCCTCGCCGACCCGGTCCAAACTCCCGGCTAGCCCGACCCTTTCTTCCTCCTGTTCGACTTACCCTTGGGCCTCACCGGGTGGAGTGGGTATGTCTTGTCTTCGATCTGGATGTCGGTATTCCGCGGGACATCCTCAGAGGACAGGAGGGCCTGCTGAAGACGACGCAGGATTTCCTCGGCGCCCAGAGCGTCATCGACCTCCAGGTCGATATTGCCGCCAGCTTCCCCCCACCCTCCGCCGGTGACCTTCGCCCGGTCCTTCTGCGAATCCATGAGAGCGTCGAGGATGAGGTCCTCGATCTCCTCACGCGGGACTTCCAGCGCTTCGTTGAAATTGATCGCGACGAACACCACGTTACCCTCGCAACGGGAGGCGACCGCAGAACCGATCCGCCGAACGCCCCCGTTCAGCAGCCCGCCCCGCACCGGGGAGCTATGGGTCGCAGAAAGCGAACATGCGGCCACCGTCTGCAGCAGTGGCTGCTTCGACGTGCATGACGGTTATCAGCCGTAGTCATCAAACCAATGGACCAACCCCCAGCGCAGCGCCGGCTCGCTCCCGAAGAACTCCGCAAGGGCCCGGATTTCCTCGGCGAATGCCGCCCCGAACCAGGCTACCTCCGCCGACCGATCCACCGAGCCGAGATCCAGGACGTCCATCACCGGCGGCACCCCGAAGGCAAACAACAGCCGATCCGGCGCCCCCGACCGTTCCTCCTTGGGGACAAAGCAATGGCGGCACAACGATGCCTTTTTCTTCGCTCTCTTCCGGAGGCCCAAGCCGTAGCGGAGGCCAACCTGGTCCTCGCGAGGGCCGAAGTTCCATGCGAGTAAGTCGCGGAGCCGGTCTCGCACCTCCGACGAGCCGAAAGAGCGGCTTCGCTTGTTGTCAGGCACCAGCCACTCGGCGTAGGGGCCGATGTGGAGATACTGCCAGCCTATGCCCACGAAACTCCTCCCCACGGTCGAACAACCCCGCTCAGTGGCAGCGGGGACCGAGTGAGCTACGCGTTACGGAAAGCCTACAGGCCCGGCGATCAGGTGCAGCGCCTGGGTCGGCATCTGGGCTGCACCTGCTCAGTCCCACCCGAACGTGAGCAGCGGCCGCCCCCACTGCGGGCACGGCGTCCGCAGGCGGCCGTGATTCACGTTGGCGATGTGGCACACCGGGCAGTACACGCCGTCGCTCGGGATGGGGATCGACTCCCGCAACTCCGACAGCCTGGACGCGACACGATGAATCTCGTCCGCGTCGGTACCCACCGGGGAAAGCCCCATCGATTCGGGGTCCGCGGTCGTGGCGTTCAGGGGCACGGTCGTGATCCAGTCCTCTGGGCCGAGACGCTGATCGTCGCCGAACGCTTCCGTGATGTCAACCTGGCTGTACATCATCGCTGTCACTGGGGCTATCTACTTCTTGCGGAACGGCCACCTTGCAAAGCACCCGCCCGCCGGTGGCCGAACGACTCGGCTCAGCAGTTCGGGCCGGCTCTGAGGGCGGGGTCATCTGCAACGCATGGTTCGGCCTGGATAACCTCCGGTGCCCTTTCTCGCTGCCACCACTCGGCGGCCTGCTCCGCTGACCAGTCCGCGGCACACACGCACCCCGCCAGCGCTCGGCCAAGATCCGCCACAGTCTGGAAGCGGTCGCCCGGGCCTTTCGCCAGGCAGCGGGCTACGAGCATCGGGTTGACAACAGCTGCGGCAGGGATCGTAGCGAACGCGACGGCGAGGATGGCGCCAATCGCCAGTAAACTCCGCCGCAGGGTGTTGGGGATCAACACCCCGTAAGCCAGGATGAGGGCGATGAACGGTTGCAGGGAGAACACCCCACGGAACGCGATCACGTCTTCCCGAGCAGACGCGTGCAGGTCCAACGTCAAGAGATGGAACCGGACGTATGCGGTGTGTGCCGTGAAGGAGGAGAAGAAAAGAAACTCCCACACCCGGAGCGACCGAAGCGACGTCCCCGGACGGCTCCACAGGACGAGTGAACTGCCGAGGAACCCGACGCACAACGCTTCGAACGCCAACCACTCGATCGGGCTTGGCCGGATCGACCGATCTTGCGCTCCCCCGGGGATGGGGAGAGCATACACCACAAAGAGAAGGCCACCGACCAGAGCCAGCAGGTTGACTATGATCAGGCGGGAGCGGAGGAGGAGGCGGAGTTCCTCGTCGAAGCCGCTTCCGGTGATGCGAACACGCGGTGAGAATGACGCGGTCGGCTCCGCGGCCGAAGCTTCGAACGAGACAGTGGGTTTGGTAGCCGGTAATGGCATTTGGCCCTTCGCTCCCATTCCTCTCGACCGCCGCCCCGCCGCCGAACGACCCCGCTCACCTGCCCGGCGGGCGCGGGGAGCTACACGTCCCGAAAAAGCCGTCGTGCCCCGCCGGGCAGGTGCAGCGCCTGGTCTGGTTCGGGCTGGTTGTCGTTCAGCTCGATTCCCGACCGCTTTTCTCGCCTCGCCTTGAACCCCGGGTCACATGGTCCGCGAATGCAGTGAGCACCGCGCCGGTGAAATAATAGACAAGGTTCACTGCGTCAAAGGTCCTGCCCAGAAACCATCGTACCAAGAACACGCGTTGGTTTTCGGCCGGGATGCCCGTCAGCTTGAACAACTCGACCGCCAGACAACAACCGAACGCCAGCGCGGCGCTGAGCCACGGCGGCTTGCGAAACAGGAGCATGGCCCAAACGAGGTAGGCGGCCACGGCATAAAGGACTTCCCCGAGGATCCTGTCCCAGAGTAACCAGCCTGTCGGATACAGTCGGGACGCGAGACCAAGTGCCACCGTGACAGCCAGGGCCAACAGCAGACGAAGCATAGACGTCCTATTTCCATTGGGGCAGTGCTCGCCTGCCAATCCTCATCCGCGCATCCGGTGCGCCGTCTGGTGGCCAAACGCCCAGAGTTCAGCGCCCGGCCGCAAGCGCGTGCTCCCCGGTTGGAACGATGACGCCGGTTGCTGCAACGACGGGTTCGGCCGCCGGACCCCACGGTCGGTGGCTGAACTCTGGCGTTCGGCCGCCGGGACGTCACCCCCGTGCTGAACTCCAAAGACCGGCAGAGGGTTGGAGCGGAGCCACCCTGCCTAACGGTCCGTAACTCGGAAGGACCGTACTCCGTCGGGGGCCCCACTCCTCAGCGCCCTCCGAGGGGGGACCGCCTCCGTTCTGCTCCCTGAGAACCGCTCATTCGTCCCCAGGCGGAGGCGCCCGAACGACACAGCGCAGCAGCGGGGCCGAGTGAGCTGTGAACCCGGGAAAGCCTACACGCCCCCGCCGTCGGCTGCAGCGCCTGGTTCGGCCCGCTTTCACTCCCGCCGGTGCAGGGTAGCAAAGTTAGCGATCGCGATGGCGATCATAAACAGCGCGATACCGATCCGATACCATAACCACTTCCCGCTCTCGATGCCCTCCCACACCAGGCCGGCGAGCAAAAGTGCCGCAATGCCAAGCAGGACGTAGGTGTTCAGGTATTTCCACCAAACGAGAGAATCTCTGCCCTTTTTCGGCGGAGACGCCGGTGCTGGGGAACCGCCCGGAGGCGGGGTGCTGTCAGCCATCGCCTTTTACCCTCCGCCCTCCGCCGCCGAACGCTCGCATTCACCCGACCGAACCACGCATGCGGTTTGGTTCGGCGTGCAATGCGTTGTTCGGCATGATACCCGCGAACATTCGTGGATGTGCCCCGAATTGCCGGTCCGGGGAGTTTTTGTCTTAAGTCAGGAGGTCATGAGTGCGGTTCGGCGTCTGCGGCCTGACCGCCTACCACTCGCGCGGCCGGGGCGGGACCGGCATCCTGGCCCGTGGCGAGCAGCGGGTCGAGTGCCTCGCCCCACACCGCCCGCTTGCGGCCGCGGGCCTTCCGTTTCTCGGGGTCTCCAGCGTTCGGGTCCCAACGAGCGGCCGCCCAGTCGGCGTAACCGATCAGCCCGAGCCCGACCGACACCCCGACCGCCGTGGCGATCCAATTGTAGGGGACGCTGAAAGCCAGGGGGATGAGCGAGAGCACGGCGACGATCAAGCCGGCTTTGACTGGGGCGTTGCTCGTCCTTTCCGTCCGAAGCAGTTCGACCATGTCGGGCTGGTAGCACCCGCAGTTCGGGCACGGGAGCGGGATCACCACGTTGCGGCCCATCTTCGACAAGTTCTCCTCGGCCCGCGCCTGAGCCAGCTTCGCACCCTCGTCGCTCAGTGACAGCGGCGGCCCGACCTCTTGGCCGGTCGTCTCCAGCTCCAGTTGGAAAGCATACGTCTGCTGGCAGTGCAAGCAGGTGACGACTTTCCAAACTGTCCCGCGGGCCGTCGCGACCCACCGCGTGGCAACCGGTATCGGTATAAACACGCCTTCACCCTCCCCGCCCCTTCGCCGAAAGAATCCATGCAAGCCGTGGGGTGTGGTAGCCTGAGAGTTACCACACTACCCAGCACCATCGCCCCACGGAGCTTGCACGATGACGACGATCGCCAAGACCACCGCCACCGCCACCATTCTCGCCATCGACCTCGGTAAGTACAAGAGCGTCGTCTGTGTCTGCGACCAAGCCAGCGGCGAGGTTCGCTTCACGACCTTCGAGACCACCCGGGCCGAACTGCAACGGCTCATCGGCAAAGAGCAGCCGACTGTCGTCATCCTCGAGGCCTGCCTGTTGGCCGGCTGGGTCCATGACCTCTGTACCGAACTCGGCGTCCGTTGCCTGGTCGCCAACACCGCCAGCGCGGCCTGGAAGTTCAAGCACCTCCAACGCAAGACGGATCGGGACGACGCCCGTCGCCGGGCCCCCTGCAAGTCATCTTATCTGTTGCCTGGAGATGGACAACGAGGTGTCACTGACTGAACATCCCACCAACAAGGGGATGACTTTCCCACGGCTTCATAGTCGAGCCAGCTAAGGAGCCCCGCCTCAGAGAGCTGAACCCCAGAAACAACCTACGAGGCGAGGTCTGCTGCAGCGCCTGGTTCGGGGCTCACGCTGATTCGGCTATCCAGGCCCGAATGTCCTCCCGCAGTTCCTCCGCCTCCGGCCTTCCCGGTTGAATGGCGATGGCCCGCTCGACACACGCCAGCGCCTGCTGCGGGATGTCCGGCGGCGACCCAGCGGTAATCAGCCCCTGCATCGCAGACCAACTGTGACTGATTTTGTACAGTGTGTACGCTTTGCAGTACCACGCCCCGTAGTGGTCCGGCTGGAGGGCTAACACCCGGTCGAATGCCGCCACCGCCCGCTCGTGTCGGCCGTCGAACGGCTCCATCTCACCGGGTGCCCGCCCGTGGCCCATGCCCAGGATAATGCCCCGGTCGTACCAAGCCGCCGGGTTGTTCGGGTCCAATTCGAGCGACCGATCCAGCGCCCTGAGCGCCTCCTCGGCCCGGTGCAGTCGGCACAGGGCGAGCGAGCGGTTGTACCAGCAGTGCTGGCACTCGTGTCCCAAAGAACGGGAACGCTCGAAGGCGGCGACGCACTCTTCCCAGCGGGCAAGGCCTCCGAAACAACAACCGGTCATCTCCCACGGCCGGAAATCAGCGGGTCGGAGGACGGCGGCTCGCGCGAAAGCCGCTACCGCCTCCTCAAACTGGCGAGCGTTGAACAGGTCGCAGCCTTCAGCATACGCCCGCTCGAACGGGTCTGGCGAGGTACGCCTCGATTCGTCCACGACTACCCTCCTTCGTCGAACGAATAAGCTCAGCTGTCCGGCGGGCGCGGGGAGCCATGCATCCCGGAAACGGTACATCCCCCGTCGGTCTGCGGCAGCGGATGGTTCGGGGCCCTTCCAGCGTTCCCCTGGCCCACTGAGCCAGCCACTCCCCGAAACACCTGAATCCTTGTTCAACTTTTTGCGGGAGCGCCTGGGGCGGCGTCTACGGCCTGACCCCTACGGCCTGACCCCTACGGCCACGCCTGGATCAGCCGGTAAGACTGCCCGGTGGGGTCGTTGAGGATCGAGATCGCGTCGGTCATGATGAGCCGCTGCCAGTCCGCCGCGTTGGTGACCCAGTCGCCGTAGTACTTCACGTCGCTGACGCGGCGGAAGTGCCGGAACCACACCCCGAGTTCGGGCACCGGGGTGCGGATGTAGTTGTACTCGCCGGCCACGGTGGCGAGGGCGAACGGGAAGTTGTGGGCGATGATGAGCACTTTGTCGCCGACGACCATGCGGTGGGCAAAGTCGAGGTAGTCCCGCTCCCCCTGCGGCAGAATGGCCGGGTTCTGGATGAGCGTCATGTCGCCTCGGTCCTGGCCGAAGTCGAGGCCGATGAACCCGGCCGACAGGGACTCGGCCGAGTGCCGCGAGCCACGACCTGAGTCATCAGGGTGGAGTTGCATCCGCCAGAACGCCATCGCTACGCCCCTCCGCTGCATTCAACGCCGAACGACCCAGCTCACCTGTCGGGGCCGCATCAGCAGCTTGAACACTGGGAAAGCCTACATGCCCCGCCGGTCAGGTGCAGCGCCTGGTTCGGCGTCTTGGGCGTCCGCAACCCGCTGGGCGATGAACTCCGCGAGCGTCCGTTGCTCCAGCGGCTCGGGGGCGGCGTGGTAACTGTTGTCGAAGCGAACCAGCCGCCATCCCGCCTGCGTGTCGAAGCCGACCACACACCCGCTGAAGTCATCGCCGAGGATTGCCAAGCCGCTCAACTCGCCGGCCGTGGTCTGGTCAAAGATGTCGGCCGGCCCGACCAGCCCGCTGTAGAGCATGAAGTTGCTGCCGCCCAGCGACCCCCACCCGACCCGCCGCAGGAACTCGGTGTAGTGGGCCGGGGCGTCCGGGTACTCGCGGAGAACGGCCGCCAGTTGCTCCTCGGTCGCCGGCTCGATCCGCGACCCGGGGCACACCCGGCGGATGGACGCCGCCAGCGCCTCGAAGTCGTTCGCCACCGAGCGCCCTCCGCCGCCGAACG
>JAKOSN010000322.1 GCA_029777335.1 Planctomycetota bacterium
CGGGGATCGTTCCCCGGGCGGCAATGCACGCTTGAAGCGTGATGTGCTCCCCTTCAAACCGACGGTGTTGACGGTCGATTTCGGGATGAACGATGGCGGCTACCGTGGTTTCAACGAACAGGGCTTCAACACCTACCTGAAAGGACTGCAAGGGATCGCCGACCAGGCCAAGGCAGCCAACATTCGGGTTGCCTGGATTACTCCGCAACCCACCGAACGCCGCGAAGCGGGGAACCAGCTGGCTGGCTACAACGAGACCCTGAAGAAGTTCTCCGAGGGAGTGGCAGAGATTGCCAAGAAAAACAACGGCTTGGCGATCGATCAGTTCACGCCCTATCTGAATCTGATGAACAAGGCGCGGGAGAAGGATCCCAGGGTGCTGATCACTGGCGGCGATCCCGTCCACCCCGGCCCCGCAGGTCAGGCGGTCATGGCGGCGTCGATCCTGCAGGGGATGAGCTTTCCCAAGGAGGTTTCGTCGGTTTCCCTCGATCTCTCGGGGAAGGTCGAAACGAAAAACTGCAAGGTGACCGACCTTGACACCAGAGACGGCGTGCGCTTTCACCGGCTCGATGCGGCCCTCCCGTACTTCCCCGAACAGGCCAAGAGCATCCTGAAGTGGACACCGCTGCTCCAGGAGATGAACGAGTACGGCCTGCAGGTGAAAGGTCTGAAACCTGGGAAATACGAAATCCGCGTGGGTGGGAAGAAGGTGGCGACCCGGAGTAGCGAGGAGCTGGCCAAAGGGGTGAATCTGGCCGAGGAAGTGCTCGCCGCTGGCCCCATCGCCGACCAGGTGAAAAACGTGGTGAAGGCAGTCAACGACAAGACCAACTATTACCACGACAAGATCTTTCGCGGACTGGTGCTGGCCAATCCGCGAAATCACCCAGACTTCAAGAACGTAGCGCCGGCGGATCTCGAAAAACATCGCCAGGAGTTGATTGCGGAGCGCCTGAAGAAACTCCCAGAGCTGAACGCCGCCATCCACAAGGCTCTTGAGATGAAGCCTAATCTGTTCGAGATCGTTGCGGTCAAGTGACCGGCGCGTCGGGCGACCCGACAACTCCCAAGGCAGGGGTTACTTTCTCCCCTGCCTTGGGGGGGATACCACCGGGGCGAGGATGCGCGAGGCAAACAGCCGATCATGCCGAACCGTGTTTTTTGCCACCACGGTCTTGTTCGGAAACTCAATGGTCAGCGGTTCCCCAGTGTTTGGATTCGGCTCGAAGAAGGGAGCCCCCGTACTGGCAATGGTGATCCGCACGCGATGCCCGCGATTAAAGATCTGAGAAGTCCAACCCACCTCAAACGCCACCTTGTAGACCTTCCCCTCTTCCATGAACACCTCCTTCTCATACCCCTCGCGATACCGCGCACGGCGTACATAATCCATGAGCAGAATCGAGCGCCCATCGGGGTAGACATCACTGACACGCACGATGAAGTCGGTGTCCCTGGCGGTGGAGGTGACATAAAGCTCCGCCTGCACTTTGCCTGTCCATTCGAGCGATTCGGTGAGAACCTCGCTGGTGAAGGTGCGGACCTGCTCCTGCTTCTCGAAAGCGCGCGCATCGCGCGCCCCAGGGAACGCGCGGCCTGGGATGGAGTTGGGGTGCAGCGGATCGGCATGAAATGTGGTCGAGGCGTTCCTCTCCGTGGGAGCTGTTGTCGCCAGTTTCCCTCCCGCGTGCAAAAAGTACGAGGTAGGCGTCGCTGACACGGGCCAGTCCCTTGCGGTCCGCCAACGATTGCCGGGCGCATCCTTCTCCCCCAGCGCCCCCATCACATAGTAGCGCACCACCGGGTCTCGTTCGACACCATTCTTAACCCCCTTCAAATAATGGTCGAACCAGCGGATCATGTGCGCATCCAGAGCAAAGCGGGCATTCTCGGGATAGACCAGTTCTCCGGTCTTGTTGGTCTCCTTGAACCGACCGTGCAGCCAGGGACCGAGCAACAGCTGCTGTCGACCGCGTGAATCCGGTCCGCCACGATGCTGACGCCCCCGGTAGCTCTCGATGGAACCCACACACATGAAGTCATACCAGCTCCCAACGGTGAAACAGGGAACGTTCATCTGGTCAAAATGGCGCGTACAATCCTCCTCGGCCCAGTACGCATCGTAGGTCGGATGCTGAAACCACTCGGCAAGCAGCCGCCGATTGTCCCTCGGATTGCGACAGACGGCATCCATCTGCTTGAAACGCTCCGGGCGCGTGGTGCCGCCGATGCGATAGCCCTCGTGATAAAGGCTCAACCCGGTATCGATCATGTACTGGCAGACCAGATGAGGCGGTCGCGTAACGGCGAGAAAGTTCTGGGCAAAGCCACCCTGCGAACTCCCAAACGTCCCAACTTTCCCTGTCGACCAGGGCTGCTTTGCTAACCACTCCACCGTGTCATAGCCATCTTGCTGTTTTCCCCAGCCCAGCGCCCGATAGCCAACCCAGGTTCCCTCGGAGAGGTGCGTGCCGCGGAAATTCTGCGCCGCGACCACATACCCGGCCTCGGCCAACCGCGCAAACCCCTTGCGCGTCGCGGGGGCGCGCAGATCGGCGTAACGCTGTTCCAGGAGCACCGGCCACGGCCCTTTCCCCGAAGGGAAGTAGAGGTAGACCGACAACTTGATGCCGTCGCGCATTGGCACCAGGACATGTTTTTCGGTGACAGTCCCCAGATCCACCGCCGGTTCGCCGGCTTCGGCAGGAGCGCTTGCCACAAGCAATCCAACAAGAACGAGAACGAAATGCCGATGGTGCATGAACCTTCTCCGCAGGTGGCTGTGTCTGCCCATCCAGAAGAGCGTCCGGTGTGGGGAGTGGACAACGACTGCACGCGAGGGAGGGCGAAGGGGAAACCGCGCTCGCCTTCACCTCGACTCTCCAAGTTGATAGTTGTACTGAAAGCGGTTGTCTCGGCGGGCTGAGGGCGAGAGGCATGGCGCCGGACTCGTCTTGGCGCACGGTGTGCAGCTGCTGTAGTTTACGCGGAGCCTTGACCTCCGGGGCCGCCTCGGCGAGCCGTGACCCGAGACCGTGGCCCGCGTTGTGGTTCGACCTCGATCGACGTTCACCGACTGGAACGAGCTTTTTCATGGCCGGCACACAAGATAGTTTCGAGGCCTCGCGTGCAGAGAAGCTGCAACGAATCGAGGCTCTGGGTCTCGATCCCTGGGGGACGCGGTTCGACGGTCATCAGCCGATTGGCGCGGTCCGCACCCTGCCCATCGAGGCCACCCCGCCCGAGCGCGTGCGCGTGGCAGGACGCATTGTACTGCGGCGCGGAATGGGCAAGGTTGCGTTCCTCGATCTGTGGGACTGGACCGGACGCATCCAGGTGATGATCGGACAGAAGCAGGTGGGCGAACAGGGCTGGAATCTCGCCCA
>JAKOSN010000008.1 GCA_029777335.1 Planctomycetota bacterium
ACGAGGGCGATGGCAAGGTGCGCGAATACGATCGGACAGGCAAGGTGGTGTGGACCTATGCTCTCGATCTGGCTGGGCGACCGCGTGCGCCCGGGCATGGTCCCGAAGGCCATGGTACCGAGGTCTACGGCGCCGTTCGTTTACCCACCGGCAACACCCTGATTGCAGGGGGGAACAATAACCGGGTTATCGAGGTGACCCCCGCGGGGAAGATTGTCTGGAGCATCGGGCACAATGAACTCCCCGGGATTCGCCTGGCCTGGGTGACAACCTTGCATGTGCTTCCCAGCGGGAATCTGATTGTGGGCAACTGCCATGCCGGGCCGAAGAATCCCCAGCTGTTTGAAGTGACGCGCGACAAGAAGGTCGTGTGGACCTTCAAGGATTTCAAGACCTTTGGCAACGGCCTGGCAACCACCCAGATCCTTGATATCAAGGGGAAGGTCATACGCTGAGCCCCCCAGGCTCAGGTAGCGCGGACGACCACCACGGTGGCGTTATCCGTGGCGCCTTCAATATTGGCCAGATTCACCAGGCGCCGCGCCGCCATCTCTGCCGACGCGGCCTCGCCCTCCAGCATCTGTTTGAGCATCAGGCTGTTGACATGATTGCTCAGGCCGTCCGAACAGACCACCACCCAGTCACCCGGTTTCAGTTCGCCGTGATAGACGTCCGGGTTGACATCGGGCTGTCCCCCAATCGCCTGCTGCAGTTCGTTGCGGCGCGGATGGGTCTCCGCTTCCTCGGCGGTCAGCGTGCCCAGTTCCACCAGCCGATTGACAAGCGTCTGGTCCCGCGTCAACTGGATCATGCGCCCTTCGTGAAGATGATAGGTGCGACTATCGCCCACGTGGCCCACGACCACGTTTTGCCCGTCGATGTACACCACCTCGGCGGTGCAGCCCATCCCCCGTTTGCCGACACCGCTACGGGAGGCAGCGAACACCTGCCGATTGGACTCTTTCAGGGCATTACGCAGCAGTTGCTTGCATTGTTCCACCTCGAGGACATTGATCGCGTTCCCCTCGCTGCTGCCAGGGACGCGCGCAGTGAAACTCGATCCGCCCGCGAGCACCTTGAACGGCTTTTGCTGGGTCAGGAATTCACGCAGCGACTGGATGGCCAGCGCGGCCGCCACCTCGCCGGCCTCGTAGCCCCCCATTCCATCGGCGAGCAGAACGAGCGCGCATTCGCTCAGGTCGTCCTGGCGGGATTCGCAGGCGTGCAACAGAGCGAAGGCATCTTCATTGCCGGTCCGCACCATCCCGGTTGTGGTCCAGGCGGCAATCTCCAGGCGCACCGTGTCCATCGCCCGACCACAGCTGCGCAGCGCATGGATCAGTTCGGTGAATCCGCTGGGGTCCTCGGTGGCGGCCTCGTCGGTGGGGAACCGACTGTGCACCTCGCGCCGAAACGTCTTGCTCAACAGGCGCCCGAAGGCGGGATGCACATCGGGAAAACGGGGAATGAACGGCTTGGGATGGCCGGGACGATCAAAATCGACATCGCTCACCTCGCGTCCCACATGCAAGGCATAGAGCATGGCTCCGAAGCTGTACAACTCAGCGCGCGCATCGACTCGATCGGGGCTGGTGAACAACTCCGGCGCGGAGTAGAGACGGCCGTGCAAGGGAGTTCCCGGGGGCAGCGGCATCGGGAGTAGATCGGTCAGATCCGTCAACCGCGGCTGGCCGTTCCTGTCGATGACGATGATATCTGGGCGGATGCCTTCCAGCATCACGCGCATGCGATGAAGCATCTGCAGGGCCTCGGCAACCTGCGCAAGCCAGCCGAAGCGTTCGCGGTTGGAGGTGGCAGGATCATCCCAGGCATCCCAGAGTGAGCGCCCCGTGGGCACCTCCTCGATAAGATATTCCCAGTCTCCCTCGACAAAGTTGTCGAGAATGGTTGGCAGGACGGGGTGTTCCAGCGCCCCAAGCAGATTTTTCTCCCAGGCCAGTTCGGGCCACAGGGGTTGGGATCGGAGGACAGCGGTGGGCGCAATTACTGGCCCCGAGGGGAGATCAAAGCCGGGGAGGACTTCCTCGTCCTCGGGGGGTGTTTCGTGGCCCCGCTCGTCTTCGGGGGGCGTTTCGGAAGGACGAGGGATGGCCTGGCGAACAATGATCACTGAGACCGCTTCCCCCAGCGGATGGTTCAGGTCACGGGCTCGGAAGCGCGCGACTCCCTGGCGCTCGCTGAGTTGAGCGCCAAACTCGTAGCGATCGCGCAGCCGAAAAGGCAGCACGGAAGCGGAGGGCGCGGGATCCGAACTCGATTCGTCGGGGAAATAGAAACCACAATCGGTGCAGTACAGCTGGTTGGCAGCCCGCGGACACTGGCACAGCGGACAGACGGCAGGCGCAGTGGGCACGGGGGGCGGGGTGGGAGGAGGGACCGCCGTGGCCTCTGCCGGGATCGGCACCGCCCTGAGCAGCTTTTCCTCGTCCTCGGCAGTCACTGGCAAGGCGGTCGGAATCTCGCCCTCGATGGGTTCGGTCACGGGCAGCGCCATTGGGATGTCGGCCGGAGGGGGAGTCGCGGACGGCGTGTGGTCCGCGTTGTCGTTGCTGTGCAGCGACTGGATCAACCCCCTGGTGTGCGCCAACAAGGATTGCCAGCCGTCCGGCTTCGGAGCTTTTGGGTCAGAAGAGTCGGAGGCCATGATACCCGTTCCTTGCTCGTCGTTCTCGAAATCCCGCCGTGCCTGGAGGGAGCTTGCCCAGGCACTGCCCCTGCCGCTCAGCCCCTAGCGCAGCCGATTCCCGCAGTGGATACAGCAGCGGCTACCCATGCGGTTGGTCTTCCCGCAATGATGACAGGGAGGCGTTGGGTCGGTCAAGGGTTCGGCGCAGCGCGCACAGTACGGCTCGCGCACCGGGTTCACGTGGCGGCATTTCGGGCAAGCCACCTCGCGCGTGACCTGGCGTCGTTCCAGATCGGCCTTGAATTCACGCGCCGAGAAATACCGTTCGTTGACATCCTCCGCAAGATTAATCTTGATCAACTCATAGAACCAGCGATGCTGGGCCGGAATGGAGCCATTGGCATCCTTGAGTTGGGTTTCTAGCTCGCGCGCGGTGTAAAACCCTTCCGGGGACTTCCCTGTGACCAGGTGATAGAGCGTGCCGGCCAGGGCAAAGAGATCGCTGCGCGGCTCAGGTTTCCCCACGATCTGTTCGGGGGGAGCGTACCCTTCGGTGTACACCCGCGTCTTGGCCGCCATCTTTTCCTTTTGCGTTCGCCCCAGGTCGCGCGCCGTCCCGAAGTCGATCATCTTGATCGAGCGCTGATCGTCGAGCAACATGATGTTATCGGGCTTCAGATCGCGATGCACCAGCGGCGGTTGCTGCGTGTGCATGTGCTGGAGCACCTCGCAGATGCTTTTGCCCCACTCGATCACCTGATCAACCGAGAACGGCCGGTTATTGTTGGTCTCCATCAACTTGAGCAAATCCTGCCCGCGGATGAACTCCAGGATGAGGTAGGCACTTTGCCCCTGTTCGATCAGTTCATAGACGCGCGGGACAATCGAGATCGTTTCCAGGGAGCGGAGAATCTCGGCTTCGCGGCGGAAGAAGTTCAGGCGAATGTTGAACTCTTGCTGGTCGGCACAGATCATGTCCTTGATGGCGACCTGGCGATTGTTGTGCTTGGTATCGGTCGCGAGATAAACCGCGCCGAATCCCCCCATGGCAAGGAGGCGTTCAATCTTGTATCGCCCCTGGAGCAAGGTGCCGGCGCTGGTGGGCAAGGGAGTGCTGCACCGCTGGCAATAGCGTTCACCCGGCGGATTGGCGACCCCGCAGGCCGGGTTGGTGCACAGGTTCGGGGGCCCTTCGATATCCCCCGCCGACGCGCCCTCGGCCTGTAACAGATAGCCGCACTCCATGCAGGCGATGGCGCCGGGGAGGAGGGCCGAGCGGCAGGCGGGACATTCGCTGGGGGTGGTGGCGGTCACTCCCGGTGTGCCGGTGGGAGCGCTCGGGACGGCAAAACCCGCTCCCGAGGAGACGCGGGCCGCCCCGGGCGCGGGAGGCGGAGGAGACGGCACCGGCGCGCGGGCGCCTGAACTGGCGGCCGCCCCCACAGGCTGCCGGGCGCTGGGCACTCCCGCAGGCGCCGGAGGAGTGGTGCCGACCTGGAAAACCGTTTGACAGTGAGGACAGCGAACCTGCTTGCCGACCGCGTTGTCCGGAACCTGCATCTGGCCCTGACATTTCGGGCAGCCTATCACCTGGGGCATGGTTTTCCTCGGCAGAGCGCGTCGTAAGACAAGCGTCGAGGTGCGTGGCGCCGGCGCGGGAAAGCGCCACACGCTCCCAACTACTCGTTGTACCGTATTTTCAGCCCGTTCGCTACCCTCAAGTCCCGCGCGGCGGAGCGCTTTTCTCTCTCTCCCCGAAGCGGAGCACACAGCTGCCGATGCGGATGGCGTCTCCCGCCCGCAAAGGGGTGGGCCGGGTGACCCGCACCTCGTTAACAAACGTCCCCGCCGGCGTGTTCTCATCCTGAATCAGATAGCGCCGCTCTTCCAGCAAAATACGGGCATGCTCTCTCTCCACGCCCGTTTCGCCAAACAATCCAATATCACACGACTCGGCGCGGCCGATCACCGTTTCTTCGCGGGTCAGGATAATCTGTCGACCGGCTCGCCGCCCCGACTCGACCAGAATCCACGCTTCCTTGAGCACCACCTGAGCCAGCCCGATCAGCAGGCCAATGGCGATCCCCAGAATCACCAGGGCGAAGGCCAGCGTACTGAGCGGCAAGATATGCAACTTCATCATCATCCAGAAGAGCACCCCGCCGACAAATCCCCCCAGAAGTCCACCATAGACCCCGTTGATCGTCTTGCGCAGAGAGAGACGCACCTCCTGCCCCTCACGCCGGGCTTGCAGGATGTCGAAAACTCCCAGCGAGGCGCCAATCGCCGCCCCGGTGATCATCCAGCCGATGAAGAGGGGGAGAAAGGCGCTCAGCAGATCGCCCACAAATCCGCCCACCATGCCGCCAAACAAGCCGACGCCGGCACAGACCCCCACGCGCAGCACGCGCTGCAACCCGACCGGGGCATTTTGCAGCGCATCCACATAGCCGATGGCGGCGGCCAGAAAGGCCCCCAGCAGAGCGCCGGTGAGAGCCGCGGTCGCCAGCGTTGATTTCAGATGCTGCAAGCCCGTCAGCTGTACCACGATCCAGGCGAGGAACGCGGCCCACCCTCCACACAGGGCACAGTAGTAGATGAACAGTTTGAACGACATGCGTTGGTTGGTTTGCCTCCGCTGGGCCAACTAGCCAAAGATGCTTCGGGCCTGCACAAGGAGCCGGGTCGGTTTGGCTCGCGCGGGTCCTGAGGTCGCCTTGAGGTGGAAGGTTCCCTCGGCGCCGGTCTTCACGCGCCAGGACACCTTGGTCCGCGTGGCCTTTTCTTCCACGGCCTTGCTCGCCTTCTCTCCCGGAGCGAACTGGAGGCCCTCGGGGAGTTCCAGCTGTACCGGCTGTCCTTCCCGCGCTCCCCAGACGTAGGCGATCACATCAAATTCGCTGTTGGGCTCGACGTTGTTGGGCACGCTCAGGGCCAGACGTGTGCCGGCCTCGCCTTCTCCCAGCCCCACATCGCTCAGGCCATAGGTGATCCCCAGATGCCGCTCATCACCCGGATTCATTTCCAGGTAATCCCAGTAAACCGCCACGCACGAGTCGCGCTCTGCCTCCTTCTTCGTCCCCATCGGCTGGACATTCCACTGCCACTTGACACGCGGTAAACGGGGAGAGCGACAAATGAGCACGCGCTGGACCTCTTCCAGCGGCAAGTGGGGCACTGACACCCCCTTGAGGGTTAACCGCACCACCGTCCCCGGATCGTCCGCATCGTTTGGCTTCTCGATCGCCTCGATGTACGGCGGCACTTGCTTGGCGTCGAATTCGCGCATCGTGGTGACAAACCCCTTCTCTCCCGGGATGGTGAAGGGTACGCCGTCATTGGCGCCAATATAGGTATCGAGGAGAATGCGCACCCCCACCTGGCGTTTCTTTTCCGAATGGTTCTTGACTGTGTAGTAGATCAGGCAGGTGTCGAGGTTCCCTGTCGGACCTCGCACAATCTCCACATGCTGGGTGACCTGCACCTTCTCCGGCACAAATTCCATCGTCGACTCGGCGCCCCGTTCGCCGGAGAGATCCTTTTTGCGCTCGATCCAGACGCGCGTGTTGGCTCGGTCACCAAACTGATATTCATACTCATCAATTCGGATGATCGTGTTGTTGAACTCGCCGCTGGCGCTATACGTCAGGCGCTTGTAATCGTTGGGATTGTGCGGATCGCGTTCACGCAACATGACCAGGCCAAAACGCATCTGGTCGTCGAACTGCGGTTTGACCCGGAGTTCGCCATCCAGCCCTCGCTCCAGGGCGCTCGGCCCGCCGCGCCAGAGCTCAAAGCTAAAAACTGCCAGCAAACACAGGAGGAGCGCCCCCGCTGGAAGCAAATGCGGCCAGAGGTCACTCCTCGACCGTCGCCGCGCTGGCCGCTGTCGCGCCCCCGACGGCGGCGAAGAGACGCTGGCAGGCATGGGAGCAACGGGAACCGGAGCTGCCACAGGAACGGGGAGCGGCTCGGGCTCAGGGATCGACAGCAGGGGAGGATCGCCAACCCCCGCCTCGACCTGGAGGGTCACCGGCACCAGGAAGCGTTGATTGCCGTTGGCCTGCACCGTCAATTTCGCCGTCAGGGTTTCGCCCGGGCGATTCGGGATGGCGGGAACGGCCACGGCGATCGACGCCACGCGCCCATTGAGTTTGGCCCGACTCACCTCCAGCCAGGGTTGATTGCTGACCGCGTGCGCATAAACGGGGCGTTTTTCCTCGCTGCGAACCTCGATCACCGAACGCAGCGATTCCCCCGCATTCCCTTTCAAGCTCAACGCGCGTTCGCTGATCTGCACCTTGGGAGGGGGGGTAAGCCCGAGCGCCTCGAAGAACTGCTGCACGGCACCGAGCCCTGAGGCCGCTGGACCACTCACCGGGTAGGTCCAGCCGTTCGATTTGTACCAGGCGGCAACGGCGCCATTCTCGAACAGGATGGCCGCTTCTCGGGGCGAGGCCTTGGCCTTCTCGGCAATCTGGCGCGGGCTCAGGGCGCCGGCCAGCACCCCCTCTGGGTAGGGTTTGATGGGTAACTGCGCCCGGACCTGAACCGTCCAGGTGCCTCCGTTCGACTCGATGAGTAATTTGCCGGCAAAAGGTTTGTTGCTGGCGCGCAACTTCTCCGGGCGAATGTGCACCGGGATCGTCGTTTCATGTCCAAATTGGAAAAGCTTGCGTGCGGCACCGGGCGGATCGCCAAGCGTCAGCCAGGGACAATCCTCGGCGCTGATGGTGCCATAGAGCAACCGCATCCCCTGGTTTTCCAGGTGCAGATCGAGGGTGCGCGCGCGGGTGTTGTCGAGTTCGCCGAGGTTGACATCCTGCAAATTGCAGCGCAGTTTCGGCTCGTCGAGCACCCTGGTGGGGAGGTCGGCCAGAAATTGATCGAGTCCGCGGTCATGATCGGGGAAACGAGCCGCTTCGCGCGCACTCAGGGCGAGATCCGCTCGTCCCAGCGCGCCGAAAAACGAGGCAAAGGCATCCTCGTGCAGCAGGCGACGTGCCTCGTTCCAATCAGACTGGCAGGCGAGGGCCAGCTCGTCGAAGGTGCGACAGGTGCGCCCAGAGGGGAAGATGAAGGGCTGCAAAAAGGTCGCGGTCTGGGCGGTGGCTGGCCCCGGACTCACACGGTCGACGAGGACCATGCCATCGTAAAAGCAGTACAACGCCTCCGGCGGATTGAGCCGGGAACACTTGGCACAGGTTTGAGCCATGGTGGTGAGTCTACCCCCAGTCGGTTACGGGGGCGACAGCGCGAGGAAGTAAGGTTTTCCTCGCGCCGCACAGCAGCAGCCAGGGGAGATTACAGAACGACCTTCATCTGAACACCGCCGATCTGAATGATGTCATCCGCCTTGAGCGGATGCAACTGCCCGGGGTAAATTTTCGCCCGGTTAACATACGTGCCATTGGAGCTGTTCAGATCCTCGATGGAGAGCTGATTGTCGCCCCAGTGGATCACGGCGTGCTGCCGCGAACACCAGACGCGATCCGCCGGCTCCTGATCTTCGAGGTCGATATCAACCGGCTTCTCGTCGGCACGGCCGATGAAATTATCCCCTTCATAGATCGGGTAACGCACATTGCGTTTCTGCCCACGCAGCACCAGCAAGGCCGGCTCCACCCCCGCAGGGATCACCGGAGTCGCAGGGGTGACGGGAACGGCTTCCACCACGGGGGCTTCAGGCGGTGGCGGCGGAGCGTGCTCCGGTTTGACGGGGAGCGGTGTTGGATGTTCGATCGGTTCCGCCGCCGGCACGTGCTCTCCTTTGGGGATTTCGAGAGCGGGCGGCGGTGGTTCCTCGGGGACAACGGCCGGGATCTCCTTGCTCGGCGTCTTGACCGGCTGCGCCTCGTAGACGACCGGCGGAATCTCCGGGGTCGGATTGTAGATATCGGCGACCGGCAAGGGAGGAAACGGCGGGGGCGCGGATTCCTCCACTACAAGGGGTGTTCCGGCCAGCGGCGGACTGGATTCGTGGAACAGCGGAGCAATGGGCGGCAAGGGCGGCATGGCCGGGGGGACAGGGGGGAGTCCCGGGATTGGCGAGGGCGACGGGCGCGAAGACGCGGCGGGCGCGGGGACGGCGATCGGAGGAACGTCGCTCAAATCCGACCGGCACTGCTCGCAGAAGAGCGACCCATCTTCGTTGTCATAGTGACAGAACGGACACTTGATCATGGCTGCGAAATCCTCACGTTCTCGATGTCCAGAGTCTTCGCGGAGCTTGGGTGCCGACTACGAAGTTGGCAGTTCTTCCGCGGCCCTGGCGGCATCATCCACGGCGAGCTGGGTCTTCTTCGACACGCGCCCGCCGCGATTGAGTTCGTCCAGCACTTGCCGCGCCAACATGGTCTTCTTGGCAGCTCGCGGACCCATCAGTTCACCCTTTTTCTCGATCGTCTGGGCAACACGCTGCACCTCGGCGGCGTTGTTGGTCGCAATGGCCTGTTGCAGATTCTTGTTCAGTTCGTAGATCTGCACCTCGTCGATGTGCTTGGCCACCTCGGCATTGACATAGCCTTGCCCGCTGGAGGTGTACTGCACCTCCAGGGGAAATTGCCCCGTCGTTTCGCGCCGCCCCGAACCAGTGTCGTACGTCACCTCGATAGTGGCAATATTGAACTTACCATCCGGCCGCCTGGGCAGGCTCAGATCCAGAATATAACGCGAGGGTTTGTCCTTCTCCAGCGTTCCCAGCTGCGCCACCAGATGACGCTCTTCGGGCTCGGTCAGGGGCAGTTCCTTGATCTCTGGCACCACCATGCGAACGCGCTTGATCTTGATGTCTTTCATCGCGCGCAAATGCATCTCGACATTCAGGAACCCGGTGGCAGCCAGGCTGGCGAATTCCTCGGCGAACACCTTCTGGGCCGCCTCGGGATCATTGACGTCAATGTAGGCCCATTTGCCATTGGCCAGCTTGGCCAGATCCTTGATCAGGGTGGCGTTCCATTCCGTTCCCACCCCCATGACGGTAAAGCGAATGCCCTTCTCGCCCGCCTGCTGCGCGAGCTGCCGGCACGCCTGTTCGCCGGAGGTTTCGCCATCGGTGAGCACCACCACCTGGCTCAACTTGCCGCCGCCCAGTTGCTTCTCGACCTCCGTCATCCCCATCACGATTCCCTGATCCATCGCGGTGCCACCGGGATCGACATTGAACATGTCAATGCGATTGATGACGTCTTCAATCCGTTGCCGATCGGCGATCGCGGTGCTGGGGAGGACAACCTGGGAATCGTGGGCAAAAGCGACGATGGCCAGGCTGTCGGAGGGGCGGAGATAGTTCAGGGCGGCGGTGGCGGCATCCTGAATGCGCCGCAGACGCGGAATGCCCGTGCCGTCTTCCTCGTACATCGAGCCGCTCACATCGAGCACCAGCGCGATGTTCAGCCCCAGAGGCCCCGGTGCGCCTCCGCCCGCCGGAATCAGCTTGAGAAGGGCATAACTGGCCGCCGAATCACCGGGGACCGCAATACTGCTGCGGTACATCATCCGCTCGATATGGATTCGGGCTTGCGATGCTGAAGGCGTCATAGGGTGATCCTGCTCTCGATGCAATCAGATGGTTCGCTCGCTCAGGGCGCTGCTTGATGCGATGCGGGTGGTCCGATCTTGCGGACGCGGGAAGCCCGGCCTGAAAAGCCAGGCAGGTATAACGACAATCCTTAGCATACCACGCCACCGACAGCAACAGAATGCTTTCCTGAATTCTGGCGTCGCTTCCCTTCGGGCCGCAAGACCGCAAAAATCGCTGTAATGTGCATTGTCGAGGTTCACGGTCCTTCGTCTACACCGCCTCCTCGTCCGGCAGGCGCGGCGCCAGGAAAAGATCCGCCGCCCCGGCCCAGCCGAGGTGGACCAACGGCCAGATCAACAAGGCCCGTCCACGCTGCCCCCGAGGCTCGCGATGCGACCACCACAGCCCCACCACTCCACCCAGGAAACTCCACCAGATGAGCACCAACGCCAGCCAGAGAACCGTCCCCAGCACGGGAGAGGTCAGGTGGGCCAGCGCCGAACCAAGCAGAACGCGGATCAGCACGCGCGGCACGGTCTCGATCACCGCCACCAGGCAAGCGAGCGTCGCGCTGCCGAGGACACCCGCCATCGTTCCGGCAATCGCCCCGGTGACCGCATCGCTCCAGTTCCCCGTACGCTGGCGCACCAGGTACCCACCACCCACAACACCGATCCACCATGTCTCCAGAACAAATACACGCAGACCGCTCTCGCTTCCAATCGGCCCGGTGAGCCAGAAGGCGAGCGTTCCCGGACGCGGGGGCCCCCCCGGTCCCAGCCACAGCCCCGCGACCAGATCGAGCGGAATCAGGAGGAGCACACGATAGAGGAGCGCCAACCCCGCGAGCGTGAGGAACGGCCGCAAGAACCGCTGCAAAAGCGATTCCCGCGGACGATTCACCTGCACCAGCACGGGCAAGGTCAGTTCCTGGCCTGCATTCGCCACCAGGCGCAGCTGTCCTGCATGACGCTCCCCGCGCGGCAACAAGCGCGAATCGACCTGAAACTCGATCGTTGCCTGTTGCGCCCCGCTGATCTGCGCGGTCTTCACCTTGAGCCAGGGCACGTTGCTCTCCACCTGCGCATACACCCATTTGCGCGCCGTGGTTCGCAGTTGAACCTGCTGATCGAGTTTCTGACCCAGCTCAATCTCGCAGCGCAGCTGGTCCTGGGACAGCCGCAGCGGAGGCGGTTTGGACAGCCCCATGGCCTCGAAGAACTGCTGGACTGCTGCGATGCCTCTCGCCGTGGTCCCCTGCACCGGGTAGGTCCAGCCATTCGCCAGAAACCAGCGCTGAATCTCACCGCCTTCCAGCAGCGGGACCGCCGGCTTGGGGTTGGTCCGCATCCGCTCGGCGAGTTCCCGCGGGCTGGAGACTCCCTGAAACGGGGGACGCTCAAAGGGAATCGAGCCGAGTTCGAGACGGACGGGGACCTCAACAATCCCGCCATTGGTGATAACGGTGAGCCGTGCGCTGTAGGTCTGCGGGGCAACCAGTCCCCGGGTATCGACGCGCAGAAGCACCTGCTGTTCGCGGGCCGCCTTCAAGGTACACTGGGCGTTATCGGCACTCGGTTCCGTATCGATCCACAGCCAGGAGCGGCCCTCGGCAACGGTCAACTTCCCTTGCAACAGCCCCTTGCCCTGATTGAGCACCTGCAGACGCACCTGCCGTGACTCGCCAGGGCGCCAGGTGCCCAGATTCAACCGGCGCGGATTGAGATCGAGGCGCGGCCCGGGGACATTGCTCGCCGGCAAATTGTTCAGAAAGTAGACCAACCCAACATCGGCATCCGCCTGGCTCTCAGCTTCCTGAGCCGCTCGCGCCAGATCCATCCGACCGATGCGCGTGAAATACTGCGAGAATTCGCGCCGACGGAGCAACGTGCAGGCGTCTTCCCATTCGTACTGGCATCCCTGGACGAACTCTTCCAGAGTGCGACACCGCCGCTGCGAGGGAAAGACAAACTCCTGTGGCAAGGCGCCCGCCTGGGCGGGGGTTGCTCCCTGGCGCAGCACCACCCCGTCGAACCAGCAATATTCTGCTTCGTTCGGGTTGGCCCGCTGACAGCGAGGACAGACAACGTGTGCCATGATCTCCACCTGGACGAGAGCCTGTCGTCGGGCTCGCTCCCGCGTGGTCCGGACGCCCTCAGGATCCCTGCGACCCGCTGGATACCTTCTTCCGGTTCTGTGCACTGCGCAACTGGAAACGAAGCACGACGCGGCCCAGTTCGATCCGATCGCCATCGGCCAGTTCCTGGCTGCGCTGGACCGGAGCGCCGTTGACACGCGTTTGTTCGGGGGGAGCATTGTTGTTGTTGAGGATGTAGCGCGGTCCCACGCGCTGGATGATCACATGCCGTTTCTCCACCTTCATATCGCGAAAGATGGCAATATCGGCATGCTCATCGCGGCCCAGCAGCGTGCTCTCCTTGTCGAGGGCATATTCACGTCCCTCCTGCCAGCCCCGCAGCACCCGGAGAGAGGCGGGTTGAAATACTCCCTGCACCAGGGCCGAAAGGGCGCCGATGGCAGCGCCCAGAATGGTCATGCCGATGGCGCCCCAGAAGAGCCCCACGTGCTGGCCGGTGTCGCCGGAGGTGCTGCGCACGGCGAGGCCGTAAAACAGGCCAAAGAGCGCGCCCCCCAGGAGGCCACCCAGCGTCCCCCCGATCCCGCCGTAGCTGAGTTTGCCGAGCGAGCGGGCCGCGATCCCTTCGCACACGCCGATGGCCAGCCCCAGAAACATCCACCCCAGTCCGCGCGCCAGCATCATCCCCAGGAGATGGCGGGCCGACCCTTCCAGTGGCGAGCCGAGCCAGCGATTGAGGCTGAAATTGACCCGGTCGCCCAGGATCATCCCGACGGCTCCGCCCAGGGCCCCCAGGACCAGGCCATACGAGGCGAGGCGACAAAACCGCACCAGGGAAAGATCGCGCAGAGCTTCGCCGCCCACGATCAGGTAGCCGATCGAGCCGCCGATGAAGGCGCCCCCGCCAAGGAGCCACAGATCATCGCCCGCCCGGTTGCGCTCGATGAAGATGCCAAAGAGCAACCAACCGGCCAGCCCTCCCAGAGCACCAAAGAGGGCGTTGAAGTAGATGCGAATCAGCAGGGACATAAAGACGCCGTTCTACCTGATCCCGCGTCCAGTCTCGGTCGTTACTTCAGTTCCTTGATCCGCAGACGCCGGTACTCGAATTGCCCATCCTCGGCTTGCAGGCCGATCGGGCCGCGTTCGTGCATCTTCCTGGCTTCGATCAGATCGCGTAGCTTTCGCTTCTCCAGCTGCTCGCCATTGAGGGTACACAGCAGGCGCTGATTCTTGACCGTGATCTCCAGTTCATTCCAGCCATCGTTCCGAAAGCGCTTGAGATCGGGACGCTCGTGGCGGCGCTCAAAATCGCGCAGCTGAATCTGATAGCCCCGGATGTACACTCCGCTATCCGCCCGCAGCCCGGCTCGGAATTCGAGCTTGAGGTGGAAATCGGTGTTAAACTCGCGCGCTGTGATCAGTTCGTGAATGCCCTTGCCCGCGTGGATGGTCAGCACTCCGTCCTTGACGGTGATCCGCCGATCGGGAGTCGCCTTCTTCCCCTCCAGGCTGCCACGCTCGTGATCATAACGCCAGCCACTCAGGTCCTTGCCCGTGAAGAGGCTCTGGTATCCTGCTTCGTTCTGAAAGTCATCGGCGGCCAGAGGCGCGGCGAGGAGCAACCAACCGAGCCAGGCGGCGACACAGCCCCGGAGCGGGTGCGACATTGGTTCCTTCCTTGGTTGGTGGCGAGGGGCGCAGGACGAACCCCACGGGCATTCAGGCTCATGCTAGCAGGGAACGGGTTGTTGCGGCCAGAGAAAAAAGTGCTGCGCAGAGCGGTTCACCCCGCAAAGAGACCGATCGCCGGGCGCGGGCTGAGATTACTTGGCGGGGCGACGGTGTGCTTTTAACCAGCGTTCTACCCGCGCCCTGGTCTCCACGTTGGCTTGCTCGCGTACCCGGACCAGTTCTTGCTTGAGCGAGGTCAGCTCCTTTTCAAGGTGCTCGACCTGCACCTCGAGAACCTGAATATCCAGATGGGTGAGCTCGCGCGAGAGTTCTTCCAGCTGCCGTTTTGTTTTCTTCTGCTCGGATTCGCTCTGGGCATCCAGCCGCGCGAGCAGAATGTTGGCCCGGTTCGCTGTCTTCCAGATCTTGAGTTCCAACTCGTGCCGTTGGGGATCGTCGAGCAACTCCGCGAGCATCTCGGCGACCTGAAAGATCTCGCGGATTTCGAGTTGATAGTGCGTGGGTTGAGTTTTGCGCAGCTGATCGAGGACTGGCAATAACTCGGGGAGATGCTTCTTGACAAAGTAAAGGGACGCGGCTTCTCGTTCCTCGGTATAGCGTGGCAACGAGGAGCGCGGCGGACCAGCGACGACCGGGGACGCGGCGCTCACGGTCGTGATCAGCAGGAGCGCCCAGAGGTTAGTGGCCCGAGGCATCGCTTTCTCCTCTTCCCGAGCCAGATTCACCCAGGTCCTCGGTGAGCGCAGCATGGGTTCGACGGTGCCACCGACGCGATTGATCCACCTGCCACTGCCGGCGCTCCACCTGCACCTGCTCCAGATGCTCGGGGCTGTGCAGTTCGGCCCAGTGCGCCGCCATCTCTCCCGTCCATTCCTCGGGTTGGTCCTCCTCCTTGAGGGGGATGGAGACCGGGAACGTCGGCCCTTCGACCACGCTGGGATCGGGCGGAAGGGGCGCGGGGCTCGAATCGTCGTTCGGATGCAGGGTCAGGATCCCCAGAACGAGGACCGCACCGAGGCCGCCCCACAGCAAGGGATGGCCACGCTGCCAGCGCGGCGCTGCCAGATAACGCCAGCAGCGTAACCACAGCGGCTCTGGCGCAGGCAACCCCAGTCGGCGCGAAACGGCGCTCCGATAGGTGGGCTCGGGGAGACATCCCGGCATCCCGGCAATCCGGTGAGCTTGCTGCACGGCCTGGGCCAGCGCGGCGCAGGCCTCCGGGTCGCATGCCAGCCGCTCCTCGAACTGCTGAGCCCGCGCGAACTCCAGTTCGCCGCTGGCATAGAGAAATGCATCGAGCAAGGTGCGCTCGTGAGCCCCCGAACGCAGGTGGGCTTCCTCAGTCATGGTGATCTCCCCACAGCAGGCGCAACTTCCGTAATCCCTCGCGCATGCGCGCCAGGGCGGTGTTCAGTGGGCAGCGTAGTTCTACCGCTATCTCACGAAACTTCATGCCGCCGTAAACACGGCGTCGGATGACTTCTTGCTGAGCCGGCGGTAACTGGCCGAGCAGCCGCCGGACCTGCTGGATCAGCTCGTGCTCTTCGAGTTTCGCCAGGGGCCCCGCCTCGCGATCGGGCAGGACATCTTCTTCCAAACTGCTGGCAGTGCGCTGACGCCGTTTGAGCAGCATGGCCTGGCGATACGCGACGGTAAAGAGCCAGCCACGCAGATGGTCAGGATCGACCCCGTCCAGATGTTCCAGGGCGCGCACAAAGGTGTCCTGCAAGGCATCTTCGGCCTGATGATGATCGCGCAGCATGCCCACCAGAAAGGCAAACAGCGCGGCCTCATGCCGCTCCAGCAGTTGTTGCAGCGCTCCTTCCTCACCAGCACGAAAACGCGCCAGCAACTCCGCATCGGACAGGTCCGGCATCCAGACATCCTCCTGCTAAGGTCGATGCGCAGCGAACCTCAATTATTGGATCAACCCGGGGCCGAAGTGTCAAAAGGAATTGGCGCCTTGCCTCGCGCACACACTCCGTTCGCGCCTGGAAATTGAGCCCCCCTCTGCCGCTTTGGTCCGGGCGCCCGGGTCAGCGCGATCAGCGCACGCGGTGGTGCTCCATCCATTCCTCGGCGGTCCAGCGGGCCGCATCCTTGCCGAGTATTCGCTCAACCACATGGAGGGCGCCGTCAATTCCGGCGGTCACTCCCGCCGTGGTGATAATCTTGCCGCTATCCACAAAGCGCTTTCCCTTCACCACCTTGCAGCGAGGATTGTTTGTCTGTAACTCGGCGAGCCCCCGGTGGTGTGTGGTCGCTTCCAGGCCGTCCAGCAACCCCGCCTCTCCCAGTAAAAACGCTCCGTAACAGACCGACAGGACGATGTCCGCCTCCCGGGCCGCTTTCTTCAGCCATGCTCGGCCCTCCTTGCCAACTCCGCTGACATTTCCGCCCGGCACGACGACAATGTCGGCTCGGGGGGCGGTGGCGAAGTCGAAATCGGGGAGCACAGTGAGTTTACCGATCGTTTTGAGCGGTTTGGAAGACTCTGCCACGGTGACAACCCGGAACGCCTGCCCATGATCGGCGACGATGAACACCTCTGCGGGCCCAGCGAAATCCATCAATTCCACTCCGTCAAATAGCAAAATCGCCACGGTTTTCATCGCCGTTGTTCCTTGTTTTTCCTGGCGCTTCCTCGGGCGTGGGGGGGCCGGCGGTTGTTCCTCGGCTACCGGCTTGAGCGTCGGTTCGGGCTTTCCCACGGGGCGATGGCGCGGCAACTCCGACTTGAAATCGCCCAGGCTATTCCAGCGCAACCGATGATTCAGATCGACCTCGGCGACTGCCACCGTGCCCCATTTGGAGGCCTGGGTCAAGGTGCTCCCATCGTGATCGAAGACCGCGCTGATCATCCAGTGGCGCGACACATCCTCGTAGGTGCTACTCACCAGGTAGACATGGTTTTCGCAGGCTCGGGCGGAGGCCAGGCTGGGGTTGCATCCCCATACGGGCCAGGCGATCACCTCGGCACCCCGATTGCTCAGTTCCCGCGCCACCTCGGGAAAAAAGCCATCGTAGCAAACCATCATCCCCAGCTTGCCAAAGCGCGTCTCGAAAATGGGGTAGTCGTTGCCGGGCGAACACCCCTGGGCAATCTCGCCGCGCGGCAGACAGACCTTGCGATACTTTCCGCTTACCTTCCCCTGAGGATCGATCAGCACCGCCACGTTGTACACCAGATGGCGATCGCGTTCGAGCAGACCAACCACCAGATACAGGCCGTGCTTCCTGGCCAGGGTGCCAAAGTACTCGGTCGAGGGTCCAGGGATCGCCTCGGCGCACTCGGCGTAGGTCTTCCCCGTGGCGACATAGGTGACTGTTTCGCCGAGCACCACCAGATCGGCCTTCTGTTTCGCTGCCTCGGCAAGCAGAGGGGCGTACTCCTCGCAGTTTTTCTGAGGCGATTTCCCACTCGGCCGGTAATGAATGGTCGCCAGCCGAACCTTGCGCGGTTTGGGGGCAGGCACCTCGGCCAGTGAGACCTGGCTCCACCGGATCGAGCCTCCGGGCGCCCACTGCAGATGAAGTTCGACGACCGCGCGCGTTGCCCGGGGTGGAGCCTGACAGCTGTCGGCGACCTCTGTCCAGCCGGCGGAGTCGGTGCCCCGGTCCGTTGGATGCTCGGCCTCGGCGGATCCGACATAACCAACCAGGTAGCCCTTGGGCGGAGCCTCCGCCATCGGCACCGGCTTGCCCGCGTCATCTTGCCAGAGGATGCGCACCACGGCACTGCGGCGCGGCACACGCACCTGGGCCGTCTTGCGCAGGGCACGGAAGTGATAGTATTTCCCACCAGAGATCGGAAAAGTCTTTTGCCACCAGCCGTGCAGGCCCTCGCGCTGCTCGTGGGTGATGACGAATGCGCCCTCTCCCTTCGGTCCGCCCTGCCGTGCGTAGGCAAACTGCGGACGGAGTTCCTCACGCGGCGCCTGGGTGCTCCAGCCGGGGGGAGCAGACTCCCTCGGGATCGCCGGTTCCTTTGCCACCAGAACCAGGGAGCTCAGCAGACAGCCTGCCAGGCTCACCAAACGACCAAGGGTCCGGTTGAACATGAGGTGGTCCTTCCAGTCACAAGAACTCGACTCGCGGAACGGAACCGGGGAGTGAACACGATGGCGAGACAGGGGCCGATTCTGGCACCCCGCGCGGGCGAAAGCAAGAGGGTGAACGAAATACCTGGGCCATGACCGAAAGGTGCTGGATGAGATGCCTGCGGTAGCGGAAGAGGGAAGGGGCGAACCCTCATCCCCTGAGAAGGATGGCGCGGTGACAGAGCGGGGATTCTGCTCGGGTAGCGGGGCACCGGCGAGGATTCAGGGGCGCCTTTTCGGGCTCGCCCCTGAATCCCGGACGGAAGAAGGTTACTTGATGGGAATCTCGTAGACAATGGTGCCCAGCAGACGATTTTCCTTCCCGCCATGGCAGTAGGCGCACTGCTTCATCACCGAGGGGACGACCGTGGCAGCCCGCAACACCGGCTTGCCATCGACCTCGCCGATCTCCTCCACGTAGGTCTTGCCGGCCTTCATCTCGGAGACTGCCTTCTTTTCAAACGGGGTGCTGGGGAGGTTTTCCTTGTTCTTCGGCTTGCCCGTGGCATCGATCAATCGGGCGTTGTGATAGCCCTTCTTGTGCATCGCCGCGAAGACCTGCTTGGCCAGGGTTGCCGCCGGGACATCGGCCTGCTTCTCAACATAAGTCTGGGTGATCCCCACGACGGCCGTCTTGTAGAGATCGTCCAGCATCTTCACCGTCTCGCGCGCCCGTTCCACCTGGGCCGGATCCGGTTTCTTCTTGTCCTCTGCCCGGGCCCGGTCCGACAACGCCCAGAACACTCCACCACCCAGGCAAGCCACCAGCAGCCCCGCCACCACGAAACGGGAAGAGCGTTTCATGAGATCTCCTCTTGCAGCAACTCAGGAATCTGGCCACTCTGCACCCACCTCAGGCGGAGTGACTGCTCTCCAAAATAGGACAAAACGATCTTTATGTCCAGTTTTACTTTGAGAAAAACGCGCGCTTTTACTACCGGGCTCATTCCGAGGGAGGGACCTTGTCTGCACCGGGATCGAGCAGACAGAGGGCGCGCGCCACCTGGGGGCCATCGCCGATGAGGATGGCGATATCGCGCGGCTGAAAGCGGAGTTCCGGGCCGGGGTTGAGAAGCAAGGTTCCCGCGCGGCGCACTGCCATCAGCGTGGCACCGGTGGAAGCGCGCAGGTTCAGTTCGCCCACGGAGCGATCGCACGCAGGCGACTCGGCACGAATCTGGCAGGTTTCCACCTGCATCTTGTCGAGAACATCGTAGGGCACTTCCATCCTGGTGAGTGCCGGTTGCACCTCGCGCAGCACCTCGTAATGATCCCCGCGCACGCGCTCGATCAGATCGAGAATCAGGTTGCGGGGCACCTCATATTCCCGGAGCACCCGCGCAAAGATTTCCACCGAGGTTTCAAAATCCTCGGGGATGATGACATTGGCCCCCAGGGCGCGCAGATGTTCGACCTCCGAGAGATAGCGCGTGCGCACAATGATGAACAGTTCAGGATTGAGCCGGCGCGCCAGTTCCACGGCGCGCCGGGCACTGGCCGGGTCCGAGATCGCCATCACCAGCAGCCGCGCTGAATGGATCCCCAGGTGTTCCAGCACCGCACTGCGGGCGCAATCGCCAAAATAGATTGCTTCTCCCTGTTTGCGCACCTGACGCACCGTCTCGGGATTGAGTTCCAGCACGACATAATCGATATCCACCGCCCGGAGCACACGGGTAAGATTGCGGCCCGTGAGCCCATAGCCGACCACGATCACATGGTTTTTCAGGGCGAGTTTCTCCTCGGTTACCGTGATCGCGGTGCGCCCCGCATGCCACACCGGCGACAGGGGAAGGCGATCAAGCGCGGTCGCCAGCCGCGGTCCCAGGCCAATCAGGAGCGGCGTGAGGGTGATGGTGACCACCGCAGCGGCCAGGAACACCTGGTACTGTTCCGAATTGAGGAGGTTCAGTTCCAGTCCGCGATCCGCCAGGATAAACGAGAACTCTCCCACCTGGGCGAGCGTGACGCCGGTGAGCACGGCGGTTCGCAGTGGATAGCCGGCCAGCAAGGTGGGTAACGCCCCGGCGAGAAACTTGAGCAGCACCACGGCGAGCACGGTCAAGGCAACCAGCCAGAAATGAGAGAGGACAAAGCGCAGATCGAGGAGCATTCCCACCGAGACAAAGAACAGGCTGGCGAGGGTATCGCGAAACGGCAGCACCTCGGCCAGGGTCTGCGTGGCGTATTCCGACTCGGAAAGGGCGAGCCCGGCGAGAAACGCGCCGAGCGCCAGCGACCAGCCCATCGAGGCGGTCAACGCTGAACTCCCCAGACAGAGCAGGACAAGCACCATCAAAAAGAGTTCGCGGTTGTGAGTGCGGATCACATGAAAGAGAACAAAGGGAACCCCGAAGCGGCCTGCCACCAGGAGCATGATCACCACCAGCGACCCCAGCCCGAGCGATTGCCACAACGGCACCGTTTCGCCCTGGGTGGAAGCCAGCACCGGGAGAGACACCATGTAGACCACGACGAGCAGATCCTGGAAGAGGAGCACGGCGGTCGCGACATTCCCATGCGGCGCACCGAGTTCGCTGCGATCAGTGAGGAGCTTGAAGACCACTGCGGTCGAGGACATGGCCAGCAGCATGCCCACAAAGATGGCCGGGCGCACATCGCCAAAATAGCCCCAGCAGGCCAGCACACCAACCACCATGCAGCCGAGAACCTGGGGCAACCCCACCTGCACCATCAGCCGGCCCATTCCCACCAGGCGGGGGAGCGAAAACTCCAACCCCACCGAGAAGAGCAGGACCACCACGCCGATCTCCGCCAGGAGCTTGACGCGCTCAACCTCGTGAATCAGGCTCAGCCCGTACGGCCCCGCGAGCATGCCCGCGACGAGCAGCCCGACCACCGAGGGAAGATGCACCCGCTGGAAGAGGTAGACCACCACGCCAGCGACAGCGAAGACAATGAGCAGATCACGCAGGAAGGCAAGCGGTTCCATCGGTCCATCGATTCTGGGCGCAAGGTTCTGGTTCGTATGTGTAGCTCATTATTACCGATGGCGCGGTATCTGACGACGTGGGGAGGAAAAAAGGAACGCCAGACACCGAGGGGAGAACCGCTCGGCATCTGGCGTTCAGCTCAGAAGGAGGATAGGACAGACCGTCGCTCAGGGCGTCTTCGTGGCTGCGCTCGCCTTCTTTACCTCGGGGTGATCGAGGAGATACTTGCGGCGCTGATCGGCAAAGGCCCGCAAGGGAAACTCACGCCCGCGGCCGGTGGTGGCGTCGTTCGCCGTCGTCCGCTGGAAACTTTCGAACGATTCGAGTTTGCGCGTATCGGCCTCGACCTCTTTTTCGATCAGTTGCCGATACTGCGCCACAACGGGACCAAGCGATTTCCAATCGAGCGATTTCGTGGCGATGGTATGGATATTCTGCAGATAACGGGTGCGCAGACTGGGCACGGCGAGCACCTTGCTCCGCAGCGGTTTGCGGGGATCGGTCAGGCCGTAGAGCGGATCGAGATCCACCCCACCCCCCCCGCCAAATCCAGGCCCACGTCCCCCGGGACCACCCGGACCACCCCCGGGACCACCCGGTCCACCCGGGAAGCCACCCGGCCCCCCTGGTCCACCTGGGAAGCCGCCCGGGCCCCCTGGTCCACCCGGAAAGCCGCCGGGACCGCGTTGCTGCATTTCCTTGAGTTGCTTCCGCTGTTCTTCGGTCAGAATCTTGTTGAGTTTGGTTTCGATCTCTTTCTGCATTTTCGCCACGGCCTGGCGCTGTTCCTCGGTGAGTTGGAGAGCATCCTGCACCGGTGGGGGAAGCAGTTCACCCGGAGGAGGGCCACCAAATCCGCCCGGGCCTCCAAATCCACCCGGCCCCCCGCCTGGCCCCCCAAATCCACCCGGCCCACCCGGCCCACCCGGGCCCCCAAAGCCCGGTCCGCCGGCCGCACGGAACGCTTCGTTCATGTCGTGCGGGATCACGTGGAACTTGCCCTTGGGATCCAGATAAAGACTGTAATCGCTGGCCCGAATCCAGTAGCCATCGTCGTTGATCAACGCGATGTCCAGGGCAAGGAACCAGAGGAGGCTGTCGAGGTCCATCATCGGCTTGAGCGCTTCCTCCAACTTGTCCGCCGGAGTGTCGTTCAGCGTTTTGCACAACTTGACGAGCGCCTTCCAGGCTTTCTCGTTATCGCCAGACTTGATCTGGTAACGGCCCTTGTAGCTCTCGATGTTGTCGCCCAGATAATCAAGCCCCCCGCCGCCGCCGGGGCTGCCCCGTACCTTCCAGCGGGTTCCCTTGCCTGTTTTGAAGTTCTCGTTGAGGAACTCCTTGTTGAATTGCTGGGTATTCACATACACCCCCCAGCTCTCGCCGTTGATCACCAGCTTGACAAAATTCGCTCTGGGAGCCGGGATGTACTGACGAGCGATGTGGGAGTAGAGGACGGTACTCATCATCGACGCGTCCTCGTGCGAATTCAGCAGATTGAGCGTCTTGGCCCCGTAGAGTCGTTGTTTCTTGTCAAGGAAGTCGAGCGCCAGGTTGAGCGAGCGTTTGGAGCCCGCGGGGACCATCATGTACGAGGACATGCCCCGGAAGTGCACCCCGACATTGGGATATTTCTTGCCATCCACGATCAGGGTGGCCGGGACCTCGACATCCGTGCCGTGGAAATCGGCGAGTTCCGCTTCCCAGTCCTTGTTCTCAAACTCCAGGAAGAGGGTGCGCAGGACGGTTGGTTCGTAGAGCGTCGCCCTGGGGTAACTCTTGACCTCCGCAGGCGTGACCCTGGGGCCAGGCCTGGGAGGGTTTTGCCCCCCACGGCCAAAGCCACCCGGTCGGCCAAAACCGCCCCGTCCGCCGCCTCCCTGCCGACTCAGCGATTCACGAGCGGCCTTACGTTCCTCGCTATTCAACCACCCGTCGCCATTCTTATCGAACTGCGCAATCAGTTTGCGTTGCTGTCCGCCTGGACCTCCAAATCCGCCTGGTCCAAAGCCCCCACGTCCTCCCGGCCCGCCTCCAAACCCGCCGGGACCGCCGGGGCCAAATCCGCCTGGCCCTTCGGGGAACTTGAATTCCTTGCCGTTCATCGCTGTCCACTGCGTTTTCTGCTTGTCGCTCAGAACGGCGAGAACGTCTCGCTGGAGCTTTTCCCGTTGCTGCGGATCGGGGAACCCAAACCCACGGGGTTCGTTCAGCAAGCCGTTGATCTTCTCCTGCTGGGCCTCGCTGAGCCCGAGTTCCTTGCCGATTTCCGGGCGCCGCAAGGCGTTCACTCCCTCGCGCTGCAGACGCAACTGGTTGAACCGGGTGCGCTGCTTGCCATCGAGGAGTTTGGTCAGTTGTTCCTCGGCTTTTTTGGTGGCGTCCTCGGTCTTCTTGCGCATCTCGGCGAAGCGCTTGTCACGTTCTTCCTGGCTCAATCGCTGGAGTTCCTGGAAGTTGACACCGGCAAAAGCAGCGCGCATTTGCTCGCCCAGTTGCTCGGTCACCTCGTCGATTCGTTTGTTTTGCTCGTCGCTGAGGCCCAGTTCCTTGCGGACCTCTGGGATGCCGAGGATCTGCGTGGGGCCCTGCATCCCTCCCGGTCCGCCAAAGCCCGGTCCGCGGAATCCTCCTCCTGGCGGTTGTGTCAGGGCAACGGACACCACCAGGGCGAACCCCAGCAAACCACCCAGTCCCCCAAGCAGGGACCGATAACGCGCCATGCAACACCACCTTTGCAAAAAAACGAGCACAACGAGGGGTCGTTCCACGCAAGCAACCTGGCTCGCCCTGGAGAGCAGATACCCCACCTGCTCCTCACCGGGGCGCCGTCAACGTCCCCAGTTCCCTCGTTTGGTAACGATAACCGACCTGCAGCGTACATCGATCCTCATCTTCGACCAGCATCAGGATGGGCTCGCAGTCCTGGGGAAAGGCGCCAGGGACGGTGAACACCATGCCACAGCCGGGACAGGCGCGCCGCTCCCCGGCCAGTTGCCGCGGGGCCTTGATTCGTGCGTGACAGGCGGGGCAGGAAAAGCGGATTGTGTTGTGGCTCATGGAAACACCTCGGGTTTGAGCACCGCCATTCCGTCCGTGGCCTTTCGTCTTCCTTCTGGAATAGTCGCGTCCCCAGGTGCAACACCGCCGCGCGCGGGAGATTTTTCTTCCGAAAGCGAACAACCCGCCCTCGAGGGGACGGGTTGTTCGCGAGGCAGTACACGAGATCATCCGGCTATTTCGCCTTGATATCGTAGCACAGCAGGGTCTCGCCATCGTGCAGATAGAGACAGCCATTGGCGACCACCGGATAGGGCCAGGCTGGCTTGCTGCCGCGACTGGGTTGCTCAAACCGGCCCTTCTCCTTGTATCCCGACGGGGTCGCTTCCACCAGGGCCACGGAGCCATTCTCCCCGCGCACATACAGACAGCCATCCGCGGCCATGATCGAGCCCTTCCCCACCGAGCGATCCTGCCACTTCTTTTCGCCGGTCTTGAAATCGAGGCAGACCAGTCCGGTGTTGTTGGTCCCGTAGAGATAATCGCCCACGCGGACCACCCCGCCATGATGGTTGGTCAGGTCACGGTTGAAATAAACCTCCCTGGCCGAAACGCCCTTATCCGCCGAGGTCAACTGGACAAGGGCACCACCCCCGCCATTGCCACGCCCAGCTGCCGAGGTGAAGACATAGCCGTCGTGCGCGATCGGTGTGGCGCAATTGGTGATCCCCGAGTTCTTGGTGTATTTCCACAGGAACGTGCCATCCTTGGCGGCCACACTCACCACTCCGTTTCCCAGGAACTGCACATACTGCTTGACGCCGGCGCCCTCCGCGATGATCACCGAGGCATAGCCCGCCGCGCCGCCGCCTGGCACCGCGGACTTCCAGATCACCTCACCATTTTTCTTGTTGAGTGCCAGCAGGGTGGCCTTCGCTCCGCCCGGCGTGCACACCAGCGTTTCCCCATCGATCAACGGCGATTCTGCATAGGCCCAGATGCCGCTGTTTCCGCCGAAGTCCTTCAGGAGATTCTTGTGCCAGAGAATCTTGCCATCCATGCCGAGACAGGCGAGGTCGCCATCGGAGCCAAGGACGTAGATGTGCTCCCCATCCACGGTTGGCGTCGAGCGTGCCCCGGGGTAGGAGGGCCGCTGATTCGGCTTGCCCACCGCGCCGATTTTCGTCGCCCAGATCTGCTTGCCATCCCTGGCATCCAGGGCGACCGCATATTCCTCTCCGCCCTTGCTCCCCATCAAATACAGGCGTCCATGTGCGACCGCCGGGGTCGAATAGCCCCCGCCCAGGATCGATACCTTCCACAACAGTTTGGGGCCATCCTTGGGCCATTCCTTCAGCAAACCCGTCTCCGTCGAAACTCCGGTGCGATCCGCCCCGCGCCAGGCCGGCCAGTCCCCCGGTGCCGCCTTCAACTGCGCCGGTGCCTCCCTGGACATGCCGAGGAACACCACCGCCATCGCCACCATCATCCGCTTCCAGGGCATCATCCACCTCCTGTTGCAGAAAGAGTTTGCTCGCCTCCGCTCGCGCGGTTCGCCGCGCCGATCTCAATGCCGAAATCCTCGCTGTGCGATACCCCTCTTTTTGACGTTGCGGCCCCGACTCTCATTCGGTGCCAACGCCTCCGATTGGCGGCGCGATCACCTCGTCGAACGACGAGGCCTGCCGCATCTGGGAGAAAAAAGCTCGTGATTTGCTGTGACCGCCTCTCTGTCGCCCTGAGCTTACCCTCGGGGCGCTGCCTCGACAAGATGCCAGCCGCGATTATCATAACACCAGGGGCTGGTTCTTGGAGAGGAGTGCGCGGACGTGACCAGGCAGCCGATGATCGCAGTGACGATGGGCGACCCTGCGGGGGTGGGGCCGGAACTCTGTCTGCGCTTGCTGGCGAACGAGGCGCTGCGCACCCTCTGTCTCCCCGTGGTTCTGGGCGATGTACGGGTGCTCCAGGCGGTTGCCGAACGCTGTCAACTACCTCCGCCACGAACGGTCGTTCCTCGCGACTGGTTTGCCCGCCACGGGCGCACCCTGAGCGAACCGACCGTGGTCGATTTCGCTCGGATTCAGCCGGGCGATTTCCTCCCCGCCCAGGTGAGCGCGGTCGCCGGCGCGGCAGCTTATGCCTACATCGAAGCGGCGCTGCAGGCGGCGCTGGCCCGGCAGGTGGAGGGAGTGTGCACCGCCCCCATCCACAAGGAAGCCCTGGCGGCGGCAGGGATCAACTTCCCCGGCCACACCGAGATTTTTACCACGCTCACCCACACCTCGAAAGCCTGCATGATGCTTACCTCGGCGCAGATCACCTGTGCCCTGGTGACGGCTCATGTCGGCTATCGCGACGTCCCCGGACTGCTCAGTGTCGAGCGCATCACCGATGTCATCGACCTGACCGTGGCAGCAATGCGCCGCTTGCGGGGGCGCGAACCGCGTTTGGCGCTCTGTGGCTTGAATCCTCATGCGGGCGAACATGGCCTCTTTGGCGCCGGCGAGGAGGAGCGCCTCCTCGTTCCAGCCGTCGAGGCAGCTCGCGCCCGGGGGATCCAGATCGACGGTCCGTTGCCACCGGACACCGCCTTCCTCCCCTGGCGACGGCAGCAGACCGATGCCTACATCTGCATGTATCACGATCAGGGGCTCATTCCGCTCAAGGCGCTGGCGTTTGACGAGGCAATCAACATCACGCTCGGGTTGCCGATTGTGCGCACCTCGGTCGATCATGGCACGGCGTTTGATATTGCCTGGCAAGGGAAAGCCAGCCCGACCAGCCTGTACGAGGCAGTCAAACTGGCGGCACGTCTGGCGGGCGAGGCCCCCCCCGAGTCCGATCCGCGTGTGCAGCCGCCGAGGTGACAGCTTATTGTCACTGGCCATGCTACTCCTCCCGACCAGCGATCCCGCCACTTCATTCTTTTTTCGTATTGTGCAGCTGGGAGAGCATTCCTCAAGCGTCCTCGTGGGCATAGCCGATAGATTGATCACGGTCGTTCGCGCCCACGCCGACGTTTCGCTTGCCTGGTTTCTCTCTTCGACCGAATCGATCCAGCGGGAGTGCTCCCATGCGGTGTGGAAGGAAACTCGCTCTCTGGAGTGTGCTGGGCTGGTTGAGTCTCAGCCCGCTCTCCCTGGGACAGCCCCCCGCACCGCCCAGCCCCCCGGCGCCTTCTGCCGTAACGCTCCCTGCGGTGCCTGGGGCTCCGGCAGAGGCAACTCCCTTGCCGATCAATCTCCCCACGGCGATGCAACTGGCCCACGTCCGCCCCATTGATATCGCCCTCGCCTCGCAACGGATTGCCGTCGCGTCAGCGCAGTTGACCCGGGCGCGCACGCTCTGGTTGCCCACCATCTATCTGGGCGCGGATTATGCACGGCAGGATGGGCGGATTCAGGACATCGTGGGCAAGGTTTTCACCACCAGTCGAAGTTCGATCCTGGCCGGCGCTGGCCCCAGCGCAGTCTTTGCCGTGAGTGAGGCGGTCTACGCTCCGCTGGCGGCACGCCAGGTCATGCGCGCCCGGGAGTTTGATCAGCAGGCGACGATCAACGATACCCTCCTCGCGGTGGCGGAGGCGTATTTTGCCGTGCAGCAGGCGCGGGGCGAACTCGCCGGCTCTGCCGATGCCTTGAAGCGCGCCGAGGACCTCGTGCAGCGCACCGAGCAACTGGCATCGGGAATTGCACCCCCGGTGGAGGTCAATCGGGCGCGCACGGAACGCGCACGCCGGCGCCAGGCGCTCGAAACCGCGCGCGAGCACTGGGAAACCGCCAGCGCCGAATTGATGCGCCTGCTGCGCCTGGATCCCGCCGCGCTGGTGGTGCCGCTGGAGGAACCGCATCTGCGCATCGAGTTGGTGCCGTTGACCACCCCCGTGGATGATCTCATTCCGCTGGCGTTAACCTCGCGTCCGGAGTTGGCAAGCCGCCAGGCGCTGGTACAGGCCACGCTTGCACGCTTGCGCCAGGAGAAACTTCGTCCGCTGGTGCCCAGTGTGCTCATTCGCGGCAATGGCACCAACCCGGCGGGTTCGCTCTCCTCGGGTGTCTTTGGCGGGGGGGTGAACGATAACATGCAGAATTTCGGGGCGCGCAACACGATGGATGTTCAGCTCCTTTGGGAGATCCAGAATCTCGGTTTTGGCAATCGAGCCGCTGTCAAGGAACGCCGGGCGGAGAATGAGGCGGCCCTTCTCGATCTCTTTCGTACCCAGGATCGCGTGGCGGCCGAGGTGGTCCAGGCGCATGCGCAGGCTAAACGGGCCGCGAACCGGGTTCTCGACGCCGAGGATGAACTGACCAACGCCGTTCAAACCGCCGAGAAGAATTTGCAGGGGCTGAGCCAGACACGCCGAGTCGGCGATGTCATCGTGCTTGTCTTTCGCCCCCAGGAAGTGGTGGCCTCGATCCAGTCGCTCGACCAGGCTTACCGCGATTACTACGGCGCCATCGCCGATGCCAACCGCGCCCAGTTCCGGCTCTACCGCGCGCTCGGCCACCCCGCACAATGCGCCACGTTGAGCATCCCCTCCACCCCCAACACCCCCGTCCAGTCCGTTCCCGCCCCTTGATCCCTTTTCCCCGCTCGCCTCTCCTCTGCCGGTTCCCCCGCCAAGATCTTGCGGACAACGACGAATCACCTGGGAGAGTCTCCTCCGCAGGAGGGGGGATTCTCCTTGCAGTTTGACTCGGTCCCGATGACAATAACAACCATTCATCCAGTGTTATGAGTGCGGTTAGACGCCCGCAGTTTCGCCACTCCTGCCGCTTTGGACCTTGTGCTGGCGAGCCCTGTCGGTGGTCGACGCGACGCTGCATCAGAAGAGGAATCGCTCCATGGCTACCAAGATCAGCCGACCCACGCGTCCCCTGGCGGACGTGAATGTTCTGCCGCGCCACGATGGATCGCACGAGATCGTTGTTTGCTTCATGCCCGACCCCGATCTGCTCTTTGGCGGAGAGGCAGATTCCCGCGCCTTTCTCGCCCTGGATGCGTCGCTCTCTCTCAAGCCGATGTATGGCTTTGGCGGTGGCCCGTGGGGCGGACCTCCCAACTACATGCAGGCGGTCGCACGCAAACTGGGCGGCATCCTCACCAACGTGGCGAAGAGCGGGCGGGTCTCGGTGATTTACTGGGCCGTACATCACGACGGCAGTCACATCGAACCGCTCGGCGAATTCGACGAGAATGGCATCAACGCGGCGCCCATCGCGGGGCCCCGCAAGGAAAAGTGGGGCAAGGGCACCAAGCTCCTCCCCGCCATCCAGCACTGCGCCGAACGCGTGGCCGACGGTTCGGACTGGACGATCGGCGTGATTGTGACGGACGGTGTGATCGAGGACGAGAAGGAATGCGTCAATTACTGTCTGCGCATCGGCAAGGAGATGGCCGGCGGACGGCGCAAGCCGATCAAGCTCATCCTGATCGGCATTGGCGAAGATGTGGATCACGAACAGCTGGAACGCTTCGACAACATGTTCGAGGGGAGCGGGATTGCCTACGATCTGTGGTCGCACGGGTTGGCCGCCTCCATGCAGGATGAATCAGACATCCTCAATGTCCTTTATGGCGAGTTGATGAACGAGAAGACGATCATCGCGCGGCGCGGGCGAGTCGAGGATGCCACCGGCCGCCAGTTGATCACCTGGACCGATGGCATGCCCGGGAAGTTCCGCTTTGTTTTGCCGCGCGGCCAGCGTAGTTTCACGATCATCACTCCCGATGCAACCATCACCCAGGATGTTTCCGAGGCGATCTAGCTCGTTTTCCTCTCCGCGTCTTCCCCCGAGCGCTGCCACGGCGGAAGACGCGTTCTCCCGTCGAGCACCCCAGGCGCAGGATGTTCGACCGTCCGACGAAGGAGTCTGCGATGGCTTCGATGTTTGATCAGTACTTCGGCCCACGTCGGTCCTCGCGTGATCAGGACTATGCCTTGCCCAGTCATGTGACTGCCAAGGAACTGGGGAAGGTGAACGTGCGCAAAAGCGGCACAGAGACCCATGTGCACTTCACGATCCTGATGTCGCCGGAAGGGAAGACCGCCGAGGGGTGGCAGACGGGGGTCGCGCTCGATGGCAGTGCCTCAATGAAGGGCTGGTATGGCCGGCAACTGGAAGGGACCGTCCCTCCGCAGGCGATCCAGGAGTATGAACGCAAGGGGTGGGTGACTTCGCGCATCGAAGATGGCCGCAGCGTGCGCGTCTTTCAGAAGATCGCCTACCAGGATGCCATGGACCGCGGCTATCTGCGCATGACCACCAACATTGTGCAGGATCTGGCGCAGGAGTTCATCGCCTACCTCGCGGGGGAACTCGATGCCGATGGCGGCACCACGGTGATCTACTGGGCCTGTGGCGATGGCAGCAAACTGGAGGTGCTCGGCGACTATACCGAGGAACAATGTCGCGAATTGACCATCGAGGGACCGCGCGAGGTGCCCTTTGGAACGGGCACCTCGCTGACCCCGGCTGTGGAGTATTTTGTCAATCGCTTTGCGGATGCCGAGAACGGGATGTATATCTTCATCACCGATGGCCGCCTGGATGATCTGGAGCAGGTCAAACGCTACACCCGGCGCCTGGCCCAGGAGATCCAGGCCGGCAAACGCAACCCCGTCAAGTGCGTGTTGATCGGCGTGGGAGACGACATCGACGAGAAACAGATGGAACAGCTGGACAACCTCGATACGGGCACCGACGTCGACATCTGGGACCACAAGATCGCCACCGAGATGCGCGCCCTGGTGGAGATCTTCGCCGAGGTCGTGGACGAGAATCGGACCGTCGCTCCCAAGGGAACGATCTACGATGCGTCGGGCCAACGGGTCTGGCACAAGAGCGATGGGGTGCCCGCCGTCGTCAAGTTCACCATGCCCGCCAGTTCCCACTGGTTCGAGCTGGAGGTGCATGGCCAACGCATCCGCCAGGAGATCGATTTACCCAAATAGCGACCGCTTTTATCGCTCAATAACCTGGGATTCCGCCGCGTCCCGTGCTGCGAGGACAGCTCGATGGCTCTCATGTATGCCTTGTCGTCATTCGCCTTGCGTCAGGTCGTCGGGGAAGGGGCGGAGAACGTCCTGCGCTTGCTGAGCGATCGCCTGACCGATCAAAGCCAGCTGTTGCCCCGCGCGTTGCAGCAGGCGAATGAACGCGCCTGGAAAGCGCTCGAGGTCACCCTGGCCGGGGAAGGACTGCTCAACAAGCTGGATTCTGCCGAGGAGAAGGCATTTCGCCAGCAAATTCGTGCGCTCCTCGACACGATGCCTCTTCCCCTGTTGACGGGAAAAACCGAGTTTCGCAAGAACTGTCATCGCGAGTTGCTCCAGGCGAAGAAGAGCCATTTGCTGCTCGGTCCCCTCCAGCCCCCGGAGTTGGCGAAATCCGTCGAGGGGTTTGCCCGGCACGGTAACCAGACAGGGATGCTCGAGGCCGACCGCGCCGCGCTGCAAACCATGGGAGTGCTGCTGGAGCAGTCCGGGTGCAAGAACCTCGCTCAGTTGATCGCCTTCCAGGTGCAGCCCGATCAATCGCTGCTGGTGGTGGCGGTCCGCTACTTCTTCCGTCGCGCCGTGGAGACCGACGAGATTCTCTCGCGCGGTTTACAGTTCACCATGACCGAAGCGCTCACCCAGCAGCAAAAACAGGCCTTCCAGCAACTGGAGCAGACGTTTCACCAGTTTGGCGATCGGCTCGATCGCGCCCTGGCCGATCTTCAGGGGGTCTTGAGCGACATCAGCGAATCGTTGCGCGGGGTGGAAGCGGGGCAATCGCACATCAATCAGGAAGTCGATGAGTTGAAGCGAATGATGCAGCAACTGCTGACGCTATATCAGATGGAACAGCAACGCGAGGTGCGTCCGGGCACCAGCCGGTCGATCCGTGGCGAGGGGGATCGGCGGCGGGTACGCGAGGTGGTGGATCGTTATCGCGCCCTCCCCCACGAACAACGTCGGCAACGTCCGGAGTTGCTCAATACGGTGGGATTGCTGGAGGTGGCGGCCGGCGATTGCGTGGCGGCCGAGCGCGATTTCGAGGAACTGGCCGAACTGGTGGGGAACGATGCGCGGGCCCAGGGGCAGGCTCATTTCAACCGGTATCGCGCGGCGCTGGAACGGCGTGACTGGCCGGTGGCACTGGAGGCCCTCAGAACGGCGGTCCAGTTCGCCCCGGCGGAGTATGCGCCCTTCCCCTTCGGCAAGTTCGCCCCGGAAAGGATCCTGGGGGCGGGCGGCTTTGGCGTCGCTTTTCTCTGCCAGCATCGCCGTTTGAATCAGCGCGTGGTGATCAAGAGCTTGCAGCTTGATGGGTTGGATCGCGACGTGAGCGAGGTGTTTAGCGAGGCCCAGCTTCTGCGCTCCCTGCGTCATCCGGCCATCATCGAATTGAGCGATTGTGACTTTGCCGACGAGCAGGGGACCCGTGCTTACCTGGTGATGGAATACTTCGAGGGCGTCAACCTTGGCGAACACATCAAACAACAGGGGATGCTGACGGGGCGTGATCTGTTGCCGCTGGCACGAGCCGTCGCCGAGGGGTTGCGTGCCGCCCACAAGCAGCGCATCTTCCATCGTGACATCAAGCCGGACAATCTCCTGGTGCGGAAAAAAGGCGAGTGCTGGGAGATGAAACTGATCGACTTCGGCCTGGCGCTGAAGCAGGAGGTGAGCGAGGGAACCGTGCGCACTCCCGGGGGAATCACCCCCAGCCCCAATGAGATGGGGATTGCCGGCACGCTGGAGTATGCCGCTCCCGAACAGATCGGTCAGTTGACGGGAGTGCCCGTGGGCAGTCACTCCGATGTGTATGGGTTTGGCCGGACCTGCTACTATGCCTTGCTGGGCACCCCGCAACCGGATGATTACGAAAAAGAGATGCTCGACGAGGGCTGGCGCAAACTCCTGGCCGACTGCACCGCGCGCAAGATGGAACGGCGCCTGGCCGATTTTGACGCGGTGCTGCAACGCTTGACCGAACTCGAACGGACCGCCGCACGCACCCCACGATCCAGCGACAAACCCGCGCTCGTTCGGGTGCCCCGACCACAACCGCCTGTCTCTGCCGCGCCAGTGCCGTCCCTGGAGATCCCGCCTGCGGATCGGCGGCCCCCTTCTCGTCCCTCCGGGCCCCCGCCCCGAGTTCCCCCGCGCGTGATTGCGCCGATCTTCCAGCCCCCGCCCAGCGAGCCGTTGCCCGAGCCGATCCTGGAACTCCTCCCCGAGGATATCGAACTGGCGCCGCTGGAGAACGCGCCTCAGGAGGATCCTCCGTCGCGCCGACCGACTCCGCCGGCCCCCGGCACCCGCGTTCCTCCGCGCCAGATCGCCACCGTTTTTCAATCGACCTCCACCGAACCGGCGCCGCTGTCCCCCCTGTGGCAACCGCCGCCGAGCGAGGCCAACGCAGGGAGTGAACCGCCCCCCGCCGCCGACAGCAAGAAGAGCAATAGGGTCGCAGGCGCCTTTCTGCCTCCCGCCGCCGACGAATCGTCTGCCGCGACGACGGGGAGGGACGAGACACCTCCAGAAGAACCGCCGGAGAAGAAGACGCCCACCCCGGGCAAGAAAGGCCCCCTGGGCGGCGCCTTCGGTTAAGCATCCCCGCCTCTCAGGGGCGCAGGAACTCGTTGCGGAGGAAAGTTTCCATCTCATCCCAGTGGCCGGCGGCCCGATCAAAATGCACTGGCATCGCGCGAGCCTTGCGGCCCGCCTCCAGGGAAGGCGGCAGCACGGCGCTCACCTGGGGATTGAGCGGAATCTGTCGACTTTCTCCCTCCGCCAATTTGCGCTCCACCGCAGCGCTGAGCAGATAATCGATCAGCTTGCGGCCGCCGTCCGGGTTCGGACTGTTCTTGATCAGACACACCGTGTTTGGAATTAGGAGCGTTCCCAGGCGAGCATCGGCGGCAGCATCGGGGAAGACGAGCGCGACGGGGTGGCCAGCTTCCAATTCGAGGTAGGCATCGTCGGTGTCGGTGATGCCGACCGCCACCACCTCTCCATTTGGCGTTTTTCCGCGTCCGACCCACTCGGCGACCTGCTTGTTCCCTGGCGCAATCCGTACCTTGTTGGCGCGCAGGGCGCGATAGTAGTTCTTCGCTTCTTCCACTCCCAGCACGTCGAATAAACACGCTGCCTGAGTCGCCGAGGTGCCGAAAATGGGGCGCGCGAGGGTCACTCGTCCTCGCCATTCGGCGCGGGTCAGATCGAGAAGCGAACGCGGCCGCTCTGCCTCCGGAACCAGGTTGGTGTTCACAATCAACACGCGAGCGCGCGCAGCGAACGCGTGCCAGGTATTGTCCTGTGCGCGTGTCCACTCCGGATAGGAAGCCGCCGAGGGACTGACATACGGTTCGAGCAGCCCCAGCTTCTGCAACCGCAGGGTGGAGAGGATCTCGTTGTTCCAGAAGACATCGCAGCGGGGCATCGCCCGATCCTGCACCAACTCGTTGTAGAGCGAGACCGATTTGTCCGCCTCGGTGTCGAACTTCGTGTCCACCGACAGCCCAGTTTGACGGGTGAATTCGGCCAGCAATTCCCTGGCAAAAGGCTCATCCTGGGCACAATAGAGAACCACGCGCGATTGCGGGGAACTCCCGGTGCAACCCGCCAGCGCCAGGAACCCCAGTGTCATCGTCAACGACAGGATCCGTCGACGTTGCATTTTTTCTCCTTTCAATCTCTACCGCTGGACGACATACTGCGTATATACTGGAATCGATGGTTGGCTGGCGGCTGGTCGTCCAGCATCCTTCCTTCTTTCCCTGCCTGTGGATCCTTCCAACCCATGCGCTTGCTTAGTTATAACATTCACAAGGGGATTGGTGGCAGTGATCGGCGCTATCGGTTGGAGCGCATCATCCATGTCATCAAGGAAGAAGCGCCCGATCTGATTTGCCTGCAGGAAGTGGATCACAACGTCAGCCGGACCAAATATCACAATCAGCCTGAATTGCTGGCAGAGCAACTGTCTGCCCATACGCACAAGTATCAACTCAATGTGCGGCTCAAGGAGGGAGGCTACGGCAACCTGATTTTGTCGCGCTGGCCGATCGCTCAGCATCATCATCTGTCGCTGCGCCTGAAGTGGCGCAAGCCGCGTGGCGCACAACTGGTGGTGGTCAACACCCCCGAAGGGCCCGTTCACCTGATTAACTGGCATCTGGGGCTGGCGGAGGGCGAACGGCGCTGGCAGGCGCACCATCTCCTCAATCACGACGTCTTCAAGCACTCCTGCCATCTCCCCACCCTGATTGCGGGCGACTACAACGACTGGCGCAACACCCTGGGCGACAACGTCTTCCACGCGCATCATTTTCAGCAAGCGACTGCCCCCCTGAAACAATTTCGCTCCTTCCCTTCGTTCATGACGTTGATGGCGCTGGACAAGTTGTTCCATCGCGGCGTTCAGGTCGATCAGGCCCGGATTGTGCGCACTCCCCTGGCGCGCAAGGCCTCGGATCACTTGCCGCTGGTGGTCGATTTTCGCCTCTCTTCGATCCAACCGCCTCGTCTGCTAACCTGAGGGGATGGAACACTCGGCCCCCACTCTGAATCGCTCCGACAATCCGCCGCAGGTTCAGGTGGCGGGGCATACGCTGACTCTGTACGTCGAGTTTCCCCCGCTTCTTGAAGCGATGCTGCGGGATATCCAGCAGGCCCGTCAACGCGTGTGGCTGGAAACGTACATCATTCACGACGATCGCGCTGGCCAGGCAATCGCCGATGCCTTGATCGAGCGGGCTCGCCTTGGCGTCGATGTCCGGCTTCATTACGACACCATCGGCAGTCTGGACGCCCCTTCGAGTTACTTTCGGCGTCTGGAAGAAGCGGGCGTTCAGGTCCACGCCTTTCATTCGCTGTGGGAGGCACTCTGGAATTCCTCGATGTTGCGGATTCTCAATCGCCGCAATCATCGCAAACTGCTGGTGATCGACGATCAGGTCGCTTATTTTGGCGGGATGAACATCATTGATGTTTCCAACGTGCATGTCACAGACCGGGCCGAGCCACTCCGGTTTTCCCGAGGCTGGCGCGATGTGCATGTGCGGCTGGAGGGCCCCCAGCAGGGGGAGTTGGCGGAGAGTTTTGAGCGCTCCTGGCGCCGGGCACGCGGGCAACCGACCCCTCCCCGCTCTCGGGGGTATCGCCAGGCTCGGCTGGTCGGCGGGGCAGAGAGCATTCAGTTCTTCGACTGCGGCCCCGGGCTGCGCCACACGCGCGCCTGGCGCGTCTTTATCCAGTTATTCAATGCCGCCCAGCGTTCGCTGCTCTTCTCGATGGCCTATTTTCTTCCGGTGGGCGGAGTGCTGCGGGCCCTGTTGCGTGCCCAGCGCCGCGGGGTGTTTCTTCGCGTCGTCGTCCCTGGTTCGAGCGATGTTCCCCTGGTTCAGTGTGCCACGCAACACCTTTATCTGCGCTTGCTACGCCGGCGCGTCCACATCTACGAACGCCAGGTGAACATGCTGCACAGCAAGGTGCTGATCATGGACGAGGCGTGGACGGTGATCGGTTCCTCCAACCTCGATGCGCGAAGCCTCTTTATCAACCTGGAGTTCCTGGCAGTCATCCACTCGATTCCCCTGGCCCAGGCGGTACGACAGATTGTCGCCGAGGAGATGAACCACAGTCGGCGGATCACACTGCGCGATTGTTTGCAGCGTTCCTGGTGGCAGCGCCTGGTGGATCGCCTGGCCTGGGCGTTTCGCTGGTGGTTGTGAACCCGCCGGGCCAGAGGTGATCGGCCAGGAGACAGAGCCCGTAGGCCGGCCCAACGACCGCCAGGATCACTCCCCACTGCTTCGCTCCCAGCGGCTCCAGCTCAAAGAAATCCGCTGACAGCGGCCAGTAGAGCGCCACCGCATAGACCGGCAGCACCGCCAGGGCCAGCAGCCGCAATTTGCGATCGCCGGGGAGTGGCTCGGCCTCGCCATCACCGAGCACCCGCCATAACGCCGTCACTCCCAGCAGGACCAGCGCGGAGATCAACATGGTGCGCTGAATGCGCACATGCAGGGGGTTTTCGGCGCCCGGCACGCTGGGCCATTGCGAGGCGGTCCAGAGCGATAACCCCAACCCACTCAGGCCAAGAATCACTCCGGTGCGCAGGGCAAACCACCCCACCTCCCGCAGAAAGCCGGGCCGACTGGCCGTGCTGCTACGCTCCTTGCTCAGGGTGATCACAAAGGCGGGCAGGCCAATGGTGAGGAAGTTGAGCAAGGTCACCTGCTGCGGAAGGTAGGGGAAGTTGGTGCGAAAAAGGAGCACCATCCCAACGATGAGGATCAGGGTGTAAATGTTCTTGAGGAGAAAGAGCTTGGCGGAGCGACGCAGGTTGCGCAGGATGGTGCGGCCCTCGTCCAGGGTGGCAGGGAGCAACTCGAAGTTGTTGTTCTCCAGCACCAGCCCGGACACCGTCTTGCTGGCTCGCGAGCCCTCGCCCATGGCGATCCCCAGATCGGCCCGCTTGATCGGCAACACGTCGTTGACCCCATCGCCGATCATCGCCACATGGGCGCCCGCCTCCTGCAAGGTGCTGACAATCTGCAGTTTCTGCTGCGGGGCGATGCGGCCAAAAACACTGTGCGTGCGAATCAACTCTGCGGGGTCGGCGCCCTGCGCCAGTTGCTCGCCGGACACCACTGGCTCGTGCGCCAGGGGCAACTCCAGATGGCCAACCGTCGCGCGCACCGTGTCCGGATTATCCCCCGAGATGATCTTGAAGCCAATCCCCTGGGCCGCCAGCTCTTCAAGCACCTTCCCCGCCTCGGGCCGCAGTTCATCGCTCAGCGCGATCAGCCCCAGAGGACGGAGAAAATAGCCATCCAGTTTGCCGTTAAAGGGAAGAATGGTGCTGCTCTCGGCGAACAGCAACAATCGTAATCCGCTGGGGAGAAGCGCTTCCCAGTGGTGTCGCCAGCGCGCCTCGGTCGAACTCGCCAGCAGCGGTTGCAACGCTTCACAGGCACCCAGGACCAGCACCCGCTCCGCGCCCTCGTCGCGAATCAGAACCGCGCTGTAGCGGTTCTGCGATTTGAACGGAATCTGATCGAGCAATTCGACCTTCGTTTCGCCCAGCGCCTGGCGCAGCGCCTGAATGCTCTTGTTGTCGCGATCAACCGACGCCGAGGCAAAGGCACGGAGGCGCTGACGCAGGTCGGCCTCGCCAAGATCGTTTGTCAGCGGAAGCACGCGATCCAGGCGAAGCTGATTGGTGGTCAGGGTGCCCGTCTTGTCCATGCACAGGATGTTGACCGCTGCCATCGACTCGACCGCCGACAGCCGCTGCACCACTGCGCCGCGCGCACTCATACGGACGGCGCCCAGAATAAAGGCGAGCGTGGCCATCACCACCAGCCCCTGCGGCACCATCGAGGTGATCGTGGCGGCCACCATCTGGATCAACTCGGTTCGATCGATGGTGGGGCGGATGAAGGAGAGGACCACATAGAGGGCACACAGCGACACCGCGACGGCAGTCAGAATGCGCAACAGTTGATTGATCGAGGTCTGGATCGGGCTGGCGAGGTAGTGGTAGGCGCGCGCCGCGCTGGCGGTGCTCTGGGCGAACGAGGCGGCGCCGACCTGATCGGCCCGATACACCCCGCTTCCGGCAACGCAGTAACTCCCCGAGAGCAGCCGCTCGCCAGCGTGGCGGGCGACCGGATCGGATTCGCCGGTGAGCAACGCCTCGTCCACCTCGAGAAAGGCCGCCTGGATCACCACGCCATCTGCCACCACCGGTTCACCGGTCTTCAGACAGAGCAGATCGTCGCGCACCACGGCACTGGCCGGGATTTCCAGCATCTGGCCGTCGCGAATCACACCGGCCTTGGTTTCGGTGAGGATGGCAAGTCGATCCAGATGCCATTTGGCGCGCACCTCCTGGGCCAGGCCAAGAAGGGTGTTGATGATCGCCATCGCTGAGACTGCCCAGCCGCCGCGGTATTCCCCCAGCGCAAGCAGAGCAATGGCCGCCGGGATCACCAGGGCATTGAAGAGGGTGAAGACATTGCGCACCACGATATCGCGATATTCGGCGGCATCGGAGCGTTTCACACGGTTGACCAGCCCTTGACGGGTTCGCTCGGCCACCTCGGCGGAGGTCAACCCGGTCAGGTCGTGGGTCGTCATGCGTCTCTCTCCTGCTGGGCTGCGGACCATCCCTCCCGTATTGTAGGAACAGACA
>JAKOSN010000323.1 GCA_029777335.1 Planctomycetota bacterium
AGGGACAGGCAATCCCCCTCAGATCCTCGTAGGCCACATAGGCGATCGCCGCCAGGTGGGTGAGGCGAAACCAGGGGTTGCGAACCCAGCCCCAGCGCATCGCCAACCCCAGCAGAATGATCAGTTGGCCGACCACCACGTAGCCGACATAGGCGACGTGGAACCCCACCACCACATCCGCCCAGAAGGCATAATTCATACTACTTCTCCTGTACGAAAAGTCGGTGTTTACCCAGGGAAATCCCTGGCAACCAGCCGCTAACCTTCTCTCTGCATGACGCGCGCCAAACGCTTTTATTCCCAGCCTCCTCCGCCCCAGAGACGCGAAAAACGACCGGGGCGGACGCGCCAGGTTGCTGCGCGTCCGCCCCGACCTTCTGAACCCGTCTCGCCATCAGGGAACGATTAACCCTGGCAGATCGAGCTTGCGCGCCAGAGCGTTCACGGCGGCCACCTCCTTGCCGAGTAGATTCTGCCATTTCTCCTGCACGGTGCGCAGATGGCCCGACTGCTCGGCGTAGGTCTCCTTCCATCCCTGTGTCACAGGGCCGTCGTGCTCGAGAAGCTGCTCATAGAGCCAGACCAGCTGGGAATAGAGTTTGGCCCCACCGCGCTGCGCCAGAATGTCGTAGGGCACCTTCGCTCTGGGGTTGTGCATCTCCGCCTCCAGCGCATCGAGCTTCTTCACCAGTTCCTTCTCGGCGTCGAGGAGCGGTTTGGCGGCTGCCCGATCCTTGAGCAACTCCTCGCGCGCCTTCACCTGTGCCTTCAGAGCACGCAACTGATTCACAGAAGCCGCCAACTTCGAGATGCTCTCACGCACCTGGGCAATCGCCCGGTATTGCTCCGCGAGCACCTCCGGCGCTACCTTGACCCGTGGATCGAGCTTCACCTCCACCTTTTCTTCCAGAACCTGATCGCCCACGGTCAGCTTGAGGGTGTAGGTCCCGGGCGGCACCAGCGGGCCGATCCGTGGGTTCCCGGTGTCCACCTTTGCCCCCTTGATCACCGTCGCGCCGCGTTCGCGCAGATCCCACTCAAAACGATGCAACCCTGGTTGTGTCGGCAACACAGGCTTTTTGAAGGTGTCCTCGGAATACGCGCCCTCATCCTGCGGGGGTGTCTCCTGGTGCTCTTCCTCGCTGCTCAGGGTTTGCACCACCGTCCCCCTGGCATCAACCACTTCCAGGGTGATTTTTTTCGCCGGCTTCTCCTTCAGATAGTAATGGAGGATGGCCCCCTCGGGAGGGTTCTTCCCCTCCTCGACACGGAAGGGGGTTTCCAACCGCCCCTCGTGGCGATAGCGGATCGCTGCCACAGGGGGAAAGAAGTGAGCCTTCTTGGCGAGAATTTGAGGCGTCATCTGGCGCAGGGGTGTGATCTCGTCGAGAATCCAGACAGAGCGGCCCATCGTGCCGACCACCAGATCGTTCCCTTTCACTTTCAGGTCCGTGACCGCGACCGTCGGCAAATTGAGCTTCAGTTGCTCCCAGGTAGCGCCATCGTCGCTTGAAAAGGCCACCCCCCGTTCGTGCCCCACATAGAGCATGCCACGCGCTGCCGGGTCGGTACGCACCACGTGCAGATAGACATCCTGAGGCAGCGTTCCGCTCAGTGTTTGCCAGGTCTTGCCATGGTTCGTTGTGCGGAACAGGTAGGGCTTCATGTCGTCCTGGCGATGATTTTCCGCCACGACGTACGCCGTGCCTGCCTCGAAGGGCGAGGGTTCGATGCACAGAATGGTTGCCCACTCGGGAAGCCCCCTGGGCGTGACGTTGTTCCAGCTTTTGCCCCCATCGCGACTGAGGTGCACCAGTCCATCGTCGCTCCCAACCCAGATCACTCCCTTCTCCTTGGGCGATTCCGCGATCGCGAAGAGGGTACAGTACACCTCAACGCCGGTGTTATCTCCGGTGATGGGTCCACCCGACCACTTCTGCTTGCTCTTCTCGTTGCGCGTGAGATCGGGACTGAGGGGTGCCCAGGTTTTTCCGGCGTCGGTGCTGCGAAAGAGCACATTGGCCCCATGATAGATCGTCTTCGCGTCATGAGGCGAGAGGGCGATCGGCGCCGTCCATTGAAAGCGATATTTAAGATCTTCTGCTCCATGTCCCGAGGGGTTGAACGGATAGATGCTAATATTCTGCGCCTGGCGGGTGCGGCGATCATAGCGCGAGATGTAGCCGCCATATTCCCCGGCATAGATAATGTTGGGATCGCTCGGATCGGGAACCACATGGCCTGCCTCGCCTCCGCCCACGATCCACCAGTC
>JAKOSN010000324.1 GCA_029777335.1 Planctomycetota bacterium
AGTTCGGAGGGAAGCAGATCCGGCTGGGCCGAGTAGAAGGCGAATAAGCCCGCTCCAATGAAGAAGAAGAGCAGCGACGTGGGGAGGTAGAGCAACGCCCCCAGCCAGACCGACCGGTTCGCTTCGGTGGGGGTTTTCGCCGTCAGATAGCGCTGCACATAGCTCTGGTCAATTCCGAAGTTTTGCAGATTGATGAACACGCCATAGATGAGAATCACCCAGAAAGTCGGCGCCGTGACCGACAGGGCGAAACTTCCCAGGCTGAACTTGTTGTGCTCCTGAGCGATCTGAAACATTTGCCCGGGCCCCTGGGGCATGCCGAGGGGAATCAGGATCGCACAACTGAGCGCGCCGGCAATCAGAACCACGCTCTGAACCGCATCGGTCCAGATCACTCCTTCAATCCCTCCCAGGCAGGTGTACAGAGTGGTCAGCGCGCCGGTCACCACAATGATCACGCGAATATCCCACCCCAGCAATTGCTGAAACGGCAGTGCCAGCAGATACATCACCGAACCCATGCGCGCCATCTGGGTGAGCAGATAACAGAGGCCGGCGTAACTGCGCGCCCACACCCCAAAGCGATGTTCCAGATGGCTATAGGCGGAGATCTCTCCCAGCGTGCGATAAAACGGCACAAAAAAAGTGACCGCCACCCAGGCCGCCAGCGGCAACGACAGACTGAATGCCAGGGGACTCCAGTCGGCGATGAACGCCTTCCCGGGCAACGCCAGGAAACTGATACTGCTCAGATAGGTACCAAAGATCGACAGTCCGACCAGCCACCCCGGCAGCGATCGTCCCGCCGCCATGAAGCTCTCGGTGCTCCCTGAGCGGCGCATAAACCAGCACCCCAACCCGACGATGCCGACGAGATAGAGAAGCAGGACAGCCAGATCAAGCAACGGCAGAGTCGACAACATGCGGCGGTCTCTGGCAGGGTTGCCACGAGGGACATGCGAACACCAGGGTTACTTGCCGCGCGAGCGTGGGTTGCGGAGGTAATACAGTCGGCCATCCTCGGCGCCGACAAGGAGGTCGGGCACCCCATCGTTGTTCCAGTCCACCACCGTCGGGCTGGTCGAGTGGCTGGAGATGTTGCGCCGATCAAGCGGGCCCATGTCGCGGAAGAAATACTTGCCCTCACGAGCACCCACCTGGCGCAACCAGGTGGCATTCTCCGAATCGCGGAGCAGATCGAGCCGACCATCGCCATCCCAGTCGACGACACAAAGTTTACGTCGCCCGCTCTTTCCGGCGCGCCCAGCGTTGAGTCGGAGGGGAGCCCCTTGTTCATCGCAAAAGATGCGTTCTCCCGGGAGGAGTTCCAGTCCGTCCTTCCCCTTGCGGCGCGGGAAGAGGGCCAGATAGCCTTCGTGATCGAGCATCACCAGATCCATCAGGCCATCGCGATTCCAGTCGACCGCCACTGGAGTGGTGCGCCACTGCGTTACCAGTTCCTTCCCCTGGGGATTCCACCAGTTCCATGCCGGTTTCGGCGCCTTGCCCGCCCACTGCACCTCGATCGGCTGGGCGGCCGCCAATCTGGGAGCACGCCGCGTGCCGCTATTGCGATACCAGAGCACCTTTCCCCAGATCGAATTGACAAGCACATCAGGCAAACCATCGCCATCCCAGTCGGCAACGCTCAACGTGGTGTACCCCCACTTCGCCTCACAGGGACCCTGAATCGAACCATTGGGACCGGCCTGGATCCGGATCACCTTGCCGTCTGCCTCCAGTAAGCGCGGGGCCGCCCATTTGGGGTGTTCGACTCCCGGTCCGCTCAGATTCTCGAAGAAACCGAGGTAGCCGGCAGTGTTCCCGCAGAGAATATCGATGTCGCCATCGCCGTCCCAGTCCACCCCCACGGGCGTCGCCAGCACTCCAAACTTCAGTTCGTCGGCCTCCTGCTGAAAATAGCGCGGCGGCAAAAATTGCGGCAAACCCTTGCTCACCTTCCCGGTGTTCTCGATAAACGCCACGCGTCCATCCTCATCGCCCACGATCAGATCGAGATCGCCATCGCCATCCCAGTCCAGCGCCACGGGGACGATCATCTCCAGATCCATGGTCAACGGCTTGCCTCCGCTCAGCAGGCGACGGCCGGCAGCATAACGCGGATTTTTGCGCGTGCCAATGTTCTCGAAATAGGTGAATCCATCGAGGAATTCGCCACACAGCAGATCGAGATCGCCATCGCCATCGAAGTCGGCCAGGTTCGGAGAAGGGGTGCCGTAGACATCAATCGTCTTGCCGTCCGCCTGGAGTTTCACGGGTTTGTCATACTTCGGCTTCTCGTTGCTCCCGCCATTTTTGAGCAGATAGACATAGCCATGCAACGGCCCGTTCTTCCACATCCCGGTGTGGTCGAAGGCATCATCCCAGCCATAGTCGGTCCAGTCGCCGACACCCACAATCAGATCCAGGACGCCATCGCCATCGTAATCGACGTATTTCCACTGGTTGCCACGCACGCGCTGCGGGTGGATGTTCGCAGGGAGAGGAAGTTTGGTCGGCTGCGCCAGCCCCGATTTCACAAAATCCGTGTATTCACTGGCGGGACTGAGAATCCGCACTCGGCCATCGACGTAGGACGGCGAAACATCGAACAGCCCCTTGCTGAGGCGATGTGCCTTTCTGAAAACGGGAAACCTGGTTTTCCCCGAGGGATTCTCAAAGAGATAGGTGCCATTGGAGGGCTTATCGGGACAGACCACGACCAGGTCCAGATCACCGTCGCCGTCGTGATCCAGGGGGATCGGCCAGGCCCACAGCCCAACGCCCAGGTCGACCTTCAGCCCGGGATGGTTGTACTTCACCCGTTCGAGCAAGGGCTCGGCGGGAGGAGCGGCGGGGAGTTCCAACCCCACCAGGATCACCCCCACCAATGAGCCAACCAGCAGTGCCAAGCGAGTCATCCGCCGCCCTCCCCAGACCTTCGGCGTTCGATGCCGTGCAGGTCATTGTCTTCCGCTCCGAGGGGAATGTCCAGCAAGGAAGCGGGATCCGCACGATCTCCCGGGGCGGATTCGCCCGCACGTTCGGCAAGGTTTGTCAGTCCCTGCCCCAGGATGCCTTGATCCGCGGGATTGCCTACAATCACGTCGGGATTGATCGAGCACCTCACGAGAAGCCATCATGAAACACACACCTCTCCTTGCCATGCTGAGCCTCACACTCGGAATCGCCCCCGTGACGGCTGCGGAGTGGAAGCCGGCGAAAGGACCGCTGAGCACGCGCTGGGCCAAGGATGTCACTCCGGAGAAAGTACATCCGGAATATCCTCGTCCACAGATGACCCGCCCGGAGTGGTTCAATCTCAATGGATTGTGGCAATTTCAGGTGGCCACTGCCGAGGAGGCTCCCCCGCTTGGCAAGGAGTTGAGCGGACAGATTCTTGTGCCGTTCCCTGTGGAATCCGCCCTTTCAGGAGTGATGAAACGTGCCGACCGGGTGTGGTACCGCCGAACCTTTGCGGTGAAGAAAGAATGGGAAGGGAAACACCTTCTGCTTCATTTCGGAGCGGTCAACTGGGAAAGCACCGTCTGGGTGAACGGTAAGAAGCTGGGCACGCACCAGGGCGGATACGATCCGTTCTCCTACGACATCACCGGTGCACTCAAGGCCGACGGCCCGCAGGAAATCGTGGTGGGGGCGTGGAACCCGGCCGACGCTGGCACGCAACCCCGCGGCAAACAGGTTCGTAAACCCGAGGGTATCTGGTACACCCCGAGTACCGGTATCTGGCAGACCGCATGGCTCGAACCAGTTCCCGCAACCTATCTGGAAAGTCTCAAGATCGTTCCCGATGTCCCAGGGAACAGGGTTCGCGTCACGGCCCACGCCACAGGGTTGAAAGAGGGCGACCAGATCGAGGTGCAGGCCAGGGTTGGAGGCCCGCTGATCCGGTCTGGCAAAGCAGGGGAAGCGATCGAACTGGTTCTCCCGCGCCAGGGGGTTGAACGGTGGACACCCGAATCGCCCCGCCTGTACGATCTGACGGTCCGTGTGCGTCGCGGCGATCGGACCGTGGATCAGGTGACGAGCTATTTTGGCATGCGTCAGATCGAGGTGCGCAAGGATGATAAGGGTATCACGCGCATTCATCTCAATGGGAAGCCGTCTTTTCAGGTTGGCCCGCTTGATCAGGGATTCTGGCCCGATGGACTGTACACCGCCCCAACCGATGAGGCATTGAAGTACGACATTGAGATCACCAAAAAACTTGGTTTCAATGTGGCGCGCAAGCATGTCAAGGTGGAACCGGCGCGGTGGTATTACTGGTGCGATAAGCTCGGTTTACTTGTCTGGCAAGATATGCCGAGTGGAGATCGCAACATCGGACCGGGGCAGCCGGAGATCAAGCGCACCGCGACCTCGGCCAAACAATATGAGCGGGAACTCAAGCGCATGATTGATAATCTGCACAACCATCCCTGCATTGTCATGTGGGTGCCTTTTAACGAGGGATGGGGACAATTTGATACAGTGCGCATCACGGAGTGGGTGAAAAACTATGACCCGACGCGCCTGGTGGATTGCGCCAGCGGATGGAACGACTATCCCTGTGGCGATGTCCACGATATCCACGTTTATCCAGGGCCGGGTTCACCCCAACCAGAGGAGAAACGAGCCGCCGTCCTGGGCGAATTTGGCGGACTGGGGCTGGGAATCGATGGCCACACCTGGGAGAAGAAAACGTGGGGCTACCAGGGTACCAAGGACAGCGCCGATCTGACTCGTAAATATGAACGCCTGATGCGCCGTGTGTACGAGTTGAAGAACAAACCCGGCATGAGCGCTGCCATCTACACACAAACCACCGATGTGGAGACCGAGGCCAACGGATTGATGACCTACGATCGAGCCATCCTCAAGGTCGATGCGGACCGCGTAGCCGCCGTCAATCGGGGCGACTTTTCCCGTGTGCCAAAGCAGGTCGTGGTCGTGCCCACCTCCCAGCGTGCAGGGCTGCGCTGGCGTTATACGATCCAGAAACCGGCGAAGGAGTGGTACAAGGTCGATTTCGATGCCAAAAACTGGGAGGAAGGTCCGGGAGGGTTTGGTACGCGCGGCACCCCGGGAGCAGTGGTACGGACCGAGTGGAAAAGCCCCGAGATCTGGCTGCGACGTGAATTTACCTTGCCAGAGGGGAAATATAGCACGCTCTATCTGCTCGTGCATCACGATGAGGACGTGGAGATTTATCTCAATGGCGTGCTCGCAGCGCGGGCTGGAGGCTTTCTCAGCGAGTACGACGAAATGCCCATCGCGGCAGAAGCACTGGCCACCCTTAAACCCGGCAAGAATGTGTTTGCCGTTCATTGCAAGCAAACGCGGGGCGGACAGTACATCGATGTGGGCCTGGTGGAGTTGAAAACAGACGGGCGTTGACAAGTCGACGTGCTCTTTCAAAGGAAGCGGAGGCATTCAATTTCCCGGGAGGGGGGTTCCGATCCGGTCAATGGAAAGCCTCCGCATCGCCTTGTTCTGTACACCCGTGCGCATTCAACGGCTCTCAATGTCCGAGGTCGCCTGCCCCGGCAGGGGGTTCGCGATGACCGTACAAGCTGTAGAGCACCGGGACCAGGTTCATCACGATCAAGGTGCTCAGCATCCCTCCCACGACCACAATCGCCAGCGGACGCTGAGATTGGGAGCCGATTGCGGTGGAAAACGCGGCCGGGAGCAAACCCAGGATGGCGGCCAGAGCGGTCATCGTCACCGGGCGAATCAGGTGGGTGGTGCCCTCAATGATGGCGGAGTTCAGCTCAAACCCGCGCGCACGCAGCCGATTGAACGCGGAGACAAACAGAAGGCCGTTCATCACCGCCACCCCAAGGATGGAAATAAAACCGACGGCGGCGGAGATATTAAAATTCAGCCCGGCCAGCAGGAGCGCCCACACGCCGCCAATGCCCATGGCGATCACATTGGCGAAGACCACCGCCGCATCGAGGAAGGAGCGAAACGCCATGTAGAGCAGCACAATAATCAGCACCAGCGACAGGCCAAACCAGATCGCCATGCGACTTTCCGCTTCTTCCATTTCCTGAAATTCGCCGCTCCACTCGGCCCGATAAGGGGTTTCGAGAAGCGGATCGACCTTGCTTCTGGCCTCGGCCACGGTGCTG
>JAKOSN010000325.1 GCA_029777335.1 Planctomycetota bacterium
CCCGGAGAGCGCGGGGGCGAGTGACGAGGCGGGGATGCTGATTGGAACGGCCGACTACATCGCTCCCGAACAGGCGCGCGACCCCCGCCTGGTCGATATCCGAGCGGATATTTACAGTCTGGGCTGCACCTTCTACTATCTGCTCACGGGGCAACCTCCCTTCCCGGGCACCTCGCTGATGCAGAAGTTGATGCAACATCAACAGGCCGAGCCGCCCCGTATCCAGACCCTGCGTCCCGATGTCCCCGAGGAACTCAGTGCCATCATCCAGAAGATGCTGGTGAAAAATCCCGAGGGACGCTTTCAGATTCCTCTCTCCATCGTCGTCCCACTCCGCAAATTCTGCGTCCAGGGGGGAAGTGGCCTGGTGCCGCGTCTGTCCTCCGGCGCCGTTGCCTCCACCCGTCCCAACCCCGGGGGAAACAGCACGATGCGGACCAGCATCACCAGCACTGATCTGGTCAAGAAGTCCTGAGCGCGCGACCAGGAACGCCCACGCTCCCGGCGCTGCGCGCACTTCAAGACGCTGCCGGGAAGTTCTGCGAGCAAACTCTCTCGGAGTGGTTGCACGGACGACGCGGGAGAATACCGTAAAAGCGCCTGTGGAGAGCGTTTTACTCCATGATCTGCTCCATGACCCAGCGATTCATGTCGCGAAGCATTTCGGGGTGGATTCGGTGGGTGGTGGGATACGTTTTCAGAGAAACCGACAATCCCGCGGTGTAAAGGAGTTGAAAATCACGCTGGGCCACACTCAGCGGAGCGACCGCATTGGCGATGCCATGACCGATCAGCACGCGCAAGGAACGAATAGCCGGCCAGCGCTGCAACGGGCGATCCCCCGGGATTCCCCCATTCAAGGAGATGACTCCGCCAAAGCGTTCGGGATGGAGCAACCCCAGGCGATAGGCCACCGCCGCCCCTTCACAGAAGCCGGCGAGATAGATGCGTTCGGAATGCACATGGTAACTGCGGCGCGTTTGCTCGATGGCGCGCAGCACATATTCCTCGACTGCCTCGCCATGGGTGTCGGTATTCCCCCAGGAATACCCCAGGCGACCATCCGAACGCAGGCTCAGCGCCTCGGGACCGCGCAGGCCAATGCAGATGTAATTGCGCCGACTGAGCCGCGGGGCCAGACGCAGCACCTGTTCTTCACTCCCGCCCTGGCCATGGAAAAAGACCAGCAGCGGATAGGCATAGTTCGGCTCATAACCGAACGGAAGAAAGGTCCGGATCGGCCAGCGATCACAAGCCTCCACCGCCGAGGTGTAGAACCCCTCGGCGGGGCGAAGGGAGTGACAGGAGAGATCGGTGTGCGCCATGAGCAGCCCCAACGTGCCAGGAGTTCCACAGACGCCGATCACAGGGGTTGCGCGGCCCTGTGTGACGAAGTTCAAGGGTTTCAGTCGATGAACAACTCAAGTAGTCGGGCCAAGTCTACGATTGCGGGGCAGGGGTGTCAACGCGTCGTGGCGCGCAACTCGTGAAAAATCAAGGCGCCAACGCGAAAAAATGTCGGACTGCAACGGTTGGGCGAAGTAGACGGGGAAACGGGACTTAACGCGGTTCCACGCAACGGGTTGATTGCTCCGCAAAGTCGAGCGCGGCTGAACCCGTCGGGCGCTGCCACCGCCGGAGTCAACCGCGCCAAGCTGGGCACTCTGGGGAATTTCCGCCGGTGTCCGCACGCCCAGGACTTCCGTTACCGCAGAATTCCCTGGCTTTCCAGGTACTGCACCAGCAAAACCGCTGCCTGTTGCGGCGAGGTCGTGGTCGCATCGATTGTCAACTCGGGATTCAACGGCGCCTCATACGGATCGTCGATCCCGGTAAAACCCTTGAGCTGCCCAGCGCGCGCCTTCTTGTACAACCCCTTGGGATCACGCTGTTCGCACGTCTCCAGCGGCGTGTTGACGTGGATCTCAATGAACGGCAGTTTCCCTTCCACATGCAGGGCGCGCACCAGATCGCGATCCTTGCGATAGGGGCTGATAAAACTGGTCATCGTGAGGATGCCGGCGTCGGCAAAGAGCTTGGCCACCTCGCCAATGCGGCGAATGTTCTCTTCACGATCCGCGGCGGAAAAGCCGAGATTCTTGTTTAATCCATGCCGGATGTTATCGCCATCGAGGACATAGGCCTGGTAACCATTCTGCACCAGGGCATGTTCCAGTGTGAAGGCAATTGTGCTCTTTCCCGATCCGCTCAGTCCCGTGAACCAGAGGGTCGCGCCTTGCTGTTTGAGCAGTTTGCCGCGTTCTTCACGCGTGACGTGGCCCTCGTGCCAGGTGATATTCGTCGCTTTGATCTCCGCCGACATCAATACGTTCTCCTTGCAAACAGCGCGGGACGCCAACCCTCGAAACTCTCGTCAGGTCGGCGTCCCGCACCCTTCGCCTCTGTTATAGGCGGCGCACGCGGAAAAGGACACCAGGAAGCCTCACCGGAACAAGGAGCGCGAAACCGCTCGTTCTTCACGCTCTTTCACCAGGCTGGTTTCGCCACTCAACCAGGCGCGCATGGACTCGGTTTGATCGGTGACTGGGGTCGCCCCCGGCTGAAAGGTGAACCGTTCCCGACACTCCGCCGCCGACAGGGGATGCTGCCAACGCGGGTTGCGCAGTTCCAGGGCCACCAGGCAGCGCTCCGCCTTTTCATCCCACCATTCCAGCCGATGCGGCCAGAGCGTTTGCAGATCGAGATAGAGGCGACACTGGCACGGCTGCGCAACCAGGCTTTCGCCTTCGCTGGTCCCACAGGTTCCCATCAGTTTGTGCAGATTGTGCTCACCGCGCCGAACCGCTTGATAATTGCTCCAGGTGGTGTTCTGGCGCAACTGATGCAACAGCGCCCAGATCCCCCCACTGGTCAGCCCCAGTGGCGCAACCTGTTGCCCCCCGGTTTCCCGACGCGAGAGCAGTTTGAGAATCTCCTCGCGTTGCCCCAGTTCTTCCAGGTTAATCCGGCGCACGCGCGACCAGGGACCCGTCGCCGTTCCCGATGCTCCCCCTTCGCGACACGTGCGCACGGCTTCCCAGAGAACGGAGCCATCACAGACAGTCAGCAAGGTCGCCTGCACACTCTGCACCTGAGTGTGGAGTTCCAGGCGCGAGCGCCCTCCCGGGGCCTGAAACACGTGACCGTGCGTCTGCCAGTCGTCCTGCCCCAGCTGCACCTGTTGCCAGACCTCGGTTTGCAGCCACTGCACCCGTTCGGGGCTGAACTCTGCCAGCGCCTGATCGAGCAACGCTGCGGGGGTGGGATCCTGAGCAGCGGGCCCCCCGGGATGCTGGGAGGAACTGGAGCCGGCGAAGGTCCCCAGCAGGCCCAGAGCACCCACCGGAAGCAGGACGAGCAGAAAGATGCGAAAGGACGACATGGGATAACTCTTCGGGATTTGATGAAAGTTCGGGCGGACTGCGGTCCGACTAATACCAGGGACGAGGGAACCTGACAAGGTGACAAGGCTCCGTATGGCAACGGGGCGGATGGTTCGTTCGTTTCGTGGGGCGCCCGCGGCCGGGGGTGCGGTTCTCACCCGGTATTGCCGAGCAGCGCTCGACCCGTGCTTGTCACCGAAGGAGGGGGAAACCAGGTATGAAGCGAAGCATAGGTGGGCTGGTGCTGCTGGCCGCGCTGGGTGGGTGTGTGAACTCCCAGCCCGGCTCGTACATGAGCCAGGCGCGCGCCCCGCAAGCCCCAGGTGGGGCCAGTGGCGGGATCTACCAGGCAGCCAACATTCCCAACGTCATGGGACCACGCGGCGAACCCGTGGCGGTCATGGTCCCACCGACCGCCATCGATCCCAATTCGGGGCATGCAGCCGCCCGAGACCTCCTGGCGCGCAGTTTGCCGCCGGAGGTGGTCGATCGCGTGACGATGCAAACCGACGGCCCGCAGACCATCCAGCAAGTGCGGGGCCAGAGTGGACCGGATCTGGGCACGCCGTCAACCCCGCCTCCAGGCGCGGGAGCCGCTCCCACCGGACCGATGCCTCCCATGGGGCCGATGGGACCGATGGGACCGGCTGGTCCGGGCGGCGCGGGAGCGCCTCCGATGGGCGGCAATCCGGGGTTGTTGCCAGGCTCCCTCATGGGGATGCAACGCCCGCCCGCTGCCCCGGCCCAGCGAACCGAGGTGCGCTTCGCCGCCCCCGCGGGGATGAAGATTCAGTGGTATGCTCCCCGCGCCGATGGCACCCCCGCCGTCTCTCCCAGCGGGATCGATGTGCCCGGACGCTACAACTTTGTCCAGGCCGCCATCTATCGGCTGAAACTGAGCAACATCGCCAATCGCCCGGGGCTGGAACTCTATCCCACCCTGGAAGTGGTCCCCTGCAACAGCAAGACCTCGACCTTCCTGGCGCACAGCGCTGTTCCGCTCTCGTTCACCGAGGAAGATTTCGAGCAGGTGGCCGCAGGCAACTATCTGATCAAGGTGATCTACTTGCCCGATCCGCAATATCAGGATCTGGCCAGCACCGGGCCCGATGAGGTCGTCTCCTCGCGCCTGGAGCCGGGGGCCGATCCGATCGTCGAGGCACAGAAACGCGGCAGCATCCTCCTGGTCGTCCGCATGGGTAACATCGACCTGGAAGCGCCGAACACCCCGCCGATGGCAGCCCCCAGTCAGTATCAGCCCAAGCCGATGATGCCGCCCATGATGCCGCCCAGCATGAACGGCATGCCGAGCCCCGGCCTGATGGCTCCCTACGGCCAGACGCAACCGCCGATGATGGGTGGACCGGGCATGCCCATGATGGGTCCCCAGGGCCCCATGATGCCTCCCGGTGGCCAGATGGGCCGCCCCGGTATGCCGATGATGGGTCCTCAGGGGGCGATGATCATGCCGCCCGCTGGTGGACCGGGATCGATGCTCCCGCCGACGGCCGGGCCGCGCCTGGGAGGCGCGCCGGGCATGCCGACCAGCACCACCAAGTAATGTGCTGAGTGGGCACCTTCATCACCTCAAGGCGGGGAGCCCAGACGCTCGTGGCCATCACGACGTTTGCGACTCCCCGCTGTTGCCTGGAGCGGAACCATGGTCGCACGGTCTTTCCTCGCCCTGCTCGGCCTGGTTGTTCTCGGCGTGGGAACGGGCGCGGCGCAGCTGCCCTCGCCCCAGAATCTCCCTGACCGCAGCAAGGCTCCCCTCCTCTACGTGCGTTTCCCTGGTCCGCCCGGCATGCGCGTAACCGTCTATCCGGGCGCGAGCACCCTCCGCGATTTTACCGCTCCGGTCACGCTCGGTTTTCGCCCTGGCTACATCTACCGCGTCCGCCTGAGCAATCTCCCGGAGCGTCCCAACATCTCCCTCGTCCCCACCCTGGAAGTCCATGGCTCGCTGCAACTGTCTGCTCCGAGCAACCCAGTGAACTACCCCGCGGTGGTCGTGGTCAACCCCGACGATGTCCAGCAGGTGCTCGAGGGGGCCCTGTTGACCAAGGTGCACTACCTGGAAGATCCGCAACGCGCCCTGGCGGAACGGGCGCAGAAGGACCAACCCTTCGAGATCGAGTTGCCTCCCAGCCGGGATCTGATGCAGGAAGCGCGTGCGCTGGGCCGCCCCATGCTCCTGGTGCGCTTCGGCAATCGCATCTTCACCGATACCGAGCTGGCGCGCGAAGGGATGCCGGGAACGATTCTCCTGCCCGGCCAGAAAGCGTTGTCGCCCCCCCCGTTGCCCCCCTATCTGCCTCTGATCACCGCCAAGTTCGTCGATCCACTCGCCGGCGCCAAACCTCTCTCCGAGGAATGTTTGCACGACGGGGGAGATCACGGCCCGCGTGCGGGGTTCGATCGCAACGGCCAGATTCAGGGCGTCGATCCCGAGGACACCGTCGCCGAGTATCGCAACAGCATTGGCCAGCGCAAGATCGCCGTGTCCAATCGCGTTTGTGTCTGTGTGCCACGCTTTGCCGTGCTGCGCCACGCCTGTGTCCTGGGACACAGCCAGGCCAGCACCCGGGTCACCGATACGCAGCATGTGCAGAGTTTTAGCCGCCTGCAAGCCCAGGTACCGCCTCTGAGTACCAGCCAGAGCGAAACCGTCGCGGCCACTCAGAGCCGCGAGCGCCCCAGCGGAACCGAGAATCAGATCGGACTCAGCGTGGTCGAACAACGAATGGGGCTGGGCTACACCCAGGGGAAACAACTCACGACTGATGTGACAGCCACCTGTCGCGAGGAACCGCGCACCGTTGATCGCCCCTTGCAACTGACAAAGTGGACCGACTGCAAGGAAACGCACCTGGGCGATGTGGTGACTTTCTACATTCGCTACAGCAATGTGGGAGGACGCCCGATCAACGACGTGGCCATCAGCGACAGCTTGACCGGGCGTCTGGAGTACGTCGCGGGAAGTTCCGAGTCGAGCCGCCCGTCAAACTTCACCACGCAACCCAACGAAAGCGGATCGGTGTTGCTCCGCTGGGAAATCCAGGGAGCGCTTCAGCCCGGCGAAAGCGGCACGGTGCGCTTCCAGGCGCGCGTTCGCTGACCGCCCCCGGAGCGATCAATGCGGTCCACTGTGCCCCATGAGGTAAGCGCGCAGGTCACAGAAAATCTGTCCACAGCGAGCGCGCCATTCCTCGTCGTCGGCCAGACTCTTGGCCTGTGGGGACAGGACAACCGTAATTTTCAGATTGTCCCGTCCCGGGTCCGGTCGATTCAACCGCAGTTCCATGTTGATCAGGCTGGTCCGCGGGGCCAAACCAAACCACGAGAACGAGGCACATCGCGGGGCGCTGTACACACAATTCCGCCCGCCCAGGCGAACGAGAATGCGTCCGGGGGCATTCTCCACCAACTCGCCCCCCACGTCCTGCACAAAGCCGCGCAACTTGTAAGCAGCGATCTTCTCCGGCATCCATGCTTCGAGAGAGTGGATGATTGTCCAGGGATCGTTTCGCTCGGGAGGTGGCACAGGTTCTGGCGCAAGCAACGCCGGCGCGGGGGCAGGCGCCGGCGCAGCGGCCGGGGCGAGGGCGAGGGTTGCCGCCGGCCTGACTCCGTTCAGCACCGCCGTGTTCCCCGGCAGATGCGGCGTGTGCAGAAGCGTGGAATCGACAATCTCCGATTCAAAGAGGGCCTGCTCGTAGCGTTCCGCCAGGTCGCGAGCACAGGCTGGCCGATCGACAGGATATTTCGCCAGGCACCAGTGCACCACCGCCTCAACCGCTGGCGGCACCAGCCCCGTGGCTCCGACCTCGGCGAAGGTGGGTGGTTCCTGGGTTGCGCGCGCAAGCAGCACATCCATCGTCGAGGCGCCGGCAAACGGCAAGCGCCCGGCTAGCAGCTCGAACAGGATGGCTCCCACGCTGTACAGATCGCCACGATGATCCATCTCCTCGCCGCGCGCCTGCTCTGGACACATGTAGCCTGGCGTGCCCACCGCGAACTCGTTGTTGGTGACGATCATCTGCGGATTGGACGCCTGCGGACCCAGCAGCTTGGCCAGGCCGAAATCCATCACCTTGAGCAGCTCGTAGGGCGTGTCGGGATCCACCACCATCAGGTTCGCTGGTTTCAGATCCCGGTGGATGATCCCTGCCGCATGCGCGGCTTGCAACACCTCGCACAACTGCCCCAGCAACCGTCCCACACGTCCCGGACTGAGCCTCCCGTTGCGATGGAGCAACGTGTCGAGCGTCACCCCCCGAATGTACTCCATGACAATACAGGGGCCCTGGGGATCATTCAACGAGGCGTCGTAGAGGGTCACGGCGTACGGGTGCTGAAAACGCGCCATCAGGAGCGTTTCACGCGTAAAGCGTTCACAAAACTTGGGATCGGCAGCAATGTGCTCGTGCATCACTTTCACGACCACTTGCCGACCGAGGTCGAGTTGACGCGCCAGATAAACCCGGCCCATCCCTCCTTCGCCTAGCAGGCGAAGCACCTCGTAGCGACCCATGAAGACCCGGCCAACCATGAATGGATCTCGCAGTTGAAGTTTGGCGAGTGGGGTTCCTGCGCTCAAGTGTAGGTTGTATTCCTTACACGTGCCGAAACCTGACACGATTTTCCGATTGGTTTGCTCCGGGAAACTCTTCCCGGTGTGCCCGTCTCACCCTCTCTGTCGATCGTTTGCACTGTGACTGAGGCGCCATTCCTCAGGGGCAGAGTTGTTCCTTGACAGCTTCTTCCTCGTCGTGCCATCATGCCAGTTGCGCGGTAAGCTGGACGGAGGAGCGGTGGCTGCTCCGTGGAACTGCCTTCGACCCGTCGAGCTGAGGGAGACGGTTGTGATCATGCGCCTCCTTGTTCGCGTTCTCCCGGTTGCTGCCTTGCTCACCGCCCTCTATTTCGCCTGGCCGCGGTCGCCCGCGGTCGGCCAGGGCGTGCTCGCCCCGGATACCGCACCGGCAGCCAGGTACGTCGGGGCGGCCTCCTGCGCCTCCATGGCCTGCCACAACGCCAACGGTCTCAAGGGAAGTCCCCGCAGCGAATACACCACCTGGGCGACCTACGACAAGCACGCCCGCGCCTTCGCCGCTCTGGAAACGGACCGCTCGGCCACCATGATTCGTAATCTCTACGGCGCCGACAGCAAACCCGCCACGCAGACCGCCCTCTGCCTCAAGTGCCATGCCACCAACAACGGCGAGCAGACAAATACCGGCCCCCGTTTTCAACTGGCCGATGGGGTGAGCTGCGAGGCTTGCCACGGTCCGGCCGAGAAATGGCTTTCTGCCCACTATCAGGCCGGCTTCAAGGAGAAATCGATCCAGACCAAGTTCAAGGAATATGGCCTCTGGCCAACGAAGCAGCTGGCGTTTCGCGCCAGGCTCTGCACCGAATGCCATGTCGGCGACGGCTCGCGCGAGGTCAATCATGATCTGATCGCCGCTGGCCATCCGCGTTTGAGCTTCGAACTGGGCGGGTATCACGGCATCGCGGCCAAGCACTGGCGCGATCCCGATCCTCAGACCGAGGTCAAGCTGTGGACCCTGGGTCAGTTGCTCGCTGCTCGGGCGGCTCTGGACTTGCTCCACACCCGCGCCGAGGGCGCCGGCAAGGAAGGCTCTGCCAGCCGCCCCTGGCCCGAGTTCGCCGAGCACGATTGCTTCGCCTGCCACAAGAATCTCCAGGTCGAGAGCCCCCGGCAACGCACCTGGAAAGCCGAGGACAAACCCGGCACCCTTCCCTGGGGCTCATGGTACTTCAGCATGACACGGCCGTTCGCCCGGCAGACGGGTGGCGAGGCATTGAAACTGGAGGCGGCCCTTGAGCGTATCAAGGCGTTGATGCAACGCCCCGCACCCGATGCCGCCGGCGTCGCGGTCGAGGCGAAGGCCGCCCTCAAGTTACTCGACGACTGGATCCAGCAAGAAGAGAAGAAGCAGTACACCGGCGCCGAGGCCAAGGCTCTCTTCCGCGCTTTTCTGGACGCCCAGATGAAGAACGCCAATGCACTGGATTGGGACCAGGCCACCCAGCTCTACCTGGCCCTCGCCGCGCTGCACCAGGGGATGAAGGATCTGGGCGAGCAGCCCGCCGATCCGACCGCGCTGAGCAACGATCTTCGTTCCGTGAGCCAACGGTTGCGCACTGCCTTCCCGCGTGGCTCCGACAGTCCGAGTCTTTTCGATCCCACCGCCAGGCCGGATCTCGCCGAACAGCTCAAGAGCATTCGTACTCACCTGGGGAACTGACAGGGGCACTCTCATGACAGCGTTGGTTCTGTGGAAAAAGGGGGCCCTGCTCCTGGGTCTGGGAACGCTGGCAACGGCGCTCCTGCTTGGGGTCCATGGCCGCGCCGTCAGCCAGGCGCCGCCCGCGCCCCCGGAGAAGGACGAGTGGAAAAACTGCAAGTATCAGAATGCCGTCTCGTGCGCCAGTTGCCACACGCAGCCCACGGGGAACAATCTGCGCGCTCCCGGGCAGAAACGCGCCCTTGATGTCGTCCTGATGACCGAGTACGCCATCTGGAAAACTCATGACAAGCATGCGCAGGCCTATGCTGTCCTCGCCGGTCCGCGCGGCAAGTTGATGGCGCGTCTGCTCGGGCAAGACGTCCTCAAAAAAGAGACAGGGTGTTTGAATTGCCATGCGATGAGCAACCTGGCCGGCCACGCCGATGCGGGCGGACTCGACCTCAAGGACGGCGTCAGTTGCGGCGGGTGCCATGGTCCGTCGAGTGAATGGCTCGGACCGCATGCTCTCCCCACCTGGCGTGACAAGACCGCCGAGGAAAAACACAAACTGGGGATGCGCAATCTCCGCGATCCGTTGGTGCGGGCCGAGCTGTGCTATTCGTGTCACATCGGCAATGCCCGCGAAGGGAAGGTGGTCACCCACGCGATGTTCGCCGCTGGCCATCCTCCCTTGCCACCCATCGAGTTGGCGACCTTCTCGAAGAACGAGCCCCAGCACTGGCGCAACAGCACGGATGTCCCCTACTTCAAGGAGAACGCCAGGGATCCCAAGGTGGTCGCAAACTATCAGCTGACCGACGCCGATTTCCACCAGACGCGCTTTGCCGTGGTCGGCGCCCTGGCCGCCCTGCGAGCCACTGCCAACCTGGCCCGCGACCGTGTTCCCGGAGCCCCAGGCGATGCCATATCGCTCTGGCCGGAACTGCAGGGCGAGGGCAAACTCGCCTCGTCGCGCTGGGCCGAGATCGCCATGGCCCACAGCGATTGCTTCGCCTGCCATCACGATCTCAAATATCCGGGTTTTCGCCAGCAACGCGGCTTTGGCTATGAACTCCCCGGCCACGAGATCATTCGCGCCACTCCCGGCCGTCCGCTCGTGCGTGGCTGGCCGCTCGCCCTCCTTGAACCCGCGCTGCAAACAACCGGCCAGGGGACACGCACCGCCGACCTGGAGCAGCGCTTGAAAGAACTCGCCCGCGCCAGCAATGCCCGTCCCTTCGGCAAACCCGACGAGATCAGCAAGGCCAGCGGCGACCTGGCCGACTGGTCTGAGTCCGCTCTCAAGGCGCTCAGCGATCCGACCAGGGTCAAGTTCGACTCCGCCTCCGTATTGCAACTCATGCATCGCCTGTGCCAGGTCGGACAACGCGGCAAGGAGCAGAAAACTCCCTATCTCCCCGACCAGGAGAGTGCTCGGCAACTCGCCTCGGTCCTCAAGGTGGCCTACGACGACTGGAGCCGCAAGAACGGCAAGATCGAGGCGCTCACGCCGCTGCTGACCAGGCTCACCGACATGGTCGATGCCGAGCCCTTCTTCAAGCGACCCGAACGCACACGTGTCACCTTTGGCATCGTGACACAGGGGCAGAATCCTCAGGGGCAGGAAGCCTTCGAGAAATACCTCCAGGGCGATCTGGGTGATTCGGCCTCCCTGCTGCGCATGACCAAGGTCTCCGAGCCGATCTCGCTCTTTCTCCTGGCGGTGCGCGGCATCAGCAACGACGATTTCAACGCTGGCCTGATCAAGAATGCCGACGCCTTGCAGAAACTGAGCGATGCCGAACAGGAGAAACTCCTCAAAACGATCGGCGCTTTTGACCCGAAGGCCTTTCTCTCCCTGTTGCGTGACATCGACGAGAAACTGCCTTCCCGTTAACCGGCTGTCAACCGAGCATCTCCACCGAGCCGAGCGGAGCAATCCTCCCTCGGCTCGTCGTCTTTCTCCCCTGGCTGGCTTTCCGCGAAACATGGAAAACCCAGGGAGCACTTCTTATGATACCCCTTGAGGGGAACAGGGGAGTTGCTGCCAATCTTCCCTTTCTCTGAGTCGCTTCTGGGCGTGTCCTGAAGATAACCAATCACTTCCATTCGTCGGGGAAGGGGCTCCTGATGAGTCGCCATCTCGTGCGTTCAGTATATCTTGTCCTCGGCGGCGCCCTCCTCGCGGGGTTGGGGGGATGCAGTCAGCAACCCAAGATGTCGCCCATCGAACCGCCAACGGTCACGGTGGCAACTCCTCTTAGCCAGGAGATTGTGGATTACGTCTATTTCACGGGGCGCACAGAGGCGGTCGAGTCTGTGGAACTGCGGGCGCGCGTCTCCGGCTATCTGGTCAAAATCAACTTCGCCGATGGAGCGATGGTCAAGAAGGATCAGGTTCTCTTTGAAATCGATCCCCGTACTTACCAGGCGCAGCTCGACCAGGCCAAGGCGCGCGTCGATGTGGCCAAGGCGCAGATCAACTTTGCCGAGGCGGAGTACAAGCGCAACAAGGTGCTGCGAACCACGGGCTCCGTGAGCCAGGAAGACCTGGAGAAATCGCAGCGCTCGCTGGAAGTGGCGCAAGCCGACCTGGTCGCCGGCCAGGCCGAGGTGGCCCGCTTGCAGCTCGATCTTGACTTTACCAAGGTGATCGCGCCGATCAGCGGCCAGGCCAGCCGCACCCAGATTACCGTTGGCAACCTCGTGGAGCCTGGCAAGACTCTCCTGACCACCATCGTTTCTCTCGACCCGATTTACGCCTATTTCGATGTCGATGAGCTCACCGCACTCAATCTCCAGGCCAAACGCCGCGGCAACGGCACTCCGCGCGACGAGAAACCCGAAGTCATGCTGGAAGTGGCCAACGAGACGGGCTATCCCCACGTTGGCAAGATCGACTTTGTGGATAACCAGGTGAACGCCGCGACCGGGACCATCCGCGTCCGCGGCGTCTTTCCCAACAAGGACCAGGTGCTCTCCCCGGGCCTCTTTGTCCGTGTTCGGGTCCCCACCAGCAAACTGCACCCTGCCCTTCTGATCACCGACCGCGCCGTGGGAACCGATCAGGGGCAGAAGTTTGTCTACGTCCTGAACGAGAAAAACGAGGTGGTCTACCGCCCGGTCACACTCGGCGCCGTGCAAAATGGCCTGCGCGTGGTGGAATCCGGTCTGAATGCCAGGGAGCGGTTAATCATCAATGGCCTGCAACGAGTGCGCCCGGGCCTGGAGGTTAAACCCATCGAGGGAACCATTCAGTCCAGCGCGCCGGCGCCCCAGCCAAACAACGGGAAGAAGCCCGCAAACGGAACGAACTAGACCTTCGGAGAGGAGAGTGGCTCGTGTTTGCGCGCTTCTTCATTGATCGCCCCATCTTTGCCTGGGTGATCTCCATCGTGATTGTGCTCGGCGGACTGGCCTCGCTGGTCTCCTTGCCAATCGCGCAGTATCCGGAAATCACCCCGCCCTCGGTCTCGGTCACCTGCCAGTATCCCGGCGCCAGTGCCACAGTGGTGGCAGACACCGTGGCCGCTCCAATCGAACAACAGGTCAATGGCGTGGAGAACATGCTCTACATGTCCTCGCAGTGCGCCAATGACGGCACCTACAACCTGACGGTCACCTTCAAACTCGGCACCGATCTGAACATGGCCCAGGTGCTGGTGCAAAACCGGGTTTCTTTGGCCACGCCCACCCTCCCCGATGTCGTCAAGTCCACCGGCGTGACTGTGAAGAAAAAATCGCCCAGCATCCTCCTGGTGGTCAACCTCTACTCCGACGACGACCCGGCCACCAGGAAACCGTTCTACGATCAGCTCTATCTCTCCAATTACGCGACCATCCAGATCAAGGACGAGCTGGCGCGCCTGGACGGCGTCGGCGATGTCACCCTGCTGGGACAACAGGATTACAGCATGCGCATCTGGGTCGACCCCGAACGCCTCGCCTCGCGCAACCTGACGGCGGGCGACGTGGTCCGGGTGTTGCGCGAGCAAAACGTCCAGGTGGCCGCCGGGCAGATCGGTCAGCAACCCGTCCCTTCGGGGCAGGATTTTCAGTACACCATGACCACGCTTGGTCGGTTGCAACAGGCCGAGCAGTTTGGCGCCATCGTCCTCAAGACCGGCGCGAATGGTCAGGTGACCTATCTGCGCGATGTCTGTCGCATCGAGCTGGGCGCCAAGAACCAGGATGTGCGCTGTCGGCTGGATGGCAAACCGTCCGCCGGATTGGCGATCTACCAGTTACCCGGATCGAACGCGCTCGACGTCGCCGACAAGGTCAAGGCGAAGATGCGCGACTTGAAGAAGCGCTTCCCCAAAAACCTCGAATACAGCATCGTCTACGACACCACCCCGTTCGTGAAAGAATCGGTCATGGAGGTCTTCAAGACTCTCCGTGATGCGGTGATCCTGGTCGCCATTGTGGTTCTGCTCTTCCTGCAAGACTGGAAAGCGCTGATCCTCCCACTCATTGACGTGGGGGTGTCACTGATTGGTACGTTGATCTTCATGGTGGGGGTGTCGGCCATCGGGACCGCCACCGGAGTGACCGCTCTGCAATTCAGTCTGAACAACCTGACCCTGTTCGGCCTGGTGCTGGCCATCGGCATTGTGGTCGACGATGCCATTGTGGTGCTGGAGAACATCGAACGCTGGATGGCGATGGGCTATCCCGTGCGCGAGGCGACCATTCACGCCATGGATGAAATTACCGGGCCGATCGTCGCCATCACCCTGGTGCTCTGCTCCGTCTTTCTCCCCAGTGCCTTCATTCCGGGAATTACTGGGCAATTTTATCGTCAATTTGCCTTGACGATCGCGGCGTCGATGTTACTCTCCGCCATCAACGCCATGACCATGACCCCGGCACGGGCGACCTCGGTGTTCGGGCATCGCAAACCGGGCGCGCATGGTCACGACGAAGCGCGCGAGGCGCTCCCCTGGTGGGGCATTGCCGGCATCCTGGGTTTTCTGGGGATGCTTCTCCTGCAAAAGCTCCTGGGGCACTGGCTGCCTGGCGGAGAACACCATGGCGAGGAAGAACTCTCGCCCGAAGCGGAGTTGATCAACTGGGGAGTATGGGCCGCGTTATTCCTCCCCGGGATCGTTGTCGGTCTGTTCACCCATCGCCAGGTGAACTGGGCGCTGGGAAAGTTCTTCCGCGCCTTCAACTATGCCTTTGACAAGGCGACCGTGGTCTACGGGTATTGTGTGGGTCGGGCGCTTCGACTCAGCTTCATCGTCCTGGTCCTCTACGTGGGTCTCCTGGGCCTCACTGGCTATGGTTTCACCCACATCCCCACCGGGTTTATCCCCAGCCAGGACAAGGGCTACCTGGTGGTGAACATTCAGTTGCCGGATTCGAGTTCGCTGGAGCGCACCGCCGAGGTCACCGAGAAGATCGAGCGCATTTGCCGGGAAACCGCGGGCGTCGCCCACACGGTGGCGATCCCGGGTCAGTCGGTCATCCTGAATGCGAACAGCTCCAACTTCGGCTCGATGTTCGTCGTTCTGAAGTCGTTCCACGACCGCCCCGGCGCGGACCTTTATGGCGATGCGATTGCCGCCACGCTGCGTAAACGCTTTCGCGACGAGATCCAGGAAGCGCAGGTGGCGGTCTTCGGGGCGCCCCCGGTGGACGGCCTGGGCAACGCGGGCGGGTTCAAGTTGATGGTGGAGGATCGCGGCGATGCCGGGCTCGATGTCTTGCAGGGACAGGCCGACAACCTGGCTCTGCAGGGCAATCAGCAACCCGGCCTTGTCGGCCTTTTCAATAGCTTCCGCGCCAATACGCCCCAGCTGTACGTGGATATCGATCGCATCAAGTGCAAGACGATGGGAGTTTCGCTCACCGATGTCTTTGATACGTTACAGGTCTTCATGGGCAGTTATTATGCCAACGACTTTAACCGCTTTGGCCGCACCTGGCAGGTCAACATCCAGGCCGATGCGCCCTTCCGCCTCGATCCGGAAACGGTCCGTCAGTTAAAGGTGCGCAACCGCCAGGGCGACATGGTCCCGCTTGGAACGGTGGCCACCATTCAGGATTCGAGCGGCCCTGTCATGGTGACACGCTACAACATGTATCCCGCCGCCAGCATCAACGGGGCTTCTCTGCCGGGTGTCAGCAGCGGCGACGTGATCGCCATCATGGACACCCTGGCCAAGAAGGAACTCCCCGGCTCCATGACGACGGAGTGGACCGAGTTGACCTACATGCAAATCATCGCAGGGAACACGGCGATCTTTGCCTTCGTGGGCGCCATTGTCCTGGTTTTCCTGGTGCTTGCCGCCCAGTACGAAAGCTGGTCGCTGCCGATGGCGGTCATCCTTGTCGTCCCCATGTGTCTGTTGTGCGCCCTGATCGGCGTCGCCCTGGCCCGCATGGATATGAACATCTTCGTTCAGGTGGGTTTCGTGGTGCTCGTCGGCCTGGCCAGCAAGAATGCCATTCTGGTGGTGGAATTCGCCCGTGATCAGCAAAAAGAAGGGAAGTCGCGTTATGATGCCAGCGTCGAGGCCGCCAAGACACGCTTGCGACCCATCATCATGACCTCGTTTGCCTTCATCCTCGGCGTGGTGCCGCTCATGCTCGGCCACGGCGCCGGGGCGGAGATGCGGCGAACGCTCGGCACCGCCGTTTTCAGCGGCATGCTCGGCGTCACCCTCTTCGGGCTCATCTTGACGCCGGTGTTCTACTATGTGGTGATCGGCCTGGCCGGCAATCCGACTGTCCCTGGCCATGCCAAAACTCCCGAAGCCCCCCTCCCCTCGGGGGGAATGGGCCACCCCACGGGAGATGGGATCAAAGTCCCCAGTGAAAAGACCCCCGAAGAACGAATCCAGACCACGCCACCCAAATAACGAACCGAAACGTGGCCGCAGGTCGACCGGAGCGAGGAGGATGCTCACTAACTCCGGATTCCCTTTTCAGGAGACGACGAATGCGTACGACCAAGCAGAACATTCTTCTCGCCCTCTTTCTCCTTGCCCTGGGCATTGGCGCGAGCACGATGTTAACCCCCACGCCGCGACTCATCGGAGCCGCCGCCGACGAGAAGCCCAGCGCCACGCCGCGCTACACGGTCGTTGAAACCGAGGGCACCAACCTGGTAGTCACCGACAACAGCACCAACATGCTCTACTTCTACACCATCGACAAGGAAGAGAAGCCCGGCGCGGATCTGAAGTTGCGCGGCAGTGTCGATCTCACGCAGGTCGGCAAGCCTGTGATCAAGCCCAAACTGCACCACGTCGAGAAGAAGTAACATCCTTCGTTTTCGGGGAGATCCAGTGATGAAGAGCGCGGCGATGTGGTTGGCTACTCTGATGCTGTTTCTGCTGCCCGCAATTCTCCCCGCCCAGAATGTCACCGTGACACAGGGCTATCAATACAACCCCTACACCGGCCGTTATTCTGCGGGCCAGGCCACCTACAACCCCTACACGGGCCGCACCACCGGAGGCTACGGCACGTACAACCCCTACACGGGCCGGACCACCGCGCACGGCGCGGCCTACAACCCCTACACCGGAGCCGGCGTCACTCGCAACGCCTATGTGAATCCCTACACCGGACGCGCCGGCGGCTCGGTCCGCTGGCGTCGCTAACGGTAATCCCACCCTGGAAAAGGTCTGCGCGGAAGGTCGCGCAGACCTTTTCTGTTGCACTCCTCCACCCATTCGCATCTCTGGAGCAGCATCATGAGCGCTGGCGGTTCTCCGCTTCCCCCACCAGGCGAGCGCCGGTTACGGGTTCAGGCCTCCATCCCGACCGTGGCCATCGGCCTGGTGATTGCCGCCACCGCCTGGTATCTCCTGCGTGATCTGGCCATTGTGCTCCGCCCTCTTCTGCTCGCCGTCTTCCTCTGCTACGTCATTGTTCCCCTTCATCTGCGCCTCTGCCAGAGGATGCCCACTCCCCTGGCGGTCTTCGTCCTGGCGCTTCTGACCGCCGGCCTGCTCTGCCTCCTGGCTCTGCTTATTTATCGCAGCGCCGTGGAACTGAACGATAACCTCGATGCCTTCCTCGCCGAGGGGCGCAAACTGATCGATCGAGGATCCGCGGTCGTCAATCGCTACGCCCCCTGGCTGCTCGACGACGGCAAGGGTACCTCTCTCCCGGAGGGCGATTCCACCTCGCGTCTCAAGCAGATGGCGCGTGAAATGGTCAACGCGGCTGCGCAGACCATCACCGAGACCATTGTGGTTGGGTTTTATCTGATCTTTTTGCTCTTCGAGGCGGGGAAGGTTCCCGATCGCATTCGGCGCGGATTTGGCCAGGAACGCTCCCTGCAGATCCTCGCCGTGATCGATCGCATCAACCGGGCGATGCACAGCTATCTGCGCATCAAGGTCCTGGCCACGCTCGCCCTCACCATTCCGGTCACCGTGGTTCTTCTGGTGTTCGGAGTGAAATTTGCCCTCTTGTGGGCGGTCCTCACCTTTGTGGGGAACCTGATTCCCTACGTGGGCAGCATGGTCGCCTGCACGCTCCCCATCGTTGTCGCGTTTCTGCAACCCGGGCTTACCTGGGAACCCTTCGTGGTCGCTCCCCTGCTCATCACCATCCACACCCTGACCGCCTACCTGATCGAACCGGCAATGACCGGGAAGGCAATCGACATCAGTCCCACCGCCGTCCTGGTGTCGCTCTCGTTCTGGGGAGCCGTGTGGGGTATCATCGGCATGCTGCTCGCCGTTCCGCTCACGGTGCTTCTCAAGATCGTCCTGGAGAACGTTCCCTCCACCCGACCCTACGCCGAACTCATGAGCGAACAGTAAGGAGCATCGCTCGGGCCGGCGGGGCAGGCTTCTCGGTCCGCCGAAAAGTCTCCCCGCGCGCCGTCCCGGACCGCCCGCTACTCGCGCGGTCGCACCAGGCGATAGCGCGGATCGTTCGGATCATCGCTCACCTTCCACACCTTGCCCTTGCGCAGATAGAGCTTGCGTTGCTCCTCCAGGTTAAGCGGACGCGCACCGATCCGACCAAACACCCCCAGCTGATTGCCGCTCTCGTCCACCGCGCGATCTCGATCCAGGGCACGGCCAATGGCCAGGGCATGACCCCCATACGGGATCTTGTATGTCGCGATCAGCCTGGGTTCGGGCCGGGGACTGAAGCCATTGTTCCCTGGCGTATCGGGCGAGGTCAGCTGCACAATGCGCATTCCATTCTTGCCGTCGGCCAGATAGGCAAATTCGCTCACGTAGGTGATGCCCAGCTTCACATCGTGCAGATCGTTGATACAGCCCCCCGCGTTGTAGATCTGGTCCACCTTTGGCTTTTCCGGATTCTCGATGTCCAGAATTACCAACCCCATCTTCCCGGCCGCCAGGTACGCATAGGTGCGCGCCAGGTAGATGTTGTGCACCCCGGGAATGGCGAGCTTGCTCACCGGCTTCGGCTTTTCCAGATCGGTAATATCGAAGACCTTGATCCCCTCGTCATCGGCAACGTAGGCGTAGCGGAACTGGCACGCCACCGCCCGGGGGTGCTTCAAATAATCCTCGCCAATGACCGCCTTCACCTCCGGTTTGCTCGGATCGGCGATCGAGACCACCACCACCCCTGCCTCGCAGCTGATGTAGGCATAGGTTCCCACGATGGTGATGGCGCGTGCCCCGCAGAGCAGACCGTCCGGGTTGAAAGTCACGCTCCGCTTCAGGAAGTTGTTGAGCGGATTACCATCGATCAGCGTGGCAATTCCAATGATGATCAACCCCTCGTACTTGTCGGTCACGTAGATACTGCCATACATCCCCGCAACACGGCCTTCGTGGTTCTCCTCGCGGTGCGAACGCGTCGGGTCGGGCGCCATCATGCACGGCGCAGCCACGGCGGTGGCATACTTGGTCGGCACATAGAAGCGTTGTCCCATCGGCGAAACCGGCGCGGTGCTGATGCGCTCGGAGAATCCCTTGTGATCGATGAAGGCGATATCGAAGATGCGCACCCCGCCCTCCCCGCACGCCGCGTAGAGATATTCGCCCCGCGGGGTCAGGTTCAGAATCTCCGGCTTGCGGAACGGATGCAGCAGATTGTCACCAATGTCCTTCCCCGGATGTTCGTGCGCTTCCTTCAGCAGCCCGCCATTTTTCACATGCTTCTCGTATTCCTCGGGAAACGCCAGTTCATGGAGCGAACTGCCGAGCACCGCCTGCGGTTCCTCACGCTCGGTGACAATCGTGGCATACAGGCCATGTTCCCCGGCGCCCACCCAGCAATAGCGTCCCATGAAGTTGGTGTACCCCGTGCCATGCATCAACAACTGGGCCATGAGCGCGTTGTTGTCGTTCTTCTCCGACACATGGCAATCGGTGCACATCTTGGTCGCGCCCTTGCCTCCGACCGTGTGGGGCACGTTGGTACTGAACGCGACTCCGCTGAAGCCCTCTGCCGAGATCGTTTGTTGCTGCACATAGATCGATTCGCGGTTGTTGTTGTACGAGCCGACATGAATGGCACACGACGAGCGGGACGGGTTAATGCGATTCCCCGTGGCGTTCCCATCGCGTGCCAGCATGAAGACATCATCGCGCAGCGTTTGCAGGTTGTACGAGACATAGTTGCGCGAAACATCGCCGTTATTGTGCAGTTCCGGCATCTTCAAATTCGCCTTCTGGGGCAGATGACAGCCGAAACAGCTGGGATTCCACGAGGAATGGCAGGTGATGCAGCTCATGTTCTTGTTGGCGTGCGCACAGCCCCCCTCGTCCCCTTGCGGGGTTTTCGGCACACTCCCCCAGACAAGCTGTTCGCCTTCCCAGCGCACGGTCTTGGCCAGCGCCGACCTGGCGTTGTAGTGTTCGTGGTTGGGATTGAGGGTGTCCTTCGTTTGCACCACCTCCCACGTCAGGTCCGGTTCCACCATCGAGTGTTGATAGATCCGGTCTCCCCGGCGCTCGAAACGCGGTTTCCCCGAGGGCGTGCGTAACGTCGCCAGATTGCGCCCTGCCCGGGGATCGCTGGGGTTGGAAGTGTACGACGCCGGCCCGGAGGTGCGCAGACTGCCATACTGAGTGGCAGTCCCATGACAGTCGATACATTGAATCTCGATGGCCGCCCGCACCTCACCCTGTAAGCGCGTATTGCCGTGCATGTCCTGCACAAAGTGGCAATCGATGCAGTGCATCCCCTTTTCCATGTGGATGTCGAGCATGTGCATCGCCACCCCGTGCCGCTTGGCGAGCAGCGTTTTTTCCTGTTCCTGACGTTCCTGCGGCGATTTCTTGTCCCAGTTGCGATAGAGTTCCTTCAACTCCACAGGAAGTTCCACGCCGCGCTTGAGCACCCTGGCGTCGACATTCTCCAGCTTGTTGCCAAAGTAGTCGAGCAATTGTCCCTTGCGATCGTGCTTGAAGACCGCCCGGAAGACCCAGCCATGGCCATGGAAATCCGCAAATTGATTGTGCTTCAGGTGATCGTTGAGATCGGTCAGGTTGGCCAGGAACTCCGGATTCGACCAGTTGCCCCGCAGAGACGCCTCATCGGGATTGGACATCATCCCCCGAATCCTCTCCTCGGCGGTGAGCACCTTGCCCTTTTTCGGATACATGAAGGCGCCATCGCTCTCCTCATCCCACCACATGTAGCCGATGTAACTGTTCATGACCGTGGTGCCGGGGTGGATATGGCACACCATGCACTGGCTGGTGGGAATGGCGTTCCCCTTGGCAAAGCGATGCTCGATCGGATGCCCTGGTTCATTCTTGGGAATTGTGGGATCGGGATTGTGACTCAAACCCCTGTGGCCAAACCTGGCGTAGGGTCCGCTATGCACCGGAGAGCGATCATTGGCGTAGATCACATGGCAGCCGGTGCATCCCGAGGAGCGGAAATCGCCGGGGTGATCGTTGGTGCCCATGAAGTTGAGCGTGGGATCGAGCAGGCGCGTTTTCTGCAAACCAATAAAGACGGGATCAGTGCGATTCTGCGTGCCGATGCCGCGATCACTCAGCTTGTTGCCGATCGGCCGGCCCGCATCTTCGAGCCGCTCCGGGATACCCAGTTCCGGGCGGAAGCGGCCACCCCGTTCAAAGATGCGCAACAGGTTGCCTGGCTGCGTCATCTCAAAGCGCGGCAACGGATCGAGATACGGGATCACCCCGCGTGACTTGATCTCTTCCTCGGTCGGCGGGGGCACAGTCTGAATGCGCAGCGGCACTCCCTGCATGCTGTACGCTTCACCATAGCGCGGCACCTTGTTGGGGATGGAGCCATTGTTGTAAAGCGCGGCCCCCCAGAGCATGCAGCCATGAGTCATCATGCTCTTGTGGACTTGCAAGACCTCTTTTGGGTGACAGTTGGTGGTCCCACAGGAGATGTGGGCCACGCGCAGATCGCCAGGGTTCACAAAGCGAATAAACTCCGGCGATTCGTGATTGAGCAAGGTGTAGGAGCGCACGGGGTTGGCGGAGGTGGGCCAGGCGCCAGGGAAGCGCGGGGCCACATGCGCCTGTTCCTTCACGGTCGCGCCGGCATTGCCGCCATGGCAATCGATGCACCCCAGGTGGAGCGTCTGCTTGCCATGCATATCCCCCACTCCCTGGTGGCACTGCACACAGCCCCAGCTCTTGGCGTCCGCATCGTGCTGTGTTTGCTTCAGCAGATCGACGCCGCGCAGTTCGGGGGGCATGGGAAAGGGCTCTTCGCGCACGATCCCGGCTCCCTTGTCGGTGGCTCGCGCCATGCTGTGGCCAAGGATCACCAGCAGGGCAAACACGCCCAGACAGGGCAAGACGAGGGCGTAAACCCGCCAGTTCCAGGGAGACGTGTTCGGTCGTGCCATCGAGCGCTGACCTCCGTTCCGTGCCAGGTCTGCCCATGCGCAAAGACGCTCCAGAACGGGCGGGTTATAACGCGGAGTCCGAAGGTGTCAAGACGAGCCCGTCCAGCGACAGCGGATAGCGGATGTCCACGATGAGGCGCAGCCCGCACGCCACGCCTCAGAGCGGATTGATCTTACGAGCCCAGGTGCTCTGTGGTTTGGTCGCGCTGGGCTTTGAGTGTGTTGAGCGAGGGTATCAAGGCAAGGGGTTTGCCAAGGATATCTGCCAGGGGAGGGAAAGACTGGGAATCTCCACTGACGATTGTCAAACCGTCCGGGGGGGAAAGGGCGATGATGGTGTCACCGAGCCGATCGCAATACCAGCAAGTTGGTTTGGACTTCGGACTGCGGACAGCCTTTTCGATCCAGTTGATCTGTTGAACATACCCCTTGCAGTGCTCATACTTTTGCTGCTGGATCTGGCTGTACAGGTCGATACCAGCCTCTGACAACTTCGCCTGTTGCTTGCGACGGAACTCACATTGGTCGCAATCAGGATCGTCTCGGATCCGTTGATACTCCTCGTAAAAATCGAGGAGATGGTTCTCCTGGTAGGTCACCGAGGGGAACGACAGGACGCCAATCGCACAGTTCAGCGGATCTCGGGCGCGGCGAATGAAAGTCATGTCAAAGAGAATGAGGGTGGCGCGAATATGTTCCCCCAGGCGGCGCAGGGTCTTTTCGACGTCCATTGCGTCTTCGAGACTTCCAAGCCAGGAGGTGGCGCTCTGAAAAGCGTTCGCAACCTTCCTCGGGTGGCGCGTCCCCATCTCGCCATTGAAGAGATGGATGCCATTTTCGACGGATTGCTCTTCTTTGATGACAAAGTAGAGTTCCATCAGCCCAATGACGTAGCCACGGATATACTCGCCACGAACAAAGTTGGAGACCGCAAGAGTGCCCTTCCCCACCGCCGTGGTGACGGCCTCCTTGAGGAGCGAATGGCTGTGCAGGCGGTAATAGACGACCGTTGTGTCGGCGTAATGCGTGTCTGTGCTACTGGTCGGCTGGTTCTTCGTCGTCATCGGGCGCGTCCTCGACGTTGCCGAACTCGAGCGTTGGGCCCGTCTTCCATCCGGAAGCGTTCAGGGTGCGCAAGGCTCGGTTGTACTCATCAAACGTGACCTTTGCTTCCTTCACACCGATGTCGAGGGTTGCCTTGAGAGCCTGGAGTTCCTGCCTGGAGATCTCCCGCCAGGGCCGGTTGCCAAGTGCGGACTCCACCAGAACAACAATCGAGAAGAAATCGCCTTCGGTGGGCAGGGTCCGAAGAAGGTCGTGCGCCTGGGACAGTTCGCGCTTCAGAAGCGCCAGGTCTGCGGCCATCTTCACTGCACCGAAGTTCGACAGGGCTTGCCCGATTGCCTTCGCAAGCCGCGCGGCAATCTCTCGGCGCTTTTCGGCAGCGGCCAGAGCCATCCCGGTCTCGTTGCTCGTCTCAGCTGGGGCGTCGTAGTGGTCCTTGATCTGGCGGTCGCCTCGCTCGCGCAGGTTCACCCGGGCAACTGTCTGATCGTCTACCGAGGGCATGTGGTCTTCCACTTCCCGAGTCTGGTCGGGAAGTGGGTTCGTCCATTTCGCCTGAACAGGCTTCGTCGCGCTCAGGATGCTTGTGCCGGTCTCGGGAAATCGAGCCATGTCGCTACCCCTTCAGGTGCTGGACCAGGTCGCCAAGGATCTCCGAGGAAATGGAATCCATGGACGTCAATAAGGAAACCAGGTCGGAATAGGTCGTGTCATTCTGGTAGCAGTCGATGTCGATATAGAAGTATCGGTCGGGAAAGCCCTCCTTGTAATTCGCGAACTCCTCAGCCGATTCAAAGAGGCTCACTTCGTGGGGAATCACCTCAAACCATTGCTCCCGTTCCATTGGGCCGAATCGCAAGTGATACTTCCAGCCGTTGTCCGCAAGCACATCGACATTATACCCCACGTCCTCGATGGAGCCGCGAAGCAGGTCGGTCAATGGCTCGTCCGGGGGCTGGAACTTTTTCACGGTCCTCTGGACCATCTCCGTAAATGGCTCGCTCGATGTTACGGCGAGACGCTGCCGGAGACCTATCCGGTGGACGTTAGTGAACTTTAGCTCATGATGCATCTTGTCAAAGAACTTGCTCGCCCGCTGGACCTCGGAGTGCACCGCCGCAAAGCCGATGGCCTCGTAGAAGCAACGCTGGAAAGAGAGATAGCAGCGGCGGCGCAGTTTCTTGTTTCGGATTTCGAGGGTCAGGGGAGAGCGCTCCCAGTTGGGGTAGGAGTCGGACAGGTCCAACCCGATCCTGTCCATCGCAGTGTAGAAGGCGAGCGAGGGTGGGTAGCGCATCTCCAGCACGAGATGTTTCACAGGGAGTTCCGCGCCCGCCATTTTCATTACTCCGTCATCGCCGGACCCCCTCTGTCGCTCTATCTTGTCGAAAGGGAAGAGGGGACTCGGCAATCTAGATGATATCCGCTCGTCATGATCTTCAGACTTAAAAAGGTTAGTTTATGGGCCCGAGAACGCACCCGGCAAGATAACCCCGGCCCCTCCACGCGAAGAGGCAAGTCCGCAACTCCCGGACCAGACGCCCTGGGCGTGCACCTCACAGCGGATTGATCGTCACCCCGGCGGCCTCCAGCGTGGCGCGCAGCGGCAGTTCGATCTTCTCGGGGTTCTGCTCCAGGGTTTCGCTCAACTCCAGCAAGGAGCGATCCAGCAAATAGCTCATCAGCAGCAACTCAAACTCCGAATGGCTGCGCGGCATGTACGCGGCTCCGCTCGCCTTGCTCAGATAGCCCCGTACAAAGGTGGCCGCTACCCAGCGATACCACACCTGTGCCCATGCCTTGAGAAATTCGCGATCCTCACTGCGCACAATCCCTGCTCCACCACCCTGCATGTTGCCATTGCCATTCAACGCGCTGGCGGCGGCTCGTCGGAAGGAATGAATCATCGAGGCAACATCTCGCAAGGGCGAACGCTTCAACCGCCGCTCCGAAAGGGCACAATCAACCTCCCCTTCCAGATCGATCAGCACAAAATCTTTCCCGGTATACAACACCTGGCGCAGATGGTAGTCGCCATGATAGCGCGTACGCAGCCCGGTGAGACGCATATCGATCAACGAGCGCTCACGCTGCAAGAGATGCTCTTCCTGCTGTAGCAACAAGCGCACCAGCTCGTGGACCTCGCGCGGAATCCGCTTGCGGTGCGTCCGCAGCGCCTCGAAAACTCGGCCAATCACGTTGCGCAGCGATTGATAGAGCGAACGCTGGTAGTGGGGTGTAAACGGCTCCGGCGCAAAGGCGGGATTGCTCGTGGGCTGAGCCAGTACCCCGTGCAACTCGGCGGTCCGCTGCCCCAGCAGATGAGCCATCTCCACGTATGCGCCAATCATCTGCCCCACCGGAGCAGGCATCGCCTCTTCCTGAATGAGTGTCAGCAACGGCAACAACGGGGGAATCTGCACCGGCTCCGCACTGACTTCCCGACGTGTGAGCACCTCCTCGAAGAAGCGACTGATCTGATCGAGGGTGTAATGCCAGGCATCGCCGTGATTGGGTACATAACTCTGCAACAGCGCCAGGGTGACGGGCTCGGCACGACGCTTGCGCCGGAACTCGATCACTCCCAGCGTTGGGGCGGCATTGGGGAAATCGCACTCGGTCAGATAGGTGCCCAGTTCCACCTCGGGATTGATCCCTTCCTCGACCCGGCGAAACACCTTGAGAATGAGCCGATTCCCGTAAATCACCGACGTGTTCGCCTGATCGGCCTTGCTGATCGTCACTGGCAGCGCAGCACCCGCCGCCGCCAGCACCGCGCCCAACCCCGGGAACGCCTGCGCCGCCAGCAAGGTGCCGCGCGTACTTTCGCCGGTGCGATTGATGGCGATCGCATGGAGAATCGCCTTGCAAAACGACGGCTCCACCAGCGCATCCAGAATGATCCCGCTGGCGGCTCCGTGCACGCGCGCCACCACCGCGTGCGGCACATTTTCCTCATAGGAAGCAGCCGCCTCTCCGCTGGCGAACACCAGGGGGAGGGAATACAGGGTGGTATCGCCATCCTGCACCTCGACCGCGACCAGCGTGAAATAGGCGTTGGGTACCGACGTCAACGGGTAAATCTCGCGGAAGGTCGCCCCCTTGATGGGCCGCTTCCGACTGAGAAACCAGCGCCGTTGCGTCAGAAATCGGGGCAACACTTCTTCCAGCCGGCGCTGCCCGCTCGGGCTAAAGAGTTCCTGCCATCCTGCATCGACCAGGAGATCCGAGAACGGTTCCTCGATCGCCACACGGCGTTCCGCCAGCACCCCGTGGGTCTGCGTTTCCACGGCAAACCAGTAAAAGGCATGCGGTCCCAGCGTGAGCAGATAGGGCGCCTTGGTAATCGCGGGAAAGTGATTGCGGCCAAAGACCTCCACCGGCACCTGCCCCTCAAACGCGCTCAGATCCAGTTCCACGTACTGCACAAAGCGCGACAGATTGGCCACCACCAGAATCGTCTCGTCCTGGTAGCGGCGCAGGAAGGCCAGAATTTTGCCATTTTCCGGATAGAGAAACTCCAGTGTGCCACGGCCAAAGGCCTTGTAGCGCTTGCGCAGCGCAATGATCCGCTTGGTCCACCACAGCAGTGAATGCGGATTGTTCTGCTCCGCCTCCACGTTCACCGATTCATAGTGGTATTCCGGATCGATCACCACGGGGTAGTACAACTTCTGCGGATTGGCGCGCGAAAAGCCGGCGTTGCGATCTCCGCTCCACTGCATCGGAGTTCGCACACTATTACGATCGCCAAGATAGATATTATCCCCCATGCCAATCTCATCGCCGTAGTAGAGCACCGGCGTTCCGGGCAGCGACAGGAGCAGGCCATTCATCAGCTCGATGCGCCGGCGATTGTTCCCCAGTAACGGAGCCAGCCGGCGGCGAATGCCCAGGTTGATGCGGGCCTGGCGATCGGTGGCGTAGGCGCGATACATGTAATCGCGCTCCTCGTCGGTCACCATTTCCAGGGTCAGCTCATCGTGATTGCGCAGAAAGAGCGCCCACTGGCAGGTCTCGGGAATCGCCGGCGTTTGCGCCATGATGTCGAGAACCGGGAACCGATCCTCCATGTGGACCGCCATGAACATCCGCGGCATGAGCGGAAAGTGGAAGTTCATGTGGCTTTCATCGCCCTGGCCAAAATACGCGACCGCGTCCTCGGGCCACTGATTCGCCTCGGCCAGCAACATGCGATTGGCGTAGCGATCGTCGATGTGCTTGCGCAGCGCCTTGAGGAACAGGTGCGTTTCCGGCAGATTCTCGCAGGAGGTCCCTTCGCGCTCGTAGAGATAGGGGACGGCATCGAGACGCATGCCGTCGACACCCATCTCCAGCCAGAAATCGACCACGGGAAAGATCGCCTGCCACACCGCCGGATTATCATAATTCAGATCCGGTTGGTGCGAATAGAAGCGATGCCAGTAATACGCCTTGGCCACTGGATCCCACGCCCAGTTGGAAAGCTCAAAATCCTTGAAGATGATGCGCGCATCGCTGTATTTTTCTGGCGTATCGCTCCAGACGTAGAAATCCCGCTCGGGACTTCCGGGAGGAGCGCGCCGGGCACGCTGGAACCATGGATGTTGATCGGACGTGTGGTTGATGACCAGTTCGGTAATCACGCGCAGCCCGGATTGATGGGCAGCATCGAGAAACGCCTTGAAGTCCTCGAGCGTCCCGTAGTCCGGGTGAATACTGGTGTATTCGGCGATGTCGTAGCCATCGTCCTTGAGGGGAGAGGGATAAAACGGCAGCAACCAGATGGCGGTGATGCCCAGATCGCGCAGGTAGTCGATCTTCTGCGTCAACCCGCGAAAATCGCCAATACCATCGCCCACACTATCGTGAAAGGCCCGCACGTGCACTTCGTAGATGACGGCGTCCTTGTACCACAACGGATTGTTATCGAGCATCGCACCATCCTTCTCTTCTTCCCTGAACCGGGGCATCCCCGGATGCTCGTTGTTGCCGGGCAAAGGTTCTCCCCAGTATTAAACCGTGTGAGCAAATCCGTCAACCGCTTGCTTTTCTCAAGCGATACAGACAGCATGGTCGATACAACCGGTATCCAGGGGTTCGCCCCCGAGACACCGCCCGCATGATCCCTCCTCGTGAAGGTAAGGATGCCCATGAACTTCTTGCGTGTAATGCGGTTGAGGTGGCTCAGCGGCCTGGGTTTGGTTCTGGTGGGAGCCACCGGACTGTCGGCCCAGGCACCTGGCCCCGCTCCCTCGCCTCCCCGGGAACGGATGCAGATCCCCGCCGAGTTGCCCGGCTCCCAGGCGCCACCCTTGCAATTGCCGCCGCTGGATCCCAACAAACCGGCGGAACGAGAACAGGCGATTCGCAAGCTGTATCCCGCCCTCCCCCCGCTGAGGGCCGACACGGTGCCAGCCCTGCCGCCCACCGGTGCGCCGTGGACCCTGGCCCAGTTGCAGGACATGGCTCTGGGTCAGAATCCCGTCATCCAGCAAGCGCGCGCCGATGTGCAAAGCGCCTATGGCCAGGCCATCCAGGCCGGGCTTTATCCCAACCCGGTCCTCGGCTACCAGGGGGATCAGATGGCAGCCCTGGACCGCTCCGGGCAGCAGGGTGGTTTTGTCGAAATCATCTTCAAGACCGCCAACAAGCTCGGCCTGGCGCGTGCCGCCGGGATGATTGGCTACTTCAACGCGCTGCTGGCTCTGCGTCGCACCGAGTTTGACCTGGTGGCTCAGGTGCGCACCAACTACTTTCAGGTGCTCGTCGCTCACGAAACCGTGGTGGTGAATCGCGCCCTGGCCAGACTCGCCGAGGAAGCCTACCGCATTCAGATCGCCCAGGTGCAGGGCGGGCAGGCGGCCGCCTACGAACCGTTGCAACTCTATGTGCTCGCGGTGCAGGCGCGCGGCAACCTGGTCCAGGCCCAGAATCGCTATCTGTCCGCCTGGCGTCAGCTCGCCGCCTCGCTCAGTCAGCCCAACTTGCCACCCATGCTGCTCGCCGGGCGCGCCGATGCCCCGATTCCCGAGTATCCCTACGAGACGGCCAAGAGCACCATGCTCCGCAATCACACCGACATGGCGACTGCTCACAACAACATTGTCCGCGCTCAGTATCAGCTGCGCCTGGCCGAGGTGACCCCCATTCCGGATATCAGCACCCACACCTACATGCAGCGCGATAACACCGACATTCCCACGCGCATTCAGTACGGTGTTCAGGCAGGGATCGCCATTCCGATCTTCGATCGCAACCAGGGCAACATTCGCTCGGCGCAGTCGCACCTGGCCTATGCCCAGCAAGACGTGAAGCGCGTCGAGAACGATTTGAATCAGCGCCTGGCGGAGGCCTACGAGCGCTACGGCAACAACAAGGTGCTGGTCGGCTACTATCGCGATCAGGTCCTTCCCAACCAGGTGCGCGTCTATCGCGCCTTGCAGCAGCGTTACCAGCAGGAGCCGGACAAGGTGAGCTACAACGATATTGTGGTAGCTCAGCAAACGCTGGCCAACTCGCTGACGGCGTATTTAACGGCGCTCTCGGCTCAATGGACCGCCGTGGTCGATGTTGCCAATCTGATGCAAAGCGCCGATCTATTCGCCCCGGGAGTGTGTCCCTCGACGCCCACGGTGTGTCTGGACGATCTGCTCCCCACGCTCTCCTCCGACACGCTCCCGGCCCCAACCCCTGCGCCCGCCTCCACTCCGCCCCCGCCGGTGCCAGCCCCCCAGAAACAATCCTGACCCTCTCCTTCCAACCCCTGTGCAAGGGAGCACAGGGGTTTTTCTCCTCTCAAGACCCCGCAGAGAATTCCTCTCTGACAAAAGCGATGCAACCGGAAGACTTTTCTTGCCTCCGCGGGAAAAAACACAAGCTATAGTTGAGCAGAGGGTCTCCGGCACAGCCCTTGCACGCGGCCGCGCTGGAGGCAATTGTGTCTGAAGTTGTTCGCCGGCACAGCGGACAAACCCACCCTGTTCGCCGGGGCTCTCGGACCGACCTGCCACGGAATCCGCAGCCCAGGAACCTGCCAGCCGCTGGCTCCCCGAACCACGGACCCAGCGCCGCCTTGACCCAGGTCCTCTGCGTCAGAGAAGCATCCCAGGAGCAGACATGAACCGACCCGTCATGACGTCTACCGATAATGCGCCCCTTGGCGACGATCCTCTGACCGCCGAGGTGTTTCAGGAACTCGAACTCGTTCGCAGTGAGAACGAGGAGCTTCGCGCCCTGGTGCTCGAACTGGAACAGGCGCTGCAACAGGCCAGTTCCACCCCAAGCAACTGGGAAGCTCAGAGCCGCGAGTTCGAGGCCCTTCTGGAGGAGAAGTCCGAGCTGATCCGCACGCTTCATTGCCGCGTGCAGGAACTGGAGGACGCCGTCGCCGCCCAGGCAAGTTGCAGCAAACCCGCCGGCCTCGTCCCGCGCGAGGATGAGTTGATGCAGCTCAGCGAGGAACTCGAACGCGAACGCCGTCAGCTGCAGGAGGACGAGGAAGCCCTGATGCAGCAGATGCGCCAGATGGAAATCGACATGGCGCGCGAACGCGCCGAGATGGGCCGCCAGCGCGCCGAACTGCAGCGCTTACAGAACGATCTCCGCCATGAACTGGAAGTGGCGGCGCGCGACAACGCCCTGCGCGAACGCCTGGCCCCCTTGCAACGCCGTCACCAGGATATCATCAACCGTCGGGGCGCCCGCCAGTGACTCTCTCAGGGACCGCAAGGCGGCGCTTTCAGCCCGGGGGAACGCTCGCGGTTCCTGCTCCTGCCAGCAACCGCGACGTCTGCCGGGCGATCATGATCTCCTCGTTGGTCGGGATCACACGCACGGTAACCCGACTCCCCTCCGCCGAGACAAGCGCCGCATTCTCCTCATTCCGCCTTGCGTCGAGCACCACCCCCAGATACCCCAGCCCCGCACAGATCTGGGCACGCACTCCGACCGCGTGTTCGCCGATCCCCGCGGTGAACACCAGCGTATCCAGCCCTTCCAGGGCGGCGGTCAGCGCTCCGATAAACTTCCGCGCCTGGTAGCAGAAGAGATCAACCGCGAGTGACGCCGACGCGTCACTCTCTCGCCGGCGCGTCAGCTCGCGCATGTCGGGGCTCACCCCCGAAACCCCCAGCAATCCGCTCTCGTGATTGACCAGTCGATCCACCTCCGCCACGCTCAACCCCTGTTCGCGCAGCAGATAGAGCACCACTCCCGGATCGAGATCGCCCGTGCGGGTCCCCATCACCAACCCCGCCGTTGGCGTGAAACTCATCGTGGTGTCAATCCCCTGGCCGTCGCGAATCGCCGCCATGCTCGCCCCGTTGCCCAGGTGCGCCACGACAATCTTCCCCTGGGCCGCCCCCGGACCGCCACGATTCCTCAATTCTTCGAGCACATATTCATACGACAGCCCATGAAAACCGTAGCGACGAATGCCCAGGTCGGTCCACCGGCGCGGCAAGGGTAGATGCCAGGCGACCTCGGGAAGCGTCCCGTGAAAGGCGGTATCGAAGCAGGCCACCTGCGCAATACCGGGGTAAAACTGCCAGACTGCCTCGATCGCCGCAATCTCACTGGGTAGATGAAGCGGCGAGAGCGGGATCAACTGACGCAGGGCTGTCAGTACCGAGTCGTCGAGACGTTGCGGAGAACGGTAGCGCGCCCCGCCATGCACCACCCGATGCCCCACTGCCGTGAGCGGTCCTCCCAGTTCCTGCGTTTGCAGCCAGGTGAACAGACG
>JAKOSN010000326.1 GCA_029777335.1 Planctomycetota bacterium
GGTGCAGTTTCAGGGACTGCCGGCGCGCATTTGCTGGCTTGGGCATGGCGAGCGCGCTCTGCTGGGAGTGCGCTTCAACGAGATGGTGCGACGAGGTGAATTGAAAGCCCCGATCGTCATCGGTCGCGATCATCTCGACGCCGGCTCGGTCGCCTCTCCCAACCGCGAAACCGAGGCGATGCGAGATGGGAGCGATGCGATTGGCGACTGGCCGATTCTGAATGCGCTGATCAACACCTGTTGCGGGGCGAGTTGGGTGAGTGTGCATCACGGCGGCGGGGTGGGCATTGGCTACAGTCTCCACGCCGGGATGGTGGTGGTGGCCGATGGAAGCCGCGAGGCGGAGGAGCGGCTGCGCCGGGTGCTGGAGAGCGATCCGGCGATGGGAGTGCTGCGCCACGCCGATGCCGGTTATCCCGAGGCGCTCAGCTGGGCGCAAACCCACAAGGTGGCGATTCCGGGACTCAACTATTGAGGGGAGATCGCACACCACGGAGGGTCGACTCACCTTCTTCATGCGAGGCACAGAGTCATCGGAGCGAAATCCGCCGACGGTTCAACGGTGATCCAGAGAATTCCTCAGGGAACGCCGAGGCGCGCAGAGAGTTGGGGCGTGCCCGCGCCGTCACCCGCGCAGCGTTGGAGCAGCAGAACCAATCTCCCCCGGCGAAAGTGGATTCTCCACGCCAGCATGTATCGGGATTTACCGAGCACCCGCGCGACCTGGGGTAGTGACAATTGGCACGCACGCTGCCAGAAACACTGAGTTCGCCAGGCTTGCTTTGCACAAGGGCGCCTCGACTGGATCGAGGTGCTCGCCCCACTTCTTTCAAAGTCGAGCACGCGTGATTCATGGCAGATTCCGTAGCTCAGGAAAAAAAGTAATATTCGGCACCATCGCCACACGATGAAAGGAAAGAGAATCCCTGCCCTCCCTCCACGGTGGTGTGCCATGACTCGAAGCCTCGCGCACCTTCTCCCCGGCGTCTGTGCTCTCGCTCTTGGCGTTGGCTGCTCGCTGCACGACACCGCCATGGTCGCTCCGGGCAACTCGCCCTTGCCCCCCGCCGTGGCTCGGCAAAATCTTGAAAAAGGTCTGGGGAAACTCGCTCATGGACTCGCGGACCAATCCCCTTCGCGTCTTCTCGATCCGGTTGGCAACCCCTATCGTCTGATCGCGCCGCGCGACTGCCAGTGTGAAGCCTCGCGCAACGCGCCTCTCGCAGGCGTCCTCGATCAGGAACGGGCCAGCTTGCATCGCGGCGGTCAGAGAATCTCCCTCTTTTGCTGTCGCCAGCAGGAGAACCGCGAATTGCAGGAGATCGTGCTCCTCAACACCGCCCTGGAAATTCGCAACCAGGCGGCCGGTACGGCGATGGAAGCCTATTACCTCCTTGCCGGAGCCGAAGCGAGAGCGGAACTGTTGCAGGAGAGCCTCGCCCAGGTGGAACAGGCTGTCACGCGCACCCGCGAGTTTCAGACCAAGGGACTCAAACCGCCAATCGATCCGGAGGTGTTGAAAAAGCAAGCGCTCGAATTGCAGGCGGACCAGGCGCAAAATCAGCTGGAGATCCTCCGTCTCAATGGCCAGTTGCAGCGGGCGCTGTCGCTCGATGGGGACGAATCGGACCCCTGGCGCATCTGGCCCGATCTCGCTCTGGATGCGGCGTTTGATCCTCAGATTGACATCGACCAGGCAGTCGCCTACGGCTTGCAGGTTCGGCCCCAGCTGGTCCTGTTGCGCGAGGTGGAACAACGCCTCAATCGACGCACCTTGAGTACTGTGCGCGGGATGATGGGGAGTATTCATGTCCTGCTTGGCGGAGAACTCGATCGACCCACCTTTGCTGGGCTGGCCGCGCTAAGCCGCATCCTGCGCGTTGGCAGCCAGATCAGCGAGGTGCGTTCGATGCGCAACGAATTGCAAAGTCATCTGCGCGATCAGGAACGGGTGGCGGCCTCCGAGATTCGCCAGGCGGTCCATGAACTGCACGCGCGTCGACAACTGGTGCTCATGGCACGCGAACGCCAGGCCCATGCCCAAACCCGGCTGAAGGAAGTGGTGCAACTCAAACAACGCGGACTCGCCACCTATGCCGAGGAATTAACCATTGCGCTCGAGGTCACCAAGGCGCGCGGGGAAGTGGTCCGCGAATGGCTGCAATGGCAAAACGCCGAGGTCAAGGTGCGTCAGGCGCAGGGTATCCTTCCCCTGGAGTGCGGGGCCCCCAACACAATTTGCAGCAAGAAACGTCACTGACGGGAGAAGATGACCTTCTGCAACTCTTGCCGGAGCGATTCGCTCGCCGCCAGCGCCGATTGAAAATCCTCCTTCTCCAGAGTGTAACACGACACGTCGGTGGCGGCTCGCACCGAGGCGTTCCGTCTGGCGCCGGTGAGGAGAGCCGCCTCACCAAAGAATTGCCCCTTCCCCAGCGAGGCCACCTTGATTTCCTTCCCGTCGCCCTGATCGAGGGTCACATCCACCACCCCCTCCTTGATCAGGTAAAAGCGATCCCCCACGTCGCCCTGTTGAATAATGGTGGCGCGCGGCGGAAAATCCTCCATCACCATCTTTTCGGCAATCTTGCTCAGGTTCCCCGGTGTCAAGCGCGAGAAGACATCGCACCCCATCAGAAATTCACAGATCTCAATATTCTCTTTCGCCAGCACATTGGATCGGATTCGTCCATCGACCATGTTGATAATCCGATCCGCCACGTCGATGATGCGATTGTCGTGCGTGACAATCACGCAGGTACTCCCTTCCTGATTCGAGAGTTCACGCAGCAGTTCGATAACCTCGCGGCTTTTCTCGGCATCGAGCGCTGCGGTGGGTTCATCGGCAAGGATTAATTTGGGTTTGTTGGCAAGGGCGCGGGCGATGGCAACGCGCTGTCGTTGTCCTCCTGAGAGTTGATCCGGCTTGTAATCGACACGATCCGCTAACCCCACCTGCGCTAAACACTCCAGAGCACGTTGTCTCATCCATTTGCGATCCGTCGATTTCAATTCCAATGCCATCATGACATTTTGCATGGCACTGAGCGATTTGAAAAGATTGTGCGATTGAAAGATAAAACCAATATCGCGTCGCACCGCCACCAGTTCCCTCGGTCCCAGGCCACCCAGAGATTTCCCCAGAATTTCGACCTGGCCTTCCTGCACCGTTCGCAGTGCTCCCAGCAAGGTCAGCAGCGTGGTCTTTCCCGATCCGCTGGGGCCGGTCATGATCACAATTTCACCGGGGGAGATCTCCAGATTATTATCCTTGAGAATCAGCGCGCGATTTTCCCCTTCTCCGAACGAATGATTCAAGTGCTGCACCTTGATCACCGGCGCCGGGCGTGGAAAGGCCAGGCGCCGCACAAAGGAGGTGGGAACACTGGGGGTCGCCATTCAAAACACCTCCGCCGGGTCGGCAGTCTGCACCTTGCGCACGGCAAACATGCCAGATACCACGCACATTCCAATGGTGAGGGCGAGAATGAACCCGGCCCGAGCGAAGGTCAATCGCATGGGCAACCCATTCCACTCGGCCAGCCCCCAGTAGAAGAGCAGACTGAAACACAACCCAGGGACAAAACCGAGCAACGCCAGCCAGAGCGCTTCCTGTACCACCACCAGGTTGAGATACCAGCCGTGATAGCCAATTGCCTTGAGAGTCGCAAACTCCGCCAGTTGATCGGATACATCACTCGATACGATTTGATAACAGATGACCGCCCCCACGATAAAACCCATCACCAGTCCGAGTTGAAAGATGAAGCCGATTGGCGTGGCGCGCTGCCAGAAGCGCTGCTCCTTGCGTGCGTACTCGGCCCGAGTGTAGATCTCCACATCCTCGGGTAATTCTTGTCGCAGGGCTGCCTGGATCTCCCGCACCGCGACGCCCGGCCGCAACTGTATTACCCCCAGATCAACGTGCGACAGGGTCGTCGCCGGGTTCTCTGGTAAGGGAAACAAGCGGGCATAATTGACCTCGCTCATGATGACATTGCCATCCGTGGTGAAGTCCGTTCCCAGGGTGAACGTCCCAACGACATGAACCTGATGCCCACTCAACTCCCGGTCCACCCCCGGACCACGCCGGCCATAATCCGCTTTGGAGCGCTTATCAAAGAGCACATTGCTCGGTTGTACCAGCTCGGTTTGATACTGGCTCAACCCGTCGATCTGGAACACAGGTTGGGTGGGATCAAAGGCGATCACGCGGATGGGATACGAAATAGGAGTAAGAGTATCTTCATTCTCTGTGTTTTTCCACATCGCCGAGAGGGTTTCGAGATACAGCGGATAGGCATCCTTGACTCCCTCCACCATGCGCGCCTGTTCCAGCCGTTGCCGTGGAAAGGTCACCCGCTGCGCCAGCGATTCGCGCGCCTTGCTGACCACGACCAATTCCCCGTTGAGATGGTCGATCACCAGGGACGAGGAGTCCAGGAGGGCGTTCCAGAAACCGAGTTCCACAAAGAGGAGAAAAACCGCGAATGTCACTCCGGCCACACAGACGAGGCAGCGACGCCGATCGTGGGTGAGATTACACCAGGCCAGAGGAATGCGCCGCAGAAAGTCCATGTTAAAACAGATCCGCAGGGTCGGCGGAGCGCACCTTGGCAAGAGCCAGGTAGCCCGACAAGGAACACATCACCAGGGCGAGCAGATACACCCCCAGGGCACGGGACCAGGTCATAAAAATGGGAAGATTGGCTGCGCTTCGGGCCACCGCATAGAGCACCAGGGCAAGCACCAACCCCGGTGTGTAACCCAGGATTGAAAGCACCAGCGACTGGCGCAGGATCATTCCGCTCAGATAATGGTCCGTGTAGCCCAGCGCGCGTAGCGTGGCATATTCGCGGAAATTGCTGGCAATGTCACTCGCGATCACCTGGTAGACAAAGACCGTCCCCACAATGCAGGCCACGATCACTCCCATGGTGAAGATGATTCCGACCGAGGTTTTTTGCACCCAGAACCGGCGTTCGCGCTGCTCCACCTCGTCTCGGGTTAACAGGCGCACCTCATCCTGCACTCCGCCCAGGGTGAAGGCATCAAGCAGCGCCTGTTTCACCCCTGCAACGTTCCCACGGGCTTCGGGTCGGAGTTTCACCAACCCCACGGAAACCTGGCTGGTCGACTCGGGGCCAAAGATATGCCGAAACGTCTCCTCGCTGGTCAGCACCATTCCATCGGCGCCATACCCAGTGCCAATGGTGAATTGTCCGACCACGGTCACACGAACCGCTCCAAGTTCCGTACTCACCCCGGGCGCACGCTGACCGAAATAATCCCGAGTCATCGTGTCCATCAGGACCGTGTCGGGGAGGGTGAGGCGCGCCAGGCAGACCTGAGGAGGATCAGCGCGGAAAACCAGCTCGTTCCGAAAAACCTCGTTCTCGGGATTGAAGCCGACCACCAGAATACCGCGTCGATGGACACTGCGAGGGCCAGAAATGGGCTGACTCTCTGGTTCCACGATCGCCCAGTTGTGACTGCTTATGTAGAGAGGAGCCACCTGCTCCACGGCTTCGTGCCCTCTGAGCTGGATAAGGCGCGCCAGGGGGAAAGACCTGGAGCGGTTGATATCCAGGTAGTTGGCCGAAACCACAGCGATATCGAAATCGAGTTTGTCAAAGAGGACGGTGGCAGTGGTTTCTGCAGAAGCAAAAAAGCCCAGCTGCATGAATACCAGGATAATCGCGAAGGCCACTCCAGCGAGCGCCACCAGAGTGCGCGCCCGATTGTGCAACAGGTTGTGGAACACGAGGGGGGTTTTCATCGCTCTCGTGAAAAACCAGCGAACGGGGGCTACTCCACCGCCGCCGGGTTGACCTCGATCTCAACCTTCACCTGGAGCCCGATCAGGTCCACCACTGGCTTGCTCTCCAGCAATTCAATCTTCACCTGGATGACCCGGTTATCCACGGTCGCCCTGGGGTTGATCCCCAGCACCGTATTGCGCGCCACCGACGACCCGATATGTATCACCTTCCCGATGATCTTCGTTTCACCGAGCACATGGCTGGTCACCACAGCCTTCTGTCCCAGCGCCACCTTGCGAATATCGGTTTCATAGACCTCGGCGAGGACAATCATGTGGTCGGTGTCCGCAAGCAGCAGAATGGGCTGCGGGGGGCCAACCAGCTCTCCCTTGTGGGCATGGATCTGGAGCACCTTCCCCCGGGTGGGCGCCTTGAGCGAGGTCTGATCCAGGCGGCTGCGCGCCTGCTCCACCTGGCTACGGAGCGATTCGAGTGGAATCTGCGCCAGGGTGTTCTGAACCGTGTCGCGCGCGACCTGCACCTGTTCCTCGGCGAGCTTGATCGCGAGTTCCTGTCCCTGCTTCAGGCGCTGTAGCGCGTTTTCCCCCACCTCGACCGCCGATTGTGCCTGCTTGACCTGCAGTTCGGCTTTCTCTCGTTCCTGCGTGGAGATCGTGTTTCCGGGGATCGCCTTCACTCGGTCCAGGGTGCTGCGTGCGTTGGCCAACTCCAGATTCAGAAGATCGATTTTCAATTTCTGTGCGGAGATCTCCTGGGCGTCGATCTTCTGCACCTTTTCTAACTGGAGTTGCGCCAGGCGGATCTGCGTCTGCCCGCTTTTTTTGACCTGCTCGACCCGTTTCTCTGCCTCATCGAGTTGCGCTCTGGCCAGCGCGAGCGCCGTTTCGGCATCGACCCGTGTGGCCAGCACCACCAGCACCTGGCCCTCGGCCACCGTCTCGCCTTCGTGGACTTTCACCTGGTCGATCCGATCCGGAACCGGAGTGCCCAGGTGCAACACGCCATGGAGGGGATCGATCACTCCCAGGGCATAGACGCGCGTGACTCCTTGCTGAGAGGGACCAGCTGGGGTGGGCTGCTCGGGAAGCGTCCACCAACCAAGGCGCCATCCCCCCGCCACCGCACCCGAGGCCAGCAGGAGCAGAAGCATCAGGATCACGAGAAGGCGATTGTTGGTTGGCGCAGTCATGGAACCGTCCTCCGATCCAGTGGGACTGCGAAACTGCGCAAGTCAAGCGCCATATTCATCATCGTACGGCGCCCTTGGGCACCCGAGCAAGCATTCTTTGCCCGAACCCGGCGGCGATGGGCCGCCTTCTTTCAATCCGCCGCCCTGCTCATCAATTTCTTGCTTGCTTTCACGCAAATGCTCGGCATGATAAAACCCGGAGAGTTTCGCACCCTGTCGTGGTTCATTCATCCACTGGAGGACACTGCTGATGATGTCCAGGAATCGTTGCTTGGTAGCGCTGGCACTGGCGCTCGTGTTGACGGCCACCGCCTCGGCCGGACTGACCGACAGCCTCAAGCAAGGGACGCCCGAAATCAAGTCGATGGGCGCGCTCGCGTTTGGCCCCGAGGGAGTTCTCTTTGTCGCCGATACCCGTGGTGGCGCCATCTTCGCCCTCGCGACGGACGACACCACCGCCTCCGAGGTCAAGGAAGGGCTGAAGGTCGCCAGCCTCAATGAAAAGATCGCCTCGCTGCTCGGCATTGAATCCAAGCAGCTCAAGATCAACGACCTGGCGATCAATCCGATCTCGACCAATGCCTACCTGACGGTCTCGCGTGGGACCGGCGCCGATGCTCCTTCGGTCCTCGTGAAGGTCGATCGCAAGGGGAAGATCAGCGAGGTCGCACTGAAGGATGTCAAGTTCGCACGGGTGGCAATCAACAATGTCACCACCAAGAATCGTCAGGAAGCAATCACCAGCATGGCCTACCTCAACGGCAAGCTCTTTGTCGCCGGGCTTTCCAACGAGGAGTTCGCCTCCAACCTGCGCGTGATTCCGGTTCCTTTCAAGGACTCCGACAAGGGCACCGGTATCAAGATTTACCACGGCGCACATGGTCGTTTTGAGACAGCCTCCCCCGTGCGCACCTTCATCCCCTACGACATCAAGGGAGAAGCGCACCTCCTGGCCGCCTACACCTGCACCCCGCTGGTCAAGCTTCCCGTGAGCAAACTCGCTCCCGGCCAGCAAATCACCGGCACCACTGTGGCGGAACTGGGCAATGGCAATCGTCCGCTCGACATGGTCATGTATCAAAAGAACGGCAAGGATTACCTCCTCCTCTCCAACAGCCGCCGTGGTTTGATGAAGATCGACATGACCGGCGTGGACAAGATCGAGGGCATCACCGACCCGATCCGGGGAGGCAAGACGGCGGGTCTGAAGTATGAAACGATCAAGGGCATCGAGGGCATCGAACAGATGGCCAAGCTCGACAATGCCCGCGCCGTCGTTTTGAGCCGAAGCAAGGATGCGTTGAACCTGGAAACGATTGATCTCCCCTGATCCCTGGTTAACTGTCTGGTATTCGATCCGCTCCGCGCCGAACGCGCGGAGCGGATCGTGCTCTTTTTGGGAGAAATGCTGTGCTTTCACGTTGCACCTTGCTTCTGACCACGGCGTTCCTCGCATTTTCATCTGGTCCCACGCGTGCCGATCACGAGTATTCCATCCGACTGCTCCTCCCCAGACCGGGACAGCCGGCTGTCATTGAGGTTCAGGGACTCGATGCACGCAACCAGGAGGCACTGAAACGGAGCAACTGGTCGAATGAAAAGTGGCAGGCGCTTCTCAGCGTGAAGGTGGGAACGGGAAGCGCGGCCCAGATCGCCGCGCGCCCGTGCTTGCTGGGAACGTATCGCATTCACAACGACAGACTGCAGTTCACCCCGCGTTTTCCCTTTGAACCAGGGCTGCCCTACCACGCTTCTCTTGACCCCGCGCGCTTGCCGATTCCGACAAACGATCCACCGCGAACCCAGCGGGTCGCACTCCCTCCGCCTCCGCCCCGACCCCAGGCATTTGTGGAGCGCATCTACCCCACACGCAACCAACTCCCTGAGAATCAGCTGAAATTCTACATTCACTTCTCCGCGCCCATGGCTCAGGGACGCGTGTACCGCTACATTCAACTCCTCGACGCGAAGGGCAAGGCCATCGCCTGGCCATTCCTCGAACTCGACGAGGAACTGTGGAATCCAGACGGAACACGCTTCACCCTCTTTATCGATCCAGGACGGATCAAACGAGGACTCAAACCGCGAGAGGATCTCGGGCCCGCGCTTGAGGAAGGGAAAAAATATACCCTGGTGATCGATGCCCGCTGGAACGATGCCGAGGGGCGCCCGCTGCGGGAAACCTACCGCAAGACCTTCACCGTGGTGGCTCCCGACGAGGCCTGCCCCTCGCTGGAGAAGTGGCAGATCACCGCTCCCCCTGGGGGCACTCGACGTGCCCTGGAGGTCACCTTCCCCGAACCGCTCGATAGCGCACTGTTACAGCGGTTGGTGTGGGTGGTCGATCCGCGCGGCGAGAAGGTGCCAGGGACGATCGCTCTGGAGCGCGAGGAAACGGTCTGGCGGTTCACACCCGAGAAAGCCTGGACTGCGGGAGAATACCGGCTTCTGGTCGATACACGCCTGGAAGATCTGGCCGGGAACAGCCTCGCCAAGCCCTTCGAGGTCGATGTGCTGCGCAAGATCGAGCGGACCATCAAACAGGAGACGGTCGCGCGTTCCTTCCGCGTCACGGGGACATCCGGACGTTGAGGTATCCCGCAAATTCCAGCCCCGCACGGGCTTGTTCGCTCAACTTGCTCGCGGCGGGGAGTGCGGCCCGTGCCTGGGAACCGCTCTGCTCATTTTGCTCTTGACAGGCGGAGAAGGGGTTGGTTTCATACCTAACAAATTAGGTCTAAACTTTTCGGTGAGACAGTTGCATGGATGAACCCCGAGGCCCCACTCCGCGTGAATTGGAGATCTTGAAGGTTCTCTGGGAACAGGGGGCCAGCAGTGTGCGCAGTGTGCACCGACGGTTCACGGCGCGCGAGGATCTTGCCTACAATACGGTACAGACGCTCTTGAAGTTGATGGCCAACAAGGGACTGGTTCGGGCCACGCTGGAGGGGCGCACCTACATCTATGAGGCGATCTACACCCGCGATGAGAGCGCGGTCCGGTTCCTTGAACGGGTTTACGATGGAGCCGCCGCCGAACTGGTGCAAAGCCTCTTGCGGTCCGAGAAGATCTCCTCCGGCGAACTGACGCAGATGCAGGCACTCATCGATGCCGCGCGGCAACGGCGAGCTGCCAACGAGCGCACCGGAGGGCATGCATGAGTCACCTCGAAGCCCTGCTCACGCGCTGGCTCCTCCACGTCCTGGTGGTGGGAAATCTGCTCTTGCTTCTCGTCTGGCTGCTGATGAAGTACGTGCGCGAGCCAGCGCGCCGCCAGCGAATTGGCGAATGGGGACTGGTGGCTGTCCTTTTTCTCCCGCTTCTCTGTCTGGCTCCAGGCTGGATTGTCCTCGTTCTCCCCGCCTCCATCTCGGCAGAACCCCTGGAAGAGGCGGGGCTCGCGCCCGAAGTTACCACCGCCCCTCACGCCCAGGAGCCAACCGTCGAGCCGCGATCCAGTGTGGACGAGGTGGTCCCGGACTGGGCATTAACGTCGTTCTCCGATCCTTCGCCCCTGCCAACCGTTCCGTCGAATCCTCCACACGGGGATGGTGAGCAGTCTGCCACCGCGCCCAACGTGAACTGGAGCGGCTGGATGAGGGGTGGCTTGCTTCTCCTTTGGGTGACAGGGGCGGGGGTGTTTCTCGGCCAGTTTCTCCTTGGGCTGTGGGGATTACGTCGCCAGGTGCGCCGGGCCCGTCCCGCGCCACGCGCCGCGCGCAGGCTCTTTCGCGCGCTGGCGCGGCACATTCCCCGAGCGCGGTTGCTGATTTCGGACCAGGTTCGGGTGCCCCATAGTTTCGGCCTGTGGCGTCCAACGGTGATGGTGCCCCGCAGGCTCTGCCAGGCGGGCTCGGAACGCTTCTTGCACTGGATTCTGGCTCACGAGGTGGCTCATCTCCAACGCCGCGATGCCTGGGCGTCGGTGCTTCTTGGGCTGGCCAAACCGCTCTTCTACGTGGCGCCCTGGTTCTGGTCGCTTCAACGTCAGCTGCGGCTGTGTCAGGAGTATCTCGCCGATGCCGCCACAGTCGCGGTCTGCGGGATTCCCTCGGAAGATTATGCCGAGTTCCTGTTGCTCTGCTCCTCACGCACCCCGGTGCCGAGCGGAGCGCTGGGGATCTTTGATCACAAATCGGATCTTTTCAGGAGGATTAACATGCTGGTACAGAACCGTTCCACGCTGGAACTTGCCTGTCCGCGACGCTGGTCCTTGCTGATCGGCGCGGGGCTTCTCTCCTTTGCCGTCATCCTCGCGGGAGTCACTCTCCACGCCCATGCGACGCCAGCCCCGACCTCCGATCGTGTCGCCGCTGATTCACCCAGGGAACAGCCCAAAAAGGACGAACCGAAGAAAGAAACTCCCAGGAAGGACAGCGACACGCTCCCGGGACTTCCTGACATCGAAAAGATGCTGGAGCGGTTCCCCAATTTGCCACCTGACCAGGCGAAAATGCTCAGGAAGCAACTCGAAGACACGCGCAAGATGCTGGAGCAGATGCAGAAGGATCTCCCTGCCTTTCCCGGTATCGGGGGGATTGGCGGGGCGGGAGGATTCTGGCAGGGACCTGTGCTGCCCCGGGGGCTCGCGCGCCTGGGCCGCAACATGGAGCCACGCCTCGGGGTCATGGTTGAAAAACCGAGCGAAACGATCATCGAGCAACTTGCTCTGCCGAAGAATCAGGGACTGGTGATCGATACGGTTCGCCCCAATTCGGCCGCCTCGAAAGCGGGGCTCAAGGCTCACGACATCCTGCTCGAGGTTCAGGGCAAGGCCGTCCCCAGCAATGTCGAGGAGTTCACCCGGGTTCTCAAGGACATCAAGGCCGACACGGCATTCGATATCGTCGTCCTGCGCAAGAACAAGAAAGAGACAATCAAGGGGGTCAAACTCCCCGAAGTGAATGCAGGGAATCGTCGCCCCGGAGGGATTTTGCGCGGTCTGGGCGGGGCGACCTCGCTCTCCATCTCGCGCTCGGGCGATAACTTCAAGGCGAAGGAACAGAGCCGAGGGGTCACGTTGGAAGTGGAAGGGCAGGTTGTCCAGGGAACGCCACAGGTCGGCAAGGTGACCGTGACCGATGCCAAGGGCACGAACACCTACGAGAGTCTGGACAAGGTGCCGGAAAGTTACCGGGACCGAGCGCTGAAACTCGCCGAGATGGCAGGGGGAACAGGCCAGCGGGTTCCACCCCGCGAAGATCAGTGAGCCAGAGCAGCGGGGGAAGCGGACCGTGACTCAGGAGCACTCCGCTCCCCCAGCCTCCGCTGCCACCGGGGGAGGGAAGAAGCCGTCTTCTCCTTCAAACACCGTGAGTTGTTCACGCAGTCGCTCCACACAGCGACGATAGTCCTCGGCGGTCCAACGACACTTCTGGAGCAAGCGCCGGGCCTCTTCCCCGGTATTCGCGCCGAAACATCCCTGGCTGTCGTGAAAATCCTGGGTGACCACCACATCGGGCGCCAGGTCGATCAAGCGCGACAGGAACGAATCCACATCGGCGAGCGGAAGCATCGGCGTCACACACACACCAATGGGCAACCCGGAGGCTTTCAGTTCACGAAGCGCTTGCCAGCGTCGTTCCAGAGCCGGTGCCTTGGGTTCGAACACGGCACGGATCGCCTCGTTGTCGGTGGGGATGGACAGGTTGATCCGCACCGCCCGGAAGTGCTGCAACACATCAATATCGCGCATCACGAGCGGCCCGCGCGTCTGGATCAGCAAGCGCGGTTGGACGGGAACGAGGGCTTCCAGAATCCCGCGCGTCAGCCCCAAAGTTCGCTCCACAGGTAGGTATGGATCGGTTACACTGGACATGTACAGTGTCTGTGCAGCGAGTTTATGCGCCTGCCGCTGAGCGAGTTCCACCGCGTTGCTCTTGGCGCGCAGCCATAACCCCCACTCCTCGCGCGGGCGATCGTTCTGGGGCAAAAACTTTGCATAACAGTAGTGGCAACC
>JAKOSN010000327.1 GCA_029777335.1 Planctomycetota bacterium
ATCGGCCAACGGCAACGCCTGGGCGCGCGCCTGGATGCGCTCCACACTGGGGTGACGCGGAGCACGCTTCAGCATGGCCCAACAGGGATCCAGTACCGTGACCCGGGCGCCGCGTTCTGCGAGGGCCAACGCCACCCGCCCTGTGCCTCCGCCGAGATCCAGCACCCGCTCCCCTGCCTTCACATCCGATTCCGCCACCAGCGCCTGCACGGGCGAAACGCCCGCCATCCAAACGAACCCATCGTAGATGGGCGCGTAGAGGGAAAAGCGATCCAGGACCATGAGGCCCATTCTGCCTCAGAAAGACCGCATTCACGGCTGGAAACCAACTTGGCTAGAAAGCCCAGCGCACGCCCTAATGCAGTTCAGTTAAGACCGGATGCCCCAGTGGTCGCAACCGCACCACTGGGGCATCCTCATTACGATTCAACGCAACGCAGATCTAGGGGGGCCGGACATCTTTGGCTGGCCCTGTTGGCATGTACCTTCAACGCCAAGAACCAACACGACATAAGCGGGCCTTCGAATAACAATGGGTAATCCAAACACCCATCGTAACTCGGAGGTTTCATGTCCTCAGATGCCGTTGATCCTCGGGTCATCCAGCAGATCCTGGAAGGGCTTCTTGACCTGTTCAACAAGCTGGGGATGAGTTCCAAAGGGGATCCGACTCTTGCGGAGGAGTTTCGCTGCCCCAACGACGGATCGAGTAGAACCTGGAAGCTCTCAGAGCAGTTAGCCTCCCGCCCACGCGGGCACTTCCTCATTGATGGGAAACGAACGTCGTTCGTGGGAGGCAACCCACGACTGGATGAACTCGATCCAGGTTCAGAACCTCAGAGCCAGCATCAGTTCTTCGTGCTGGGGGCGGTCCTGGCTCTCGCGGGGGCCGTGGTCGCAGTTCTCGCGCCTTTACCGAGTGGGTGCTACGGCTGGATGATGATCCTTCTGGGCGTGGTTGCGATGCTGTTTTCTTGGTACGCCGATCGCGATCTTGAAACCCGTCACTCCACATGGGCTGTGAAAAAGCAAGTCGCGGATACGCATTGGCGTTGCGAAGCTTGCGGCTGCGTATTCCTACCGGAAGAACGGAAGGATCTGCATCAGGCAACTCCAACCGATGTCGTGAGCACCGCTGAAACAGATGGCGAGATGCCAGCGGAGATCGAGACCCACACCACTGAGGCATCAGAGAATATCGCCCCGCTTCGCCGACCTGATTAGGCCCCGAGAGCCAGGGCGATGGTGGACTTGATGTGGTCCTGGAACTGAGTGGATTCTCCGACCTCTGTCGCCGCCCATATCACCGCACAGGCTGTGTAAACGATGGAGACAACCTGGGTGAATCGAAGTGACGATGTATCAAGCCCTCTTTCTTTGAAGGCGGCTGAGGTCAGCGTCATCACCAGGTTGAGCAACTCAGGATCCACCATGCCCCTCGTGGCTGACGATGGCCTGACGGGGCCAGTACCCTTGGATAGCCACTCCACGTTCACGTCCAGGGCTTGAGCCAAATCCTTCAATGAGGATGGTGAGGGATTTCGCCCACCAGTCTCCCAGATTGTCACTTGGGATCGTGTGGTCCCCAGCCGAGCCGCGAGTGCCGCTTGCGTGAGCCCTTTGGACTCGCGAGCTTCACGAATTCTGACGGCAACGGCTGGAAGCGGCTCCACGAAGTCTCCCTTGACGAACCCATATTTCGACATTAGGTTAACATTTGGATCTCAAAATGCAACTCTTTTGTGTCGAGGAGGATTCCCATGGTCGTCGCGTGGCACCCTCAAGACATCATCGCCGGGATTCGGAAGTGTGGGTGGACTCACCAGCGAATCTCAGAGCATCTTGGCATCAGCAGATCAACCGTAACCCTGACCATACGGACGGGGAGTTCGCCCCAGGTGCGTGCCTTTATCTCTCAATTGATTGGCGTACCTGAAGCCGAACTCTGGCCTTTTCGCTTCCCTTGTCCTCCCGAGGATCGCATTCGCAGGTAGTCGCCCGGTGGCCCGGCTCGTCCCCGTGCTCCCCGCGCCTTGTGACAGGAGGTGACCCAACCAGCACAAATCGGCCTTTGGGCTGATACTCCCAGACAATCTCCTCGCCGTGGGGAATGGATACCGCCCGGTTGTGGCAGTAAGACGGCTGCTGCTAGCCAAAACGGTCCCCGTGGACTGGCCTAATTCTTCGCAAAAGCGAAGGCGGGTCTCGTCCACCCGCCTTCCAACTCCCAGACGAGCCATCCGTGGGGCTCCACGGAAAAGTAACGCCTCTGGGGTTGTCAGGCAAGGCTTGTACGAAC
>JAKOSN010000064.1 GCA_029777335.1 Planctomycetota bacterium
GGCATCGTCGTCGAAGCTGGGGGACTACTTCCAGTATGCGATTGACCATGCGGTGACACTCCCTCGCCAGAAGAGCGCCATGCTCCCCATCCTCAACAAGGAAGTCCAGGGCGACCGCGTCTCCATCTACAACGAACGCGTCCATGCCAAGTTCCCCCTCCTGGGCCTGGTCTTCAAGAACACCACCGGCATGAACCTCACCCAGGGTCCCATCACCGTCTATGAAGGTTCCAACTACGCCGGTGATGCGCGCATCCTCGATCTGCAAAAGGGCGAACAACGCCTCCTCTCCTATGCCATCGACCTGGGCACCGAGGTCAACGCCGTCCCTCACTCCGACAACGGCAAGTTGACCTCCGTCAAGATCGTCAAGGGGATCATCCACACCACCACCAAGGTCAAGGACAGCAAAACCTTCACCATCGTCAATCGCAATGACGTCGACCGCGTTGTTCTTCTGGAGCACCCCAATCGCAGCGATTTCAAACTGACCAGCACCGACAAACCGTGGGAAACCGCCAGCGATGTCTATCGCTTCCGCGTTCCCGTTCCCGCCACCAAAACGGTTACTTACACCGTCAGCGAGGAGAAGGACTTTGGTTCGCAGGTGCAGTTCACCAACAGCGACGACCAGAGCATTCGCATCCTGATCGACGACAAGGCGACCACGCCCAAGGTGAAGGAAGCGTTGGTCAAGGCACGCGATCTGAAGTGGAAGTTGGCGGAGACGCAGCGTGAGATTCAACAGGTCGAACGCCAGTTGAAGGTCATCACCGATGATCAGGGGCGGTTGCGGCAGAACATCCGCGAGTTGCCTCCGACCAGTGAAGCCTACAAACGCTATGTGAAGAAGTTCGACGAGCAGGAAACCCAGATCGAGAAGATGCAGGCGCAGATCAAGGAGATGCAGGACGGCGAACACGCTCAACGCAAGTCCTTCGAAAACTTCCTCAACACCCTTACCGTCGAGTAAAGGTCCACGGGACCGTCAGAACAGGTGCGGCCCGGGCGCAATCTTCGCGTCCGGGCCTTTTTTGTCTCATGAATTCTGTGGACAGGGCTCTGTGCGGAGGGTATCGAGGAAGAGAGAGTTTTCTTGCACCGGGCTGACCTGCCGGAAGCGCTCTCTGTAGTGGACATTTCAACAGCGGATTGCATAACCGAAACTTTTCGGTTAGAAAAAAGAAAACCGAATGTCCTCTATCATGGTTAGATAGAAAGAGGGCCTCCTACCTGCTCAACATCCCATTCATCTGAGGGAGTGCAATTCCGTGAGTGGAGCCGACCGCACCTTGCAAAGGGGGAACTGGAAACGTCTGGCAGGGTATCTGCTGCTCCTGGGACTTCTGCTTCCCACGATGCCCCTGGCCCGCGCTGCTGACAAGAAGGACGAGACCAAACTTCCGCCCGCCCTGATCAAATCTGCCCCGGAGAATGTCAAGGATCTGCAAGAGATCCAGCAACAGGTTCGCAAGGTCCTCGACAAGGTGATTCCCTGTACGGTTGGCGTGCGTGTGGGAGGCGCCTCCGGGAGTGGGGTAATCATCAGCAAGGAAGGGCATATTTTGACGGCCGGCCACGTGTCGGGGAAAGCAGACCAGAACGTCACCGTTATCCTCCCCAATGGCAAGACGGTGAAGGGGAAGACCCTCGGCTCAAACCGCACCATTGATAGCGGGATGATCAAGATCACCGAGGGAGGAAACTACCCGCACCTGGAAATGGGGAAGTCCGGCGAACTCAAGCGCGGGCAGTGGGTGATCGCGACGGGCCATCCGGGAGGGTTCAAACCTGGCCGTAGTCCGGTCGTGCGCGTCGGTCGGATTCTCGATGTGTCTGATCGAGCCATCCGCACCGATTGTACTCTGGTCGGTGGAGATTCTGGCGGGCCGCTCTTCGACATGCATGGCAACGTGATCGCCATCCACAGCCGTATTGGCGGGCGGATCACGGATAATGTCCACGTTCCCGTCGACACCTATCGGGACACCTGGGATCGTCTGGCCAAGGGGGAGGTCTGGGGCGGAGGGATCGGGGGTCCCGATCCGAACCTTCCCTACCTGGGGGTGCGCTTGACGGGCTCGGACAGCGAAGGGTGCAAGATCGAGGAGATCACCCCGAATTCCCCGGCGGCCAAGGCGGGATTGAAGCCGGGCGATGTGATCCTCAAGTTCGACACGACGGACCTGAAGCATCCCGACGACCTGGCGCCGCAGATTCGCAAGCACAAGATCGGCGATAGCGTTGTCCTTGAGATCAAACGAGGCGACGAGACGCTCAAGATGAAGCTGGCGCTGGGTAAACGACCCGAGTAAAGGCAGTCCCACCGTTCTTGTTGATCCTTCCTTCCTCTTGATCCAGGAGTTAGGCACCCCATGGTGAGGTTCAGTTCGCTGGTGGCGCGGCGTTCTCCTCTCGCGCTCGCGCTGGTTGTGGCACTGGGACTGGCAACGCCTGTGCTCGCTCAGCGAGGCGGCGAAATTCAAAAAAGCAGTCCGCGCGTGCTCGCAGCCTTCAAGGAAGTACTGGCCGCGCCTGGCAAGAGCGTGGTTCAGGTGCTGGCCGAGGGCAAGCAGGTGGCTCTGGGCACCATCGTGAGCGCGGATGGCTGGATTGTGACCAAGGCCAGTCTGCTCCCCGAAAAACCCCTGTCGGTGAAACTTCTTGATGGACGGTCCTTCTCTGCCCGGGTCACCGGGGTCGAGGAGAAGTTTGATCTGGGGATGCTTAAAATCGCTGCCAGCGGACTGACGCCGGTGACCTTTGCCGACAGCAAGGGAACGCCGGTCGGCTACTGGGTGGCGTCGGTGGGGATGAACGGGGAACCGGTCGCCGTCGGCGTGGTGAGCGTGGCTGCTCGCGATATTCCCTCTCGCGAATATCCTCGATCCATCAATACGAATAGCGGCTATCTTGGCGTTGGGCTCGCCGACGATTCAGAGGAAGGCGCCAAACTGGGGCAGATCATGCCCAACTCGGCCGCTTCCAAGGCCGGTTTGAAGGAGAACGATGTCATCCTGAGCGTGGGGGCGGTGAAGATCAAGAATGGGGAAGCGCTGATTGCGACTCTTTCCAAGTTCAAGCCGAACGACACGGTGACGCTCAAGATTCGCCGGGGCGAGGAAGAACTCGAACTCAAGGCGATCCTGGGTAAACGGCCTCAACAGGGAGCCGATCGGAGCGACTTCCAGAATCGGATGGGGAGTGAACTGAGCGAACGGCGCACAGGATTCCCGCATATTCTCCAGCACGATACCGTGATCAGCCCGCGCGATTGTGGGTGCCCGCTGGTGAACCTGGAAGGGAAGGTAATCGGAATCAACATCGCTCGGGCAGGGCGCACCGAGAGCTACGCCATCCCGGGTGAGAAAGTTCTTGCACTGCTCGGGGAACTGAAGTCGGGCAAGCTCGCACCCGTGGTGAAGGCGCCGGTGGAACCCGAAGCGGTGACTGCCGCCCGGGTTGCTCTGAAAAAGGCAGAGGAAGATCTGGCCGCCGCTCAGAAGAAGGTGGAAGCCCTGAAGGCGGCTCTGAAGAAGGTTGAGGAAGAGGCCAAGAAAAACAAGTAGTGGTCAGTCCTTGAGCCCGCGGGGTGAACCTCCGCGGGCTCCTTGCTGCGCTCATTCCTTTCGCGCTGCTTGCTGGAGCAAAGTCTTCACTTCATAGATGTGTAGCTCACTGCCATTGCGGCCGGGAGTGCGGCTGGTCAAGGTGTGCGGATCGAACACTGCCAGGTAAAGGCGATCACCCGCGTCGTCACACTGGGCCTGATATCCCACTCCTTCCAGGCGCGCGGCCCCTTCCAGTTTCCACGAGGGATAGGCATAACGACGCAGCCACCCATCGGCGCTGCACGTGAAGGCCACTCCGCGCTGGACGGCGAAGGCGGCTGCCAGGAACGGTTCGATTCGCCCCGCAGGCTGCAAATCCTGGGCGCGCTCCGTGCTGGTTCGCAGCACACTCCCATTTTTTAGCACCAGGAATCGACCGTCGGGCGTGGCGAGGAACTCACCCCCGAGGCGTAACTGACCGAGCGCCGGCGAACGCCAGGTGGCAGGCTTGTCGCTCATTTTCTCGGGAAGAACCAGGGCATCGACCGCTCCGGGCGAAACACCCTGGGTCGAGAGATAGAGTTTCTTTTGATCGGTGGAGAGGCGAACCAGCGAACGATTCCACACGCCCCCCCAGCGCCCCAGAAGCACCCCTCGATTCAGATCGAAGGCGGTGACATCCGTCCATTCTCCGGTCGCACCGGTGAAATAGGCACGCCCGTTGTCGTCCGCCACGGCATCGTAAGGCGCGGTGGGGAGCGTGTGAGTTTTCACCACGGTCCATTTCACCGGGTCGATGATCTGCAGCAGCGCCTCGGTCTTCCCGGACTGCGGGGCGAACGTGAGCAGTGATTTGCGCGAGGGCGAGGCAAAGAGCAATTCCGTTCCCGACGAGAGCGCGAGCGACGCCGTCGTTTGCAGACGGGCCGTATCGAGGCGCGAGAGTTTTCTCTCCGCCAGGTTGAGCCAGTAGACCCACTTCCCATTTGGCGAGACCACGAGGGGGCCGATCGTGCCACGAAGGGGAATGGTGTTCGCGGGGCGCAGGGTCTGCGCGGGGAGCACGGGATCAGGACGCGGCTCAACGCCGACCGTGGCCGGCGTCAGCGGCTTTTTGATCAGCGGCCACACCAGGATCGTGGCATCGCGGCTGCCAGAGAGGGTCGCGCGCCCCTCGGGTGCGAAGGTTGCCTGGATCACTGAGTCTTGATGGCGCGTGAACTGGCGCAGTTCCTTCCCCGTAGCCACCTCCCACAGACGCACGGTCTGGTCGGTCCCTCCCGAAACGAGCTGTTTGCCGTCCGGGGAGAAGGCGACACATTTCACATAGCTTTCATGCCCCAGGAAGGAGCGCAGGACTTTTCCCGAGGAAAGATCCCAGAGACGGAGGGAGCGGTCGTCGGAGGCCGTTGCGACCTGGCGCCCCTCGGGCGCCACTGCGACGGCTGTGATGGCCCCCTGGTGGCCCGCAAGTTCACGCAGGACCTTCCCGGTCTGGATGTCGAAAACGACTCCGACGCGATCGGCACACAGCAGGGCTTGCCGTGCCTGCGGGAGGAAGACCACCTGGTTGATGTACCGCCCCAGCTTCTCGAAGCGGCGAATCTCCTTGCCGCCCTCCAGATCCCAGAGGATGACGAGATGATCGAGACCCGCCGTGAGTGCTTGCTTGCCATCGGGGGAAAACGCGACGGCGGTGATCAGCCCCTCGTGGCCTTCCAACCGATGCAGTTCGTTGCCGGTGTCCACGTCCCAGAGGCGCACCACAGTATCGGCGCCCCCGGAGAGAGCCCGGCGGCCATCGGGGGAGAAAGCCACGCTCCAGACCGAGGCGGTGTGGCCGATAAAGCGACGCAGATCGCGGGCCGTCTCGACATCCCAGAGACGCACACTCTTGTCGGCGCTGGCGAAGAGCGCGCGGCGGCCATCGCGCGAGAACACCAGGCTGTTGGCCGGGCTGCTCTGGGTTTCGAGCGGATCAACCTCGCCGGTGTTATCGGGGAGCGATTGACCCGAGGTTCCTGGTTGCACCACGGCGCCAAGGTGCAGCGCCCGCGCGATATCTCCGAACGCCTGGGCGACCACCTGGCGGGAGACGGTTCCGCCCTGCACGCGCAGGCCGCCCAGATTGCGATTCACGGCGGGGACGGGGAGCACCCGGCGCTGAAAATCCTGGGGCGTTAACCCGAACTCGGCAGCCACCGTCGCAAGATCCACGTCGGCCTCGTAGCGCAACGTCATGGTCGAGATCAACTCGGTGGTGCTGATCTTGTTGCCGGTTTTGGTCACTGCCTTCTGGAAGCGGTCGGCGTCCTCGTCCATCAGGCTCTTCATCTTCGCCTCAGGAGGATAGAGCGCCTTGATCAGGTCGCGATCGGCCCGGGTAAACGCCTTGGTGTTTTTCTCGACGTGGGCTCGAATCTGATCGCTCTTCTGGAGGATGCCCGTGATGTGGCAACCCATGCAGGAGACCCCCGCCTCGACCGCACGGTCGGGGCGACGCGGATCGCTCACAATGGCGATTGGCCCCTTGTCAAGGCGGTTGTTGTCGGCATTGACCAGCATGTAGGCATGCAGGCCATTGGGGAGATTGAAGATGATCTCCCCGCCCGCATGCTGGAAGGTGTTCTCGGTTCCCCCGGGTCCGAGCGGATAGGCGAAGATGTTGCGCCGATCAGGGAGGAGGAGGTCGCGTTCGATGAGATTCTGGGGAACGGCTTCAAAATCATAGGTGCGCCAGTAGGCGCCGTGCACCGCATCGTGGCGTTCCAGGATGCGGTTGTTGCGCGAGATGCCCGAGCCGTTGAAACCAGCCCGGGCGATGCGTTCCTGTTGAATGTTCAACGCCACATCAACGCGCAGTTGACGTTCCAGCTCGGCGGCATTGCCTGGAATTTGCAGGAGTTCGTAATAGAGCGGAGCACGCGAGGCGGTGGCGAGAAACCAGTCGGCCCGCACACACGGGACGCGACTTGCCGTTCCCACCACCGCAGCCCGCGCCTCTGCCGTGTCGTGCACCACGGCATAGGGGTAGTCTGCAACCAGACGGTTCCAGAGGTTGGCGTCCCACAGGAAGTCACGCAGATCAAAACGCAGCACCACACCCGCCGGATCGATCGGCTTCGGTAAGGTGACGCGGGGATGCCAGGAGAGACTGTTGAGAAGCTTGGCGAGCGCATTGCGATAGGTCTGCAATTCATCGGCGCTCAGGTTGAGATTGTACTGCGGATGGAGCGAGAGATAGCGCGTGAAGCGCCGGGCGCGCCGATCGAGATGATCGAGATCGTCGCGAATTAACGCAAAAACTGCCGCTTCCGTAATGGGTGTGCGTTCCGGACGCACAGGGGTGGGACTGATGGCACCAGCATCGATCCATTGTTTGAGCACCGCCAGCTCATTCGGGGACAGACGCGCGCCCTCGCCGGGAGGAGGCATTTTTCCAGCGGCGACACGTTTGTAGAGCGGTGACTGCTGGGCGTTGCCAGGGAGGACCTTGCCGCGGGCAATCAGCTTCTGGCTATCCAGGACGTAGTTCAGGCCGCCCTCGATATTGCCCTCCTTGCCATGGCAACGATAGCAGTGGTTTTTCAGTAGTTCCTGGGCTTTGTGAGGGAGAGCTGGGTCAGCCGCCGTGCTGACGCTCGCGAGCAGAAGCCCCAGGGCGAAAGTGATCAGATGGTATGTGCGAGCAATCATCATCGTTGGCCTCCCACTTGGCGCGCGCCATTCCCTCTCCAGCGTAGCAGAGGAAGGAGCACCTTGCCACCGGGTCGTTCCTTTATCCTAGACGAAGGATGGGTTGTTGCGGTTTGGTGCGCTGTTTGCTCTCAGTGAAGTACCTGGTTCGCTCCCCTGGTTCCCCTTTCTGGCGACGGAGGCGATCATGATGACACTCACGAAAAACTTCCTGGACCTCACCGCCCAGGATCTGATGAGCAAGGAGGTCATCAGCATTCCCGCCCGGATGACATTGCGGAGCGCAGCCCATCTGCTCCTGCATTCGCAGATCAGCGGAGCTCCAGTTGTGGATGAATGGAATCGCTGTGTCGGGGTGATTTCCGGTACCGATTTTGTCCGGTGGGTCGAGAAGGAGCCGGGCCCCGAAGGGGTGACGCGCCCCTCGCAGGCAACTCCCTATTGCGCCGAATGGCAAGTGGCCGAGCTGGAGCAGGTGCCCAACGATGAGGTGCGCCTGTACATGACCAAGGATCCAGTCACCGTGCACCCCGAGACTCCGATTAGTGAACTTGCCCGGGCCATGCTCGATGCGCACATCCATCGGGTGGTAGTGGTCGATGAGAATCGGCACCCGGTGGGGATTATTACGGCGACCGATATCCTCGCGGCCGTTGCCTATCGGGAAGGCGCGATTCCCTCGCCAAACTAGGTGGAAACCCGGACCTGAAGCACGCCCCAACCGTTGTTGTTGGCTCCAGGTCCGGGGTTAGGATCAGCGCTGGTACCACAGCGTTAGGAGGAAATCGCCCACATGGGTCAGGAAGAGCAGCACGGCACAGGCAACCCAGAACCACAGAGCCCAGCCATCGTAGCGATACCCCGGCGACGGCATGGCAGAGGGAGTGACGGCAGGCTCGAGCGCTGGCGATTCTGATTGGTCAACAACCACCCCGGGACGCGGACGCGGCGGTGAGATAACGGTGCTCATGAAGGGCTCCTCGATGGTTGGGGCGAAGAGAGAGATGAAGCCCCCACGTAAGCAAGCGCGATGCCACCCGAGCGTCCGTGGCGAGAAAGGAGGAGAGAATTCTCCCGCTTCCAGCCTGTTCCTCCTTGTGAACTGTTTTCGTCCCTCGCGCGAGGACGAGAAGGGGGTGATACCCCTCCGGGGAAACCCGGAGCCATGGCGGGTTTTCCCCGAGTGAGTGAGCTCGCAGCGCGGAAGGAGAGATGTTGTTTCATCCGATGACGGCGGCGAGAGTGTGCGAAACTGACCAGCGGCTGGGCGGACCGGATACAAAGGAGTACGATCCGCTCAGCCTGTTTTTTTCTTGAGGAGTGCGCTCATGTCTCGATGGATGTTCCTCGTGGTCCTCCTCCTGGGGCTTGGCTTGCCGGCCATCAACGGCCACGGTCAAGAACCGCGCAAGGTCGATATTCTGATGAAGAAAAAACTCGTCCACGCTCAGAAGGTGCTCGAGGGAGTCTCGACTCAGAACTTCAAGATGATTGAAACCAATGCTGAGGAGTTAATCGAGATCAGCAAGGCGGCCGAGTGGACGGTGATGAAAACCCCGCAATATGAGATTTATAGCAACGACTTCCGTCGCTCCGCACAATCTCTGGCGGAGAATGCACGGAAGAAAAACATCGACGGGGCAGCATTGAACTATGTTGAACTGACTCTGACCTGTGTCAAATGCCACAAGCATGTACGGGAAACCCGGATGACTCGTCTCGACTGATCCAACTCTCCCCGAGCTAGCGCGGCGAGCATCGCCGCGCTAGCTCGGAAGGAGGATGGCGGTCCCCGCCGTGGCTTGCAACTTGACCACAACCGGCGGCAAAATCAGCAGGGTGGCAACCAGGTAGAAAATGAAGGCCATCAGGAGTGCCTGGGACCAGGGATATTGCAGCAAGAGCCACAGACAACCCCACCAGACCAGGAGATGCCCCAGGTTGAGCAGAATGTAAAGAAACCATCGCCCGGAGCGGAAGGAAGTGATCCGCCCATAGTAGCCCTCTTCCATGTAGCGGCCATCGGGCGCCAGATAACGGAGACCTTGCCCGGCGGCGGTCCGAAATTTCCCCTCGGAGTCTCTGGGGGGCAAAAAGCGGATCACCTTGCTCTCGGCGAGCGAGCGCTTGGGATTTTGCTCCACCTCTTCGCGATCTTCCTTTTCCAGAGTGACAAGATCTTTTTTGTCTTCCGGATCTCTCTTGATAACGATCTCATCCGGACGGGAACGCAGTTCGCGCCCCTGTTGCTCTTCGAGGTAGATCGAGCGTCCCTGAATATCCTTGCGCAACCGATAGACATACCGATCGCGGCCAGTGATGGTGAGGAGCTCAGCCACCGGTTTTTCCTCGTTTGTGACGGAGAAATCCAGAGGAGGGGCGTAAACATCGGGGTGGTGGCAAGAGAGCGAACAGAGCCAGCTTTCCAACCCGACCACGATCAGAGCTGCCACCGCTCCGCGCCAGAGGAGGGCGAAGGTATCGGGAGGTGCGTCGTTCACGTAACCTTGAAGCACATAAGTGCCTGCGATGAGCAAGGCCGCCACGGTCAGCCACGTCAGTCCAAGAATCACCAGCCAGGTTACCACGATGCGCTCCCCATGGGTTTGCGTGCCCGCCCTCTGGAATTGTGACGGGTGGCGGGCTGTGATGCAACGGGCAATCCGCTCTTGTGAGGATCTCGCCCCTTGCTATAATCCCGCCGCGCTTGTCTGCCAGTCGCTGGCAGAAGTGGTCTTATTCCATCCGTTCGTCTGTGAGGGATCCATGGTCACGAGCTTGTGTCTGATCAGTTGCGCCATGGTGCTTCTGCAATCGGGCGCTCAGCCCGCGCCGCTCGCGCCCATGTCCGTCCCGTCCCGGCAAGCCTCAGGCGGCGGGCGCGGCACAGGCGAATGGGTGTTAACTCCGCGATTGAACCGCGCCCAGGAATTGCTCTATCGCGGCACCTTTGATGAACGCTCCGTGGGCGGGAGCGTGCAGTACAATCGAGAGTATCGGCTCGAAACCCGACTCTTTGTGCTCGATACCCCGGTGGGCAATGTGGGCAACCTGGAGGTCGGCCTCTTCACCGTCCTGCGCGATCGCACCATCGGGGGAAAACCAGGGATTTCTACCGATCCGGTCTCCCATTCGGTGCGACTGGAACGCGTACAAATCGATCCGGTGGGGCGGCTGCTTGTTGACAAGGGGGTCTCCCTGACCGTGCCTCTGGAAGGTCCTCCCACGATTGAATGCGGAGCGGTGGTGGAGGTGCCCAAGGGACCGGTGCCGCTGCATCATTTCTGGAGCGTGGGTGAACCCGGACGACCGTTACGAACCTGGACCGTGACCGGGACCGAGATGGTAAACGGCACCAGTTGTGTCAAGCTCGTTGGAGTGCAGAAGTCCGAGGACTGGGATCAACCGCGCGCGGATCACACGGGCTGGCGGCGGCAAGATACGGTCTGGATGGCGCCGCGGCAGGGAGTGGCCTATCGAGTCGAACGGATCATCGAGAGGCGTCCGCCGGCGCGGCGGGATCCCACCTATCGCAGTCTGCTCCGCTACGAGCTGGAGAGCAGTGTGCAATATCCCCCCCAGCTGGTCGAGGATCGGCGGCGGGAGATCTTGCAGACCAAAACGGTGGAAGACATCGCCTTGCCCATGTTTAGCAATCCCAGTCGGAACGAGCAACAACTCACCACCTTGCTGGCGCGTCTGAACTTCCATCTGGAGAACTCCCCGCCGACGCCCTATCGCGAGGCCGTTCTGCAGCTGAAGAAACGGGTGGAGGCGGCTCGCCGGGGTGAAGTTCCCCCCGTGCTGCCGCCCGTCGTGGAAGAGTCCGAGGCAACGAGCAAACCAGCATTTGCCGTTGGCCAGAAGGCACCGGAGTTCCTGGTTCCCGACCTGCTTCATCCGCAAAAATCGGCGCGATTGCAGATGTGGAAGGGACATCCCGTTCTGATGGTGTTTTACAGTCCGAAGTCCCGTCTCGCGAGCGAGTTGTTACGCTTCAGTCAGCAGGTGGCGGATACGCTGCCCTCCCTGGCAGTTCTCACCCTGGCGCTGTCCGAAGATCCCAGGCCAGTGCTCGAACAACAGCAAAAAATGGGGCTGAAACTCCCGATCCTCGATGGCCGGGGGTTGCGGATCAGCTATGGTGTGGATTCCACCCCGCGGCTGGTGGTGATCGACAAGGACGGCATCATTCGGGGCGCGTACACTGGATGGGGGGCAGGGACCGCGCGTGAGGTGCTGGAAGAAATCCAGCGTGCCTTGCCGAGTTCCGCGCGTCCGGGGACCACCGGTCGAGCAGCCCAGAATCCCCAGGGGCGCTAGAACGCCTGCAATTCGCAGAAATGGAGCAAGAGGTGCGATACCTCCGGCCTCTGCAATCGGCACAATTTGCGGTTCAGGGCGGAAAAAAGCTCGGTGCAGCGGGGCGCGCGCTTGCTGGCTCCCTTGTTTGCCCGATAGGATGGAGTGGCTCCCGAGTGAACCCCAAGGAGTGAGCCATGCTGGACTACCAGATCCAGCCAAGTAGTCGCCGCTGTTCGGTGACGCAGCGGGAACTGAAACCGGGAGAGTCCTACTTCAGCGTGTTGCTCGATGAGGGCGGCAAATTTGTGCGTCGCGATTTTGCGCGCGAAGCCTGGCAGGGACCTCCTGAGGGCGCGTTCAGCTTCTGGCAAGCCAGGATGCCGGTTCGTGCGAACGAACGCAAGCTGGTGATTGACGACGAGTTGCTCATGGAGTGTTTCACGCGCCTGGCGCAGGAAAGCGCGCTGCCACGGGTTCAGTTTCGTTATGTCGTTGCCCTCTTGCTGATGCGACGCAAGCGTTTGAAATTCGAGGATGTGCGTCTGGAGGGAGGCCAGGAGTTCCTTCGGCTGCGTTGTTCTCAAACACGGACGCCTTACGAGGTGCTCAATCCGCACCTCGGTGATGAGGAAATGGCGACCGTGCAGGAGGAAGTCTTCCAGGTCCTCGGCTGGCAATAGTCATCCCGGCTCCTTCTGGGCGTACTGAGGATAAATCCCATGCGGCACGTGATCAACGCGATGGCTCTGAGTGGGCTGGTGGCGCTGGCTGGTTGCAGTGGTCTGCAGTCCGGAGGCTCGCGCGGCGGGCATCGCCCCATCTCGCTCGATCGCCCGACTCCTCAGGGACTCGTGGCGTATCTCAATGACAACGCCCGACGCGTCCAGACCCTGGAGTGTCGTGATCTGTCGATCGATTGCAAACAGGGGAACGATACCGCCCCCGGATTATCAGGGATCATGGTCTGTCAAAAGCCGCGCAACTTCCGCCTGACTGCCAAGGTGGTTTCCCAACCGGCGGTCGATGTCGGCTCCAACGAGCAGGAGTTCTGGTACTGGATCAAGAACGCGGAGCCGCCTTATGTCTACCATTGTTCGTACCAGGATCTGGCCAAGGGAAACGTGAGCATGCCCTTCCCCTTCCAGCCGGACATGATCATGGCGGCGCTGGGCATGTCCGAATACGACGAGCACAAGCAGTATGAAGTCAAGGTTGGCACCAAAACGGTGGAATTGATCGAAGCGGGCACCTCACCCCAGGGGCAGCCGATCCAGAAGGTGGTGGTCTTCACCCGGGCGCATGTGACGGGCGATCGACCGCAGATCACCGGCTACATTATTCGCGATGCGCAGGGGCGCGAGGTGTGTTCAGCGGTCATCTCTCAGGTACAGACAATTCAGGAAACGGGAGCCGTTATCCCTCGACGGGTAAAATTCCTCTGGCCGTCGCAGCGGATCGAGATGGCTCTCAAGCTGGATGGAGTTCGTGTGGCTCCGATCGATCCGCAGCGGGCCGAGGTGCTCTTCAGTCGGAAGAATCTGTCGGGGTATGAGTCCTACGACCTGGCCCGGACGGTTCCAGCGACCCCCACCGGGCGCACTCAGCTGCAGCAGGTTGGTGGGACGTTCCGCTAATGCCTTGAGTGCGGGATTGGGAAAGCAACAGGGGGCGTGATGATGATTCATCGCGCCCCGTGCCTTTTGCTTCACTTCTTTTCCGTCGACTCGCGAGGCTTGCCGGGCTGAGAAGCAGGGGTGGAGGCTCCGTTATTTTGTCGCAACTTCTTGCGGGCTCGCGACAGAATGGGGCCGATCGTATTCACTGGCACATCCAGTTCGGTGCTGATCTCTTCGTAGGTCAGCCCTTCAAGATAATAGAGCTTCACCACCTCGCGTTCCCGGCTGGGCAACTTGTTGAGAAGTTTCTGCACTTCCTCCAGGCTTTCCAGACCAACCTGGGAACGGGGTGAGACAACATCCATCTCGGACACGTCCTTGCCTGGCGCGGGGTGCACCTCGCGCGCGGCTGAGCGTTTGGTGAGTTCATGGATGCAAATGCGCCGGGCGATGACGGTCAGATAGGTGGCCAGGCTGCAGCCTTCGCGGAACTCGCGCAGGACGGCATAATCGTTGGCGACAATCTGGAGGAGGATCTCTGCTGCCACATCCTCCACATCCTCGGGACGCAATTCCACGCTGCGCAGATGCGCGGTGTGATGGATCGTGTGATAGATCAGACCGACATAGCGATCGACAAAGTCATTCCAGGCATTCGGCTGGCGCGTAAGACAGCGCTGCAAGAGTGCACGATCGACGGTCGTCAGTGCCACGATAGACTCCCCCCATCAGGGTTAGCTCGCGGAGTGGTTGTGAAGCCGGGTCGCTGCCACCGTGCGATGAGTTTGGCCAGATGCTTCCTGTCAAATCGTTCGCCAGCTACTTATCGGCATTTTACCCACCTTGCTGGTCCGCGGGTAGTCCGACCTGGGAAAACCCTTCCCCTCTGGGTGATGGAGAGGAGGATCTGTATCGTATCAGCGGTGATCGTTTACTCTCTGACCCGAGGCGGACCGAGCGATGACTGCTGGCGCACCTGATCCCTGGTTTCAATCGTTGTTTGCCGAACGCATTGGTGGTGCTCAGTATGGGAAGAGCAACAAGATCTACAAATTTGAGAAGATCAAACGGGCCAAGCGTGCTGCCCTGGCTGCCCATCCCGAACGCAAACTCCTCGATTTCGGGATCGGCGAAAACGATGACATGGCCGATCCCCTGGTGCGCGAGGTCCTCAAGCAGGAAGTCGACAAGCTGGAGAATCGCGGGTACGCGGACAATGGCATAGCCGCCTTCAAGGAAGCCGCGGCGCGCTTCATGAAGCGCGTTTTCAACGTCGATCTCGACCCCGTCACCGAGATCAATCACGCCATTGGCTCCAAGCCTGCCCTGGCGATGATGCCCGCGGTCTTCATCAACCCGGGCGATATCACCCTGATGACCGTTCCCGGCTATCCCGTGGCGGGGACGCACACTGCCTACTACGGCGGCGAGGTCTACAAACTGCCGCTCCTGGAGGAGAACGGCTTCTTCCCCGACCTGGCCTCGATCCCTGCCGACGTGCGCCGCCGGGCCAAGTTACTGGTGATCAACTATCCCAACAGCCCGACGGGGGCCGTGGCCACCCGGGATTTCTATCGGCGGGTGATTGATTTCGCCCACACCAATCAGATTGTGGTGGTTCAGGATGCGGCACATATTCTGCTCAGCTACAACGGTCCTCCGCTGAGTTTTCTGCAGGTGGAGGGGGCGCGCGAGGTCGGCGTCGAGATTCACTCGATGTCCAAGGGCTTCAACATGATCGGCTGGCGCATGGCCTTTGTCGCGGGGCATCCGCGCATCGTCCAGGCGTTTGCCGATGTCAAGGATAACTGCGACTCCGGGCAGTTCATGGCGGTCCAACAGGCAGCGCGGGCGGCGCTCGATCATCCGGAGATTGCCGACCACACGCGCGAAAAATATCGGCGGCGCCTGCAGAAACTGGTGGCGGCTCTGACCAAGGTTGGCTTCCAGGCGAAGATGCCGCAGGGGACCTATTTCCTCTATGTGCGTGCGCCCAGGGGTTGCAAGGGGCAGACGTTCGCGACCGCCGAGGA
>JAKOSN010000328.1 GCA_029777335.1 Planctomycetota bacterium
ATTGTGGTCTTTGCATCGGGTGCATCATGCGGATCTCGATTTCGATGTGACGACAGGGATTCGCTTTCATCCGCTGGAAATGATTCTGTCGATGGGGATCAAGATCGCCGTTGTGATGAGCCTGGGAGTGCCGCCCCTGGCGGTCCTGCTCTTTGAGGTGCTCCTCAGCAGCACTTCCCTTTTCAACCATGGCAACGTTCGCCTGCCGGGGTGGCTGGATCGCGTGCTGCGGCTGGTGCTGGTGACACCCGACATGCATCGAGTGCATCACTCGGTGGAAAGCGCGGAAACCAACAGCAACTTCGGCTTCAATCTGTCGTGGTGGGATTTTCTCCTGGGCACCTATCGCGCGCAACCGGCAGCGGGACATGTCCACATGGTGATTGGGCTGCCGCAGGAACGCGATGAGCGCGTGGAACGGCTCCCCGTGATGCTCCTCCTCCCCTTTCAGCGCGCGCACGGATCCTCGTCGGTGCGCGGGTGACCTTTCTGTTTCACGTCGGCGATGGCATTCCCTTGACGAACTACGTGCGCGCCTGTCAGATATCTTCCGCGAGGGAGAGGGGGTGGAACCGTGACCGAGGGGAGGATGGCTATGTCCAGAGGCGAGAGACGGGTGATTGTGCTGACGGGGGCGACCCGAGGGCTGGGGCGCGCGTTGGTGCAGCCGTTCGTGGAACTGGGGCACGTGGTGATCGGTTGTGGTCGCTCGGCCCCGGCGATTGCGGAGTTAGGCGAGCGGTTTCGTCCTCCCCATGATTTCACGGTTCTGGATGTGACGCAGGCGGATCTGGTGCAGGCGTGGGGAGAGCGCATCCTGGCGGGGCAGGGAGCGCCCGATCTGCTGATCAACAACGCGGCTGTGATCAATCGCTCCGCGCCGCTCTGGGAAGTGCCACGCGAGGAGTTCGAGCAGGTGATCGACGTGAACATCAAGGGGGTGGCCAATGTCCTGCGTGCCTACCTCCCCGCGATGGTGGAGCGCCGGCGCGGGGTGATTGTGAATCTGAGTTCGGGGTGGGGACGCTCGACCGCCGCCGACGTGGCGCCCTACTGCGCCACCAAGTGGGCGATCGAGGGATTGACGCAGGCGTTGGCCCAGGAACTGCCGGCGGGGATGGCGGCGATTCCCTTGAATCCGGGGATCATTGATACCGAGATGTTGCGGAGCTGTTTTGGTGGGAGCGCCGCTCACTATCCCTCGGCGGAGGAATGGAGCCAGCGCGCAGTGCCCTTTTTGTTGCGCCTGGGGCCGAGCGACAATGGCAAGGCGCTGACGGTGCGCTGACACGGCTCAGGGGTGTTCCGGGGCGGGGCGATCCTGGCGCAGGCGCAGCAGACTGTCCTGAACCAGGGTTTTGGTTTTCTGCATCTGCGCCAGGATCTCGACGAGATCGAGGGGAGGCTCGCCAACGCGCGGTCCCTTCTCCACCCGGCAATAGACCTTGTGTTGCCCGAGCATCGCCATGATGTCGGTGAGGCTGTCGAGCGCCAGCGCCAGCGCGCCGGCCTCGTGTCCCATCATGTGTTGATAGTCCTGCAAGCGCTCGCGTTCCTCGGTGGTCAGGTGCATCGTCGTTCCCGTGGCTGGTTGCTGAGGCGGCCATGGTCCCTCCCGGCCATTGTAGGCGCAGTGCAGGAATTGCCAGGCGGTTCCGAGAATCCCAGGCGCAGGGCAGCAAGTGCGAATTGCTTGCTTTTCCGGGGCCGAGGCGCTAAAATGCAACGGTTCTCTGGTGCCGCGTGGGTCGTACTTCCTCTCATGCAGATGGCTCGTCACCCTCTCGGGCGGACCTTCTGAGGATGCCTCCATGAACTGGCTTCTCCGCCGTGCAACCCTCCTGTCCAGTGTGCTCCTGTTGTGCGCAGGGCCCCATACCTGGGCGCAGTGGCCGCAGGTGCGTGAGATTCGCGAAAATGAGCCCTCGCACATCTTGCTGGGGACGGACGGCATTGATCGTGAACAGGCGGAAAAACTGCTGGCGCAGCGATTGCGCCACTCCAAGGATCTGCAACAGACGCGCGGGCTGATCGAGCGCCTCTTGAAGAATCCCGAGGCGCTCGGGATGAAGCGGGAGGATCTGCTGAAGATGATGGCGGAGGTCGGCAAACAACAGGGAAAGATCGATCCCAACGATCCACGCTGGCGCGATCTGTTGCCCAGGCTCGATCAATCGAGCATCAGCCCCGAGGAAAAGGATGCGCTGAAACGGCTGGCGGAGGAATGGAAGAAGGAGGCCGAGACAGCGACCAAACCTCCGGACCAGGGCAATTCTGAGACCGGAAAACCGCCCGACGTCGGGATGAATCCGATGGTCACGCCCCCCATCCCGCCACCGATCACCCCCCCAACCACCGAACCGCCCCCCAATCCCGTCGTTGAACCTCGCCCCGCCGCTGATCCGGCGTTCTTTCGCAAACGCGAGACGTGGTTCACGAAGATGATGAACAAACTTGCGCCTGAGCGGGACAATCTGCGCAACGCGCCCCGCCCCCTCAAGGATTTGCTCGGCAAGGACAATGCCGTGCGGCGCTGGTCCAACGAGTGGAGTTCCTCGGCCCGCGACTGGACCCGGGGGATGATGCCCAATCTGCGCACCGAGGGGTTGACCCATGGTCTGCGGGGACTCATGCCTCGCCTGGATCGTCATTCTTCGGTGTTGCGCGGATTGAACCTGAACGTGCGTCCGCCAGCAATGGGCGGGCTTCAGGGAGTGGACGCGCGAGAGGTGGGGGTGGCTGCGACGGGTGGAGCTGTCACCGTTGGGGTGGTGGTGGTTCTTGGGGTGTTCGCGGCCCTGTTGATTGCCTTTGCCATGAGGCGCGAGGGGTTGCTGGGTCGCGGTGGAAATCGCGACGAGATCGGTGCCTGGCCAGTGCGTCCTGGTGAGGTGCGGACACGCTCTGATCTGGTGCGCGCCTTTGAATACCTGGCGCTGCTGATGCTGGGGCGCTCGATTGAAAGCGCCAACCATCACGAGATCGCGGACCGACTCGGGGCTGACGACCTGGCAGGTGAAAAACGCCGCCGCCAGGCCGCCCTTGAACTTGCCCGGCTTTATGAACAGGCTCGATATGCGCCTCCCGAAGAAAACCTTTCCGAGGACGAACTGACCACGGCGCGACAGGATCTGGCATTGCTCGCAGGAGGGGCCCAGTGATGCGACGGGGCTTCCTCCACTTCCTGACGCTGGCCGCCCTGATTATCCCGAGTTTCTCGTGTGAGCTGGCTTGCGCCCAGAGTGACAAGGAGCGTGAGCAAGAGGCCTTCCGGGTTGGAACGCACGTGTTTCGGCGCATCCTCCACGATCACGACATCACCCCGGTGACTGGCTGGGAGGGACTGAACGATCCCGAACACACCATCGTGATCCTGCATGGACGGAACCATGCCTTCCTGGAGACACTCCCGGGAGGGCTGCGCCAGTTCGTGGAGCGTGGCGGGGCGGTTCTGCTGGCCACCGATGTGGCCACGGCGAATCAGGACGTGTGGTCACTGACTGGGTTCCAGGTTGGCGACCAACACGTTCGAGGGTGGGCAACGAATCCCGGTCCCCAGGAGAAGCGGCGCGCCCCGGATCAGGCTCTTTTTTTGAAACTCCCCGAGTGCGTCATTCCGCAACCCACCGAAACCAGAGATCCCCCGCTCTTCTACAAACGCGCCCTCCCTGGCTTACCCACGAAACCCTTGCAGGTGGCGACCAACTGCCCGAGTTTTCTTTATCAGGCGGCGCGCGATCCCTTGCCGCGCCGCATCCATGTGCTGGCACGCTACCCCGAGGGCTGCTGGTATGGACACTATCGCTATCTCCGTGAGCCGAATGGCGAGCAACCGGCCTTCGCCGTTTGCACAGAACTGAGGCAGGGGCGGATGTTGCTCCTGGCCGACCACAGCGTGTTTATCAATGAAATGATGTGCCAGGAAAAAGCGGGCAATCTCGACTTTGCCTACAACGTGGTGCAGTGGCTGCAAGGCGAAAATGGTCAGCGGACCAAGGCGCTTTTTCTGGAGGACGGGGAGATTGCGACCCAGTTCGATATCCCCATCAAACAAATCAAGATCCCCTTGCGCGAGCTGGAGCGACGCCTGGTCGGGCAGGTGGAGGAGACGCTGGCTGAAATCAGCGATGCCCATCGGAGGGATAATCGCCTCAACGACCTTTTCCTCGACAGGATGACGGATACGGTGGATCCCTACACCTCGAGCAGTTCCAGCAATGGCTTTTATCAGGCCACGGCGGTGATGCTGGCGCTGGGACTGGTGGGGTATGGGTTAACCCGTCTGATTCGGGCCAGCCACACCTTTGAACCCTCCTTGCCGCCGTTTTGGCGCGCCCAGAGCAAGGTGGCTCCCACCCCGATCGTACTCGAGCAGCGACAGGAGGCGATGCAGCGGGAGAACAATTATGTCGATGTGGCCCGTCCGTTGGCACAGGAATGGTTCGCCCAACTGCCCTCCGCTCCGAAGGATCCTTCCGCAAGGGAACCCGTGGTGACGATGACGAGCAAATCCTCGACCGAACAGCAGCTGGTGCGCCTGGCCAAGCAACTCTGGCACCTGGCCTACGACGCTCGCCCGCCGCGGGTCACCAGGCAACGGCTGGAGTTCCTGATGGCGCGGCTCCCTCAGTTGACGCGGGCGGTCTCGCAAGGAAAAGTGCGTATCGAGTTTGGTTCCTGATCCGGTCTCCCTCTTGCTGATCGCAGGCCAGGATCCTACGATGGTTCGGAAATGGGTTGCCCCGCGAACCACCCCGTCCAGAGAACGTCATGAATCAAGTGATGGAAAATCAGGATCTGCGCATTCTGGCCGAGAAGATGCGCACCATCCGGGATCGAACCCTCGCCGAGGTGGGGCGCGTGGTGGTGGGGATGGAGAATGTCACCCTGCAATTTCTGATCGCCCTGCTGGGAGGGGGCCACGTTCTGCTCGAAGGGGTCCCCGGAGTGGCGAAGACCACCCTCTCCAAGACCTTTGCGCGTGTCCTGGGCATCCACTACCAACGCATTCAGTTTACTCCCGATCTGCTGCCCAGCGATGTCACCGGAACCTATATTTTCGATCGCAAAACCAATGAATTTGTGCTGCGGCAAGGCCCCATCTTTTGCCAGGTGTTGCTTGCCGACGAGGTGAATCGCGCGCCGGCAAAAACGCAGTCCGCCTTGCTGGAGGCGATGCAGGAGAATCAGGTCACCATCGAAGGGACCACCCTCCCCTTGCCCCAGCCGTTCATGGTGCTGGCCACGCAAAATCCTGTGGAGCAGGAAGGGGTCTACCGTCTCCCCGAGGCGCAGCTCGATCGATTTTTGCTGCGGGTGGAGATGGGGTATCCGGGGCGGTTAAACGAGATCGCCCTGCTCAAGATTCAAAGTCAGGCCCCTCAGGAGACGCAGCAGCTATTCACCGACGAGATGATCCTGGGCATCCAGAAGCAGTTGCCGCAGGTGCATGGGACGGACGCGCTGTATCAATACATCGTGGATCTGGCGGAGGCGAGTCGCGAGCATCCGGATGTGGCCCTGGGAGCCAGTCCGCGCGCCTCGCTCTGTCTGCTGCGCTGTGCTCGCGCCCGGGCCCTGCTCGATGGCCGGCATTATTTCACGCATGAGGATGTTCAGGCGATTGCCCCGGCGGTCCTGTCCCATCGGTTGATTGTGCGCCCGGAGGCCGAGGTCGAGGGGAAGCGGGTGAGCGACATTGTGCGTGAGTTGCTCGAAACGGTCCCTGTGCTGGAAGTGGCCAGCCGTTCGCGCTGAGCGTGTCCTGCCGAGGTCGGCGCCAGGGAGAGAATACCCCGCTCGCGTTGGGAATCACATCGATGTTGACCGCACGCGCCTGGTGGCTGCTCTTCCTCGCCGTGGTGATGCTCCTCGTGGGCCTCTACGGGGGCTACTCGTTGCTGGTTGTGCTGGGGTTGACCCTCCTGGCGTGGGTGAGTTACGAGGGCATCCTTTTTGTTTTTCGCGTGCGCTGGGTGGTGCGCGATCTGCAACTGGAACGCCACCTTCGCGATGAGCAGGGACGTGTCACCACGCTGTGGAGCGGACGCTCGTTTCATGTCGAGACCACGCTGGCCCTGCGCGGGGTCTTCCCATTACCTTATGTCACCTGGTCGGAGATGGTTCCCTTCGGCATCGAGGTGAGCGCAGGATCGGTGAACGGTGATGGTTCCCTGGCGCCGAAGGAGCCTCTGAAACTGACGTATACCGTCATCCCCCGAGGGGCCGGGCAGGTGCGCTTCGAGGGAGCGAAAGTAGTTATCACCGATCTGCAAGGTCTGTTTTGCCATACCACGTTTGTTCGCCAGCCGACGACACTGCGCGTGCTCCCGGCATTGATTCAGGCGGAGGCGCAGACCGCGACCACCAAGCGCTACAATCTATTGCCCCCGCCAGGAATCAATCGCCTGCCCCGGCCAGGGTCAGGCAGTGAGTTGCTCGATCTGCGCGATTACATGCCAGGGGATCCGCCCAAGACAATCGCCTGGAAGGTGTCGGCACGGCGAGACAAACTGATCACGAAAGAGTACGAGAGCGAGGTGCCGGTGCGCTGCACCCTGTTTCTCGATACGGCGCAGTCGGTGCGTCTGGGAGCGCGCGGCATGACGCCTCTGGCACGGCTGGTGGAGATTGCCGCGGCGACGGCCCAGGCGAACATGGGGATTCGCGATCTGACAGGGCTGTGTCTCTTCGATGAAACACGGGTCACGAAGCTGCTTCGCCCTGCGCGAACCCGCCGCCAGTTGATCCAGATCCTGAATACGCTGGCCGATGCCGCCGCGCTGGTGCCCTCTGTCGAAACAGCCCAGGGCGAACCGCTGCTCCTGGCGGCCTATGCCTTTGCCCGCGAGGTCTATCCCGACTTGTTACGCGCCCCGGTCAACCGGGTTCCGTGGTGGTTGCCCATTGTTTCGCCCACACCCGGCCCGTGGGTGACGAAGGTGGGGAGAGGAGAAGACACCTATCGGGTGATTTTCCTCGTGCTGGGTACGCTGGTCTATCTCCTGGGGTGGGCCGGGGTACTCGTGTTGACGAGCCAGAGCTACCAGGAAGTCATTCCCGAGGAGTGGTTCAACGAGGAGATCGATATCCCGCCGCTGGAATTCCTCATTGGTGCCGAACTGCTCTGGGGCTGTATCTTTTATCCCGTCTGGGTCAGTATCATTCGCGACGTGCTCCCGGCCATTGTCTCGACGCGACGTCGGCGCTTCACCCGGTATCGCAAACAACTGGCAGCCGTGCTCTCCCGACGGTACGATCTTGGCCCCGGGGGGCTGGAATTGCTCTTTCAGGACGATGATCGTCTGGGCGTTTATCTGCAACGCTTTCTCGAAGAACATCAGATTCCCTTCACGCCCACGCTCTACGATGCAAAGGGGCAGTACCTCTTCCGCTCGGCGCAAAAAGTCGAGGTGCTCGCGGGGGCACTGCTTCGGGCGGTGGGGAAGGGCCACGACAACGAACTCTTCGTCCTGCTGGTGGATCTGCTCGATGTGCAGGACGACCTGGCGCCGTTGCTGCGGGCCGTCAAGGTGGCACTGGGACGTCATCATCAGGTGCTGGTAGTCTGTCCCTGGCCGCATGGGGTGGAACCGCCTGGAGACAAACCTCCCTCGGAGTATCCTCCCGAAGCACCGCCGGCGCGAGCGCCCGCCCTGAACCTGACCGCCTTGAAGGCGCGCGAACTGCGCCGTTTCATTCGCCGTCAACTCACCCGGCGCTATCACGAATCCTTTCATCAACTGAGGCGCACCTTCGCACGGTTGCATGTCCCGGTGGTGTGTGCGGCCAGTGACGAATCGGTGCATCTGTTGCTCGAACGGCTCGATCGCCTGCGCGGCATGAGGAAACGCCGATGATCGACGAAGTGGAACCACTCGACGAAACCCCCGCGGCAGGACCGCGCCTGTATCTGCTGCTGTGCCTGACCGCCTTGATGATCGCTGCCCTTCCCTTGCTGGCGCGCGGACTGGGCCTGTGGGCGTTTTTCCCGCTGGGGGTGGGCGCGGGCGCGCTCTTTCTCCGCTGGCGCGTTGGTCCGTTTCTGGTGCTCCTCAGCGTGTTGGCGCTGATCGTGGCAGAACGCAACCAGATGACCCCGCTCGAACTCCTCACCAACGTTCTGATCATGCTCTCCAGACCGTTCGTGCGCTTGCGTCGACCGCTGCCTTCCTTCACCACCCAGAACTGGCGCTTGCAAGAAGCCAATGCCATGCTCGATCTGGTGTTTGGCAGCGCCATGCTGGCGTACCTCATTGGGGTCTTTCGCTATCTGGGGGTCACGCTCAATATCCTCCCCATTGATCGACGCAACCGGACCCCGAAGGAGCCAACCACTCCCGGCACTCCACCTCCTCCTGAACCGCGGCGGTCTCCACATCTGATTCGTGGCTCCGAGACGGTGATCGTGCTGGCCCTTGCCTGTGCCCTGTCACTCCTGTGCGTCCTGCTCTGGGAGTGGCTCCAGGAGCGCAAGGCTCGGTACGATCTGATCACGCTCTCGGAACTGTCGCAGTCGCAACTGGGGATGCGGATGGAGGTGAGTGATGAATCGTGGCAGTTGCTGCTCCTTCTCTGGGGTGTCGGGCTGGGGTTGATCGCCGTCACCGGGGTGCTCGCTTACCTGGGGCAACTACGCATGACGAAGGATGAAGCGGGGTTGTATCTGCAAGATGAACTGTGGCGACAAACCCGGCGCGAGCAGAGTCGCATCAATCGCTGGCTCGCCTGGGCGCGCAAGAAATTCGGCAAGGTGGTGTGACAGGGCCATGTCTCTCGTTCTCGGCGTTGATCTCGGGACAACCACCATCACGGCGCTGGCGCTGGATACCGATACTGGCACCTTGCGTGCTCGCGCCACCTGCACCAACAACGCGGACATCACCGCCGCCGCGGATCGTGTCCGGGGCTATTCCGAGTGGGATGCTCCACAGATGATCACTCTGGCCGGGCGTGCGCTGCGCTCCGTGGCGGATCAACTCGGCACCGAGGCGAACAGGGTCGCGGGGCTGGGCATCACCGGCCAGCAGCACGGCATGGTGATTGTTGATGCAGCGCTGAAGCCGCTCACCCCTTTTGTCAACTGGCAAGATCGTCGGGCCGAGCAGGTGGGCAGACGCAGCGGACTTACCCTGACGCAGGAGGCTCGGCGCCGTGTTGGCCCGCAGGCTCCCCATCGCGCGGGATGTCAGCTGGCGAGCGGTTTTCTGGCGGTGACCCTTTTTGCCCTGAAAGAAAGCGGTCGATTGCCCGCGCAGGGAACCGCGTGTTTTCTGATGGATTACCTGAGCGCCCTTCTCACCGGGCAATCGCCAATCACCGATCCGACCTGTGCCGCCAGCGCCGGGGTGTTTGATCTTACCTTGCATGACTGGGACCAAGAGGCGATCGATCGGCTGGAACTGCCCGTATCGTTCTTCCCCGCGGTGCGCCCTTCCGGGTCACTCCTCGGTTCGTTACGGGCAGAGTGGGCGGCAGAGCTGGGCTTTCCCATGGGAATGCCAGTATTCGTGGGCATTGGCGATAATCAGGCGAGTTTTCTGGGCAGTGTGGCAGAGCCGGCGCAGACCGTTCTAGTGAACATTGGCACAGGAGGACAGGTGGCGCGCGTCACCACCCAACCACTCTATGAGCCGCCGCTGGAAGCGCGCCCCTTTTTCGGAGGCAGCTTTCTGCTCGTCTGTGCGGGGCTGAGCGGAGGGCGTGCCTACGCAGCGCTCGAAGGTTTTTTTCGGCAGGTGGCTCGCGATCTGCTCGCACAACCAGACCCTGCCTCCCTGTATGACCGGCTGAATACGCTGGCAGCCCAGGTGCCGCGCGGTGCGGATGGACTACGCTGTGAGCCCTTCTTCAGCGGAACCCGATACGAACCAGAACGGCGGGGGGTGTGGACCGGGATGAGCGCGACCAATTTTACACCGGCTCATCTGACGCGGGCCTTGCTGGAGGGGATGGCGCACGCGTTTCACAACGGCTATGAGGCGATGCAGCCACACCTCCCTGCGCCGGCGCAGCGTCTGGTGGGAGCGGGAAATGGGGTGCGCGAAAATCCGCTGATGGGCGTGCTGCTCGCCGAGGAATTTGGACTTGCCGTTGAGATCCCGGTGCATCGCGAGGAAGCGGCCTACGGGGCGGCGCTCCTGGCCGCGGTCAGTGCCGGGATTTTCCCCGATCTGACCGCGGCGGGGCGTCTGATTCGATATCAGTCCGCTGCCGGATGACAGCAAGACGTCACTTCGACGGCGGGAGTGACACCTGCTCCGGGCTGGCGAGATAGGCGACCAGATCGCGAATCTCGTCCTTTGTCAGTTTCTCCAGAAGCCCCTCGGGCATCAGCGAAAGCCGGGTCTGCTGGCGTGAGTCGATCTCCTCTTTGGGGAGAATCACGCTCTCATTAATCGTCTGAATGGTGAGTGTGCGCTCGGTCTCCTGTTTGACGATGCCAGTGATCACCCGCCCTTTTTTGGTCTCGAAGACGCTCATCTGATAGTCCTGGGCCACCACGGCGCTGGGATCGAGAAGGTTTTCCAGCAAGTAATCGAGGTTGGCACGTTGCGACCCGGTTAACTCAGGACCGATCGCTCCGCCCTCGTCGAAGAGTTTGTGACAGGAAGCACAGACCTGGGCGTAGACCTTGCGGCCGCGTGACCGATTGCCTTTCTTGATCGTGTCCGGGGTCAGGAGCTGGCGGTATTTGCTGAGCAGGGCGGACTTCTCCTGCGAGGCGGGGCGAATCGTCCCCCAGACTCGGGTGAGTTTGGTCGTCACCTCCTTGTTGTTCAGGCCAGCCAACTGCCGTGCGGTGTAGGCAGAGAGATCGCGACGCGGGATCTGCCCGCGTTCCATGGCGTCGAGGAGCGCGCGGGCATAGGCGGGGCGCGAGGCGAGGGTCTGCAAGGCATCGGCCCGTTCTTCCTGGTTAAACGATCCGTAATGGCGCAGGATGAGCGCCGGAGTTTTCGCGTCGTCGTAGTTGGCCAGGCCACGGAGGACGACTCGTCGGAGGACGCCGTCGCCGAGCTGTTCCTGGAGCAAGGGAAGGAGGTCCGGGCTTTGCTTTTGCAGAAGAGTTTGCAGGGCGTCCTGACGAAGCCGAGCACTGGCGCGGCCGTCCTGCACCAGTTGACGCAGGGTTGTCAGTGCGCGGGGATCGCCAAACTGCACGGCCAGCGCGACAGCCCGTTCGCGGACCTCGGGATAAGGACTGCTGGCCAGAGTCGAATAGGCAGGGGCCCAGGCCCGGGGCTGTGGCACCGTCCGTCGCCCGAGCAGGGCTTCGTGAATCCCGCGCAGGACATCGCGGTGCAGCACAGGATCATCTACGCGCGCCAGCAGGGTGATCAGCGCTTCCAGACCGGGGGGAGTGGTAGTACTGGATTTCTCCTCGCCGATGGTGGTGATGCGTCGAGCAAGGTATTCACGGACCAGGGGGATTTTTGCCTCCGCGAGCAACTTCACGCCGTGATCGCGTTCGGCCAGCACCAGAGGTTCCACGCCATACCAGATCATCAACGGCAGGTAGGGATCGCTGGCGTCCTCGCCATGGGTGAGCAATCCCTCGGCGATCGGACTCCCCTGGGCAGGGGTTAATCGTTGCAGCGCCGATGCCAGGTAGAGGCGTACCAGTGGCGAGGGATCCTTGCGTGCCCTCTGGGCGAGGGAGGCGCCAAGCGTGGGGGAGAGATTCTTGGCTTCGAGGGCTAACTGGATCGTCCAGGCGCGGATCGCTTCGTGCGGGCTTTCCAGCAAGGCGAGGAGGAGTTTTTCATCGAGTCCGTCGGTGACATGCAAGGCCCACAGGGCGCGCAGTTTGCGTGTGACATCGGGATTGTCGTTAAGAATGGCGCGGAGCTGGGTGCGCGTCTCGCTGGTGAGTTTGCCCGCGGCGGCTCGTTCTTGCAAAAGGCGGCGGGCCTGGCGGACGTGCCAGTCATTGCGCTGGAGTTGTCGCTTGACCAGTTCGGCATCGCTGAGCCGGGCGAGATTCTCGCGAAAAGGCGTGACCTTACCATGGGTGATCTTGTAAATCCGGCCGCTGGTGCGATGGACCTCGTCGTAATCGTGGCATTCCCCGGTATCGCACCAGTCGCTGACATAAACGCCGCCATCAGGACCGTAGGCGACCGTCAGCCCGCGAAACCACGGATCATTGGCCAGCAGAAAATCCTTGCCGTGGCGGGCGACATAGCTCGATCCCTGGCGTTCGAGCAGGTCGTGATTGATGCGGTTACCATGGATGTTGCACATGAAGGCGCCATTGCGATACCGCTCGGGCCAGTTATCACCGAGGTAAATCATGGCGCCAGAGTGGGCATGTCCGCCACCAGGTTCGTCGTGCACCCCCTGACCGCCACGCGAGCTTTGCCAGGGTCCCCCGCCCCAGTGAATGTGGTCGGCAACGCTCTGGAGCAGGCCATAGCAGTATGGGTTCAAATCCTGCCCAAACATGCGCTGGAAGTGTGCGCCGGGGACCACATGCCAGAGGTGATGAATGACGCAGTTGGTGATGAACATCTGGCCGTAGTCGTCGAAGTCCAGCCCCCAGGGGTTGGTGGTCCCGGAGGCAACCCACTCGATCTCCTTGCGCACGGGGTGAAAACGCCAGACCCCGCAATTCATCTTCACCCGGTCCTTCTCGGGAGTGCCTGGTTTGCCGATGCGCGAGTTGGAAAGGATGCCATTGCAGCCGTAAAGCCAGCCGTCCGGTCCCCAGGTCAGCCCATTGAAGACATTGTGTTTCGCCTTCAAATCCCAGCCATCGAGGATGATTTCGGGTTTACTGTCGGGGACATCGTCGCCATCGCGATCGGGGATGAAGAGGAGGTTGGGGGTGGCACAGACCCAGACCCCGCCGTGGCCAACCGCGAGCCCGGAGAGGTTGGCGAGCTTGTCGTGAAAGACGGTGCGCTTATCGAACTGACCGTCGCCATTGGTATCTTCCAGGATAATCAGGCGATCCTTGCCCGTTTCGCCTTCCTTGAGCCAGTTGGGGTAGGACAGGCATTCGGCCACCCAGAGCCGCCCGCGATCATCGAAGGTGAAGGCGATCGGCTGAACGACATCGGGTTCGCCGGCAAAGAGCGTGGCCTTGAAGCCGGGAGGCAAGGTCATGTGCTGAGGGGCTTCGCGAGGCGGCAAGGGCTGATTCGGCGCCTGACCGAGCAACGAGCCCAGCAGCAGGGGAAGCGCGAGCAATGGCAAACAACGGCGCATCGGAAAAGACCTCGTTGGCGAAGAATCGAGCTTAATGGCATTCGGCGACCAGGGGCGCGGCGAGTTCTTGCAGATAGAACAACCGCCCTGGCAAGGTGGGCATGTAGGTGCTGGGAATCCAGGGGGAAGGTTCATGGTGCAGGGTCATGCGCAGGGAAAGACCTTGCCACTGCATGCCCCGGTTGAACGCTCCATCGGCGCCGCCGATGATACGGTCGGCCCCGAGGAAGAGCGCCGGGCCGATGGTATTGGCGTAAGCAGGCACCAGGGTGGTGCGGCTGCGGAAACTGGTGAGGGCGTTCTGTTCGATCGTGAGCGGATGGAGTTTCGCGCCCAGCCGATGCGTTTGCTGCTTCCATTCCGCCTCGGAGGCGAACTCGGCGGCAAAGTGCGGCTCCCAGAAAGCGATGTGGCAGACGCGGCCAATCCCGAAAACGGTGACCAGCTTCGCTCCCTGCTTGCGCAGGTCGGCGATCTGCGCGGCGTAGGTGGGGAGTTCGCTCTTGAGGGCGAAGTGCCTCTGCGGAGGGGGAACCGTCAGCGAGCCGAGTGGGCCGTAAAGGGCCTGTTCCATCGCATACTGAAACGCCCCCGAATTGTCGGAGGGGAGTGTGTTTCCCTCGCGATCGGACCATTCATCCATGTTGAAGCCGTGGACATGGTCGCAGGGCACGCCCCACTCGGAGAGGAAAAAAACCGTCCAGCGGTACATTCCCATGGGACCGACGGGGAGAATGAGGGCGAGGGGATGGCCGGCCTGGCGTGCTTTCAGGATTTCGCGGGCGATCTCGTGGCCCATGTAGGTGTCGAAGTCCTCGTAGGTGGCACAGCGGATCGTCTCGAACTGCGGATGCCACCAGGGCTCGCGACTGCCAAAGCGGACGTATTCGCCGGCCAGGGCATCGATCTTGTGCAGATCCCAGCCGCGGGGGAAA
>JAKOSN010000329.1 GCA_029777335.1 Planctomycetota bacterium
GGAAAAGATATACCGAGGGTGGCGCACTTCCATCCCATCCACCACTTGCCGACGATCCCCGGGCAGCGTCGGTTTGCCGGCCCAGCGTGCCGCCAGTTCATCACTCCAGGCGATCGGAGCGATGACTTTCACCTCATGCTCTTTTGCCAGGGCTTTGAACTGCCGGCGATTAAACACAGCCCGTTGTGGTTGAAACGGGTTCGGAAAGAGGTTACTGACTGCCAGGATGCGCATCAGTTGTCTACTCCCTCTTTCAGATCTTGGGACAGTGTAAACGCCACAGATGGAGGCACCTCTCGATTCATACGGCACGAGCGAGGAGGTTCTTCGGTGTATCAGTGTGGCTCGCCTGGGACGATGTAATCACCGCTCAGAACAAACGATCAGTACAGATATGTGACGCCACGGTTAGCCAACTTCCGAATGCTCCTGTGTTTGCGACATCGTGTCCCCGAGTTCGATCCCACTGGTTGCGCTGATCGAGAGAAGAGATGAGCATTTCGGCGGAAAGGATTCAGAAATGACGCAAGTGCGAGTTGAGGGTTGCGAAAAAAGGTGTGAGTAGCGAGGAAAATACTGAACAAATAAACAAAAGAAGAGGACCGTCGCTGTCGTCGGTTGCAAGGTTGACCGATCCTCCAAACGCAGTCGAAGATTGTTTACGGGTTCTCGTACAGTCGTTCATAGGCGCCAACCATGATGCGGACGTCAAAGTTGGCCTCAACTCGAGCTCGTCCCAACTTTCCCATCCGGTCACTGATTTCTGGATCGTCGAGGAGTCGAAGGATTGCCTCAGCGAGGTTTTTCGGTGATCGAGGGGAAACAAGCAAGCCGGTGACCCCATCGTCGACTACTTCCGGAGTCCCGCCGACCCGTGTAGCGACGATGGGCAGCCTCGCCGCCATGGCCTCGAGCAACGTGAGTGATATTCCCTCGGACAAGGATGGCAATACGAAGAGTCGCCCCTTAGAAAGTAGCGAAGGTATATCCCTAACTTCCCCAAGCAACTTCACATGGTCTTGTAGATTGAGCTGTTCGATCAGTTCACGCAACTCATTGTAGCATTCCCCTCCACCTGCAATCTCAAGACGGAACGACGGATGTTCCTTGACCACGAACGCGGCGGCGTGCACCAGGGTAGAGAAATCCTTTACTGGAACAAGTCGTCCCACCGCGATCACCGGTCCTTCGCGGTTCGGCCCCACGGGTTGAAATCGGGTCAGATCGATCCCATTCCACACCGTGCAGATGCGGCTCGGAGCAATCCCTTCGGACGCAGAGAGCCTGGCACTATCCCGCGACACGCACACTACTCGATCGGCGAGCCGTGTCGCCAGCCGGAACGCCGCGGTTTCTCGTCCCCGCGCATTGAAGCGCTGCCCGTGACGCGTGTGGATCACCCGCGCCCCCGCCAGGTAGCCCGCCGGACCAGCATAGAGCAAGGGCTTCGTGTTATGGGTGTGAACCACATCCGCCTTGAACTGTCGAAAGAAGCGCAACAGGCGAAACAGCAGACCCGGCCGCAATCCCGGCGGCGTTGCCAGTTCGGTCACCGGCCATCCCAGTTTGTCAATCTCCCCCGCCAGCGGACCGGGCTTCCCCAGCGACAGGAAATGAAGTTGAAACCGCTGCCGATCCGCATGTCGGGCAAACTCGACCAGGAGCTTCTCCATCCCTCCCATGTCCAGTTGATTGACCACGTGAACAACGCGCAGTTGCCTGTGAGTGATCATTCCGCCTTTGCCTCCTCGGCAGTAACCCAGTCCCAGTCAGCCAGCACAGGGCGATGGTCGGACTTCACATCGGGCCCCACCCAGCAGCGCCGACAGCGCCACCCCGGCCCCGCAAGCAGATGATCGATCCGCACGCCAAACCACCGCGTGTACTTGGTATAGCCCCAGCCCAGCTCGGCAGAGGCGTAGGCGTCGCGATAATCGCCCCAGTACTTCTGGTAGATGACACTTTCACTCGGAAGATTCAGATCTCCTGCCAACAAAATGCGCCCGGGCGGATTGGCAAGCCACTGCCGCGCCATCGCCGAGGCACACTCCCTCACCGTGATGTTCGTTCGCAGCTCGCGCACCCCTTCCCAGGAGGGCGGAATCATCGCCTCAATTCCCTCCCTCGGCGTCGGCAGATGGAGGTTCACCAGGCGAATCCTCCCCTGGGGTGTTTCCAGCTCGCAACAGAGCACTCCCCCGCTCGCCCCCAGTTCAGCCGGCCCCAGGAACCGCACGTTCTGAATGGGATAGCGCGACGCCACACACATCCCCTGCGCGGTCTGAATGTTCCACGAACGCTGCCAGAAGACGCCTTTCTCATGCTCCGGAGCCCATTCCTGCAGAGCCACCACATCGGGCATCGTGACTGCCAGATACTCTCCCAAAGCCCGGGGATCCAGGTGAGTGCCATCGGTGTTGCAGGTGACCAATCGAAGCGGTGCCCCTTCCACGCGCTCACGCCCCAGAGACAGATCGGGAAGACACAACCCCAGTACTGGCCCCGCCAGCACACAGAGAGAGAGGAATAGTGGAAGAATGAACCGCGGGCGAAGCAACCCCGCAGGGAGCAACAGAATCACTGGCAGAAGAGTGATCCACCGGGGCCCATAAAGAAAGAGTGTCCCCACCCACCAGCGATCCCCCCCCGCACGGAGGAAGATCCAGCAGAGGAGTGCAAAGACAAAAGCCCCCCAGACGCCGACACCAAGCACTTTGCTCATCCGCCCCCACCGCGAGGACGGGTTGATCTCCCCCACAAGGAGTCTCCCGATTGCCCGCCCCCAGGATACCACCCGCTGCACCACGGGATTATCCTCTTGGCGTCGCGAGCGGGGTCGTCGCCGGATCGGCCTTCCCGTCTCCAGCAATCTCGCACGGACTTTCTTTCTCGCCTTCGCTCGGCGACCTTCTCTCGACCGAATTGAGCGGTAGCCACGACGGCGGAATGCACACCCGACTGTCTGCCAGTCGAATCCCTGTCAAGGGAATGGGGAGAACCGCCGCAGGGGCCACCGCTCCCACTCGGGACCAGAAGGAATCCTCTCCTGCATCGAGGCGCGTGGTGGAGCTCTCCTGGGCCTGGTCAAGCACCCATCGCGAAAGGAGGACCGATGATTGTTGCCAGCAATCCGTGGGGAAAGAGGCTGCCTCAGGGATGTCACACAGCGGCGTCGCTTCCAGGGATTCGAGGGGAGGAAAACTGCTTATCCCACAATCAAACAGAAACGTGCCCAGCAGCCCCAACTCATCTCTTTCTTTGAGCGTCCGGAATTGGAGTTCTAATTTGCGTGGATGCCAGACATGGTCGCCATCCAGGAACGCGATCACCTCTCCAACCGCCGCTTGCAACCCTCGTTTGCGGGCGGCATCGGTCCCTTCATGCTCCTGGTAGAGATAACAGATCTTCTTTCGAAAAGGATCAAGGAGATCGTACGTGTCATCCGTCGACCCATCATCCACAACAATGATTTCGTCGGGAAGCTGCGTTTGATTGAGGACACTTTGAATGGCTTGCGGCAACCGCTTCCCACGGTTGTATGTCAAGATCACGACGCTGGAAAAAAGGCCAGACATCGACGCCCCTATCCCTGACACACCGCATTCCGCCAGGTCGTGAGTGCATCTCCACTCAACACAAAGAACACCGGTGATTCATTGGATGATCAGGTAACAACTTGGATTCACAGAATTATGGTTCAGCGAGAACCCATCTCGCGCCAACCGCCGGAGGGAATTCGGCCAGTCGTTCGCACCTCGCTCGAGTCAGTTGCCCCGGCCCCTCACTCCCCTTCCAGGGCCACCGCCGGCTCGTCCGCAATCCGCTTCAGGCAGGGCGTGGTCTCTGGCAAGGCGGGCCTTGCTCTCTCCCTGCGACAAAAAAACTTCCCCAGGGAAGAAAAAGCCCCCCCGCGCCACCGTAACCTCGCTGGCGCGTTGATCACCGCAACCGCCCCCAGAAAGAGGAGGCCAAACCCGGCGATGTACCCAAGCAGCGCAACCCAGTTGGTGGGGACTTTCCAGGTGAGCAACCCCGCCAGGAGCAAGGCACCAGGACCGGTCGCCAGAATCCCCGGGAGGAAGGCGTGGGTCATGTACCTGTGCAGAGGAATCCCTGTGAGCTTGCACCCATACACCAGTGGCACCACCCCTCGACAGCAACTCCCCGTCACCGCAAACACCACACACACTCCCGGGAGGCCATACCGCGGCGCCACCAGCCCCCCCAGGGCAATCACCACCAGGCTCTCCGCCACCCCGAGAAGCGCCGGGACCTTGTGCTTCCCCATTGCCAGAATCATGCTGTGATTAGCAAGCTGACACTGGGGCAGCATCTCCCCCACC
>JAKOSN010000330.1 GCA_029777335.1 Planctomycetota bacterium
AAGAGAGATCGGTGTGCAACCGTTCGAATGAGCGCCCACGATTTCTCTGGCCTCACAACATTCTGCTGGACGGAGTGATTGGCCTACTCGCGACGATTTTCAACGAGATAGGACCAGCCGCAGGATGGGCAGGAAGCGGTGCCAGAGGGAACGATCTGGCCACAATGGAGACAGACGATCGATTCCGCACTAGTCAGATCTTCCAACTCGGTTGTGTCGGGGGTGCTCGCCAGAACTCCCTGAGCCACCTCGGTGATTTCGCGCGCCGAGCGAAACCGCCACGACGCCAGCCAAAGACACCCCGCTCCCACCAGCAACGGCACCAACCCATATTCCAGCGTCGCATGAGTGAAGAGCAGATAGACGGCCAGTCCCAGAAGAGCGCTGCCGGCAAACGCGCGAATCCCGCGGCGGATACCATGACATTCCTGGCAGAGTGGATCGCCGGAACCACCCCAGTGATTCACGCAGTACAGCCGACCGCAGTTTCGACAGGTCCCACCAACGGCTTCGGTGCAGAGGTGACAGTGCATCGTCCTCTCTCCTGGTAAACAGCTCGGGGTTGAAAGACAGCATTAGCCCATCTTCTCTTCCGGCGGGGCGTGATCGCTTCTGGTGGCGGCGTAGGCGAAAGCTCGCCTGCGCATGTGCAGGGCCATCCACACGAGCACGGTTGAATTCCAGAACGCGAAAGCGAGGGGAGCCAGCGGCAACCACAGCCCCAGAAGACTCGCCACCGCGAAATCGAGCAATCCCACAATGTAGAGTTTGCCCCAGTACAGGCGACCTTCGAGACACAACATCAGTCCACTGACCGCCATGGACGCGGGGAAGAAACGATAGATGTCCACGGGTTGAACAGGTCCAAGCAAAGGGCAGTTCAGTCCGAACAGGATTGCCTTGGCGACACAGACGCTCACCCAGAGCAGGAGAATATCTCGTTCGCGTGGATCGGAGCGGCGCCCGGGGCGCGGCACAAGGTAGGGCCCCCATTCAGCGAGCGGGAGCAACACCAGCAACCACAGCCAGAAAACCGGAGCGGGGCTATTCAGCGCCAGAAATCCATAGACGCTCAAATGAACGAGCAAACTCAGTCCGGATTGCCAGAAAAGCGCGCGGCTCCATGCGCCGGCAGATTCAAAGCGGATTTCGCGATCCAGGTGCCGGTTCACCCACTCGCGCCAGCTGATCCGCAGTGCATGGGGAACTTCCTCGGCGAGCACGCGCGACAGGTCGTCCGCCAGTTCGGTCGCGGTGTGGTAGCGGTGTTCTGGATTTTTCTCCAGACACTTCAAACAAATCGCTTCCAGTCCGCGGTCCACCTCGGTATTGAGAGCGCGGGGTGAAACAGGCTCCTGTTCACGCGCCTGGCGCATGGTGTCGCCCCAGGTCGTCCCAATGAATGGCGGTCGTCCAGTCAGCATCTCGTACAGGATGGCACCCAGTCCGTAAATGTCGCAGGCGACACTGAGCGACCCCTCGAATTGCTCCGGAGCCATGTACTCGGGAGTGCCTGCGGGACGCAGGGTGACCTGTTTGCCATCGGTCGTCGAAAGCAGGCGCGCCAACCCAAAGTCGGCGACATGCGGGGTGCCCAGCGCGTCGAGCAAGATATTTCCCGGTTTGAGATCGAGGTGGATGATGGGGACCGGCTGGGAGTGCAGATAGGCGACCGCCCGGGCGACCGGAAGCAAGAGGGCGGCGGCCTCGCGTGAGGGGAGCGGTTTGCGGTTGATCCGCTCCGCGAGACTCCCCCCTTTGAGATACGGCATGGTGTAGAAGATCGCCCCATCGGCGGGACCCACATGCAGGATGCGCACAATGTTGGGATGATCCAGGAGCGCGGCGATACGGATATCGTTCTCCATGATCAGACGGTGCCGGGGCGAGGTGAGCAGATCGGCACGGATGGTTTTCAGAGCCACAGTGCGCAGGGCGTCGTCGGGCGTGGAGAAAAGTTGGCTGGCGAGATACACCTCCCCGAGTCCTCCGTTACCCAGACGATGCATCAGGCGATAGCCGGGGATGCAAGCGCGGTCAGAGGAAGGGAGGCCTTCTTCAAGGGGACCAGGCGACTCAGGAACGATCATTCCCTGAACGCGCCCGGTTCGGTCGTCCTCCGCAAGAAGGGGACCGAGTGCGGCGCCGAGTTCGGGAAAGCGGACGGCGTATTCTTCGAGGGTGGGGTGTTCGGCATGCTGGCGACGCTGTCCCCATTCGACGCGGAGCAATTCACGCAGCCCGAGTGCCTGGGCCTCTGGCGGCATCTGGGCGAGAACCGATTCGAGTCGAGGACGCTCCGTCCCTTGTCGCAGGGCGTTGCGCCAGGCCTGTTCAAAGCTGTCACAGAGCTGATCAACCAGCCGAACGCATGGCTCGGGGAGATCGGCGAGCGAGTGGGGGCGACTCATGGGAGTGCTTTATCCCTGGCTTTCCAGATCGAACGGATCGCGCGTAATTTACGTTCGACAGTACTCGGTGAACAATCGAGTTCGCGCGCGATCTCTGGGACAGTCCATCCTTCCATCTTGCGCAGCGCGACCGATTTGAGCACCTCGTCCTGAAGCTGATCGAGGAGTTCCGTCACAGCTGCCGAGAATTCAGGAGGGGGCTCGCGCCCGGCGAAGGGAGCAAAGCCGTCCTCCCCCAGTGCGGACTCACCGCGAACGATGGCTTCCCGCCGATTCTGCTTCTGCTGTACGTCGAAGGCAGTCCGCACGGTGAAACAGGCCAGGAGTTTCCAGAGGTGCTGACGACTCTCCAGGAGAGGAAAACGTTGGTCGGTATCTGGACGAGCCAGACGATCGCAGAACTCCAGGAACGCTTCCAGAGCGATGTCCTCCGCTTCGACGACTCGGCAAGCGCGGGGTCGCATCCGGCTTCGCGCCAGACGAACCAGCGGTTGAAAATAATGTTCCCACAACTGGCGCATTGCCTCCCGATCTCCGCCGCGAAGATCAGGGATCAGGCGACTGACTGAGCCAGGCAGTCCACGTGGCGCGATTGATTCGTCTGGCGGCATCAACGCCCTCCTCCAGCCCTCACGAGGAATCACCCGAGCGCAATGGGTCGTCGCTACATCCTATGCATCCGCGCCAGGACCGTTGGGTCCCTCACGAATTTCGCGCCAGAGATGGCTGTTGCCTCGCCAGGGAAGATGTCCAGAACAGGGTGTTGCAACTTTGTGAAAAATGCTCTCATTTTTCGTTTGCTCTCCGCAGGCGAGGATGATACGTTCTCCTTTCTTGATCCAGTTACTCCAGGTTCCCGCAACCAGTTCATTCCCGCCCGAGGAAGGTGTGCTCTTACGTCCACCGGGAGAGAACCAGGAATGAAACAACCGCGTTTGCGCCATCGAGGTTTCACGCTGATTGAGCTGCTGGTGGTGGTCGCCATCATCGCTATCCTCATCGGCTTACTCCTCCCTGCCGTCCAGAAGGTCCGCGAGGCGGCAGCGCGGATGACGTGCACCAACAATCTGAAGCAACTGGGGCTCGCTCTCCACAACTTTAACGATGCCCAGGGAACATTGCCCACCTATCACGGCATCTACCCAGCGCAGGGCTCGTGCGGGGTACGTCCTGGCTGCAATCGAAAAGCACCTTATGGTAGCTGGATTCTCCACCTTCTCCCTTATTTTGAGCAGGATAATCTGGCCCAGCAGGTGCTCCACGAGGTTCAGGCCAGTGCAATGAATGAACGGCTCACCATTCAGCCGGGATCCGGGGCGCGCACGGTGGTGGATCGCGTCTACAATGGTGGGCACACACGGGTTTACACCGTGTGGGATAAACCACCGCTCTATGAGGATCATGGGATCTGGGTGCCGCAGGTGCGAACCGCGCAATTCAAGATCCTGCGCTGCCCCTCCGATCCGAGCCTTGGCCCCGGAGACCTGGCCTCGGGTTGGGGTCCGACGAACTACCTCGCCAACTTCAACGCCTTCGACAGCGGATCGCGAATTGGTGGCACACTCTGGTCAAATCCGCCTGGATTACCGAGCTTTAGCGATGGTCTCTCCAACACGCTGTTCCTGGCCGAGGGGTATGCACGCTGCGATGGCTTTGGTCGGTTAGCACTCTATTCCTGGTATTACCACAACTTCGGTCTTGACTGGAACCAGCACCCCAACACGTACCTGTTTCAGACCCAACCGTCGGTCAAGTCGTGCAGCGATGGTTCGTGTTGTGACAACTGGCGGGCGCAAACTCCCCACACCACGCTCAACGTTCTGCTCGGCGATGGCTCGGTTCGTGCCGTGGGACAGATCTCGCAGCAAACGTGGGACCACCTGTTGATGCCGCGCGATGGATCGCCTCTGGGAGCGGACTGGTGAAAGGCGCGGCAGAGTCTTGCGAGACGCTCAGTGATCTGCTACGATCATACTCAGGTTTGCTGCCCTACCGTATGAGCTTACAAACTACGTACCTTTTCAGTACGAATGGGCACGTCGCAAGACACTGTGCTAACCCGCAAGGGAGGTAGGTGTTGAAGACGACTGGTTGAACCGCTCACACAACTTGCAGCAAACCGCTTCTTCTCCCTCCTCCGGTGCCTCTTTGCGTGAACCGCACGGAGGGCCTCGCAACGCAACGCTCCTCGATGGAAGCTCCGCCATGATCCCGAAACTCTTCGCTTCTCCCCCTGCGATCTTCGCCAACCGTCGACAATTCCTGCAACGTGTGGGGAACGGGTTTGGAGCAGTCGCCCTGGCGTCGTTGCTCGCCGAAGAGGGTTTGCTGGGTTCCGCGCAAGGTGCGGAGGCAGGTGGAGGACCGCTGGCCCCCAAGAAACCGCACTTCGCTGCCAAGGCCCGGTCGGTGATCTGGCTGTTCATGAATGGCGGCCCCAGTCATGTGGATACCTGGGATTACAAGCCCGAGCTGGTGAAGCAGCACGGCAAGGAGCTTCCTGGATTTGACAAAACCACGGGGTTTTTCGTCAACCAGGTTGGTCCATTGATGAAATCACCGTTCGAGTTCAAGAAGCACGGTCAGTCGGGCACATGGGTTTCGAGCATCTTCCCGAACCTGTCCCAGCACGTGGATAAGATGGCCTTTCTGCACTCGTGCTGGACGGATTCCAACAATCACTCCCCTGCCCTGTTCAAGATCAACACGGGCTTTAGCCGAATGGGCTATCCCTGTGTGGGCGCCTGGGTGACCTATGGGTTGGGCTCGGAGAGCCAGAACCTACCCGCCTTTGTCACGATGTACGACACTCTGGGACGCGGGATTCCCAAGGGGCATGCGCAAAACTGGGGTGCTGGGTTTCTTCCGGGGGTGTATCAGGGAACAGCGCTGAGACCCCAGGGAGCACCGATTGAGAATCTGGATCGTCCGGCGGAGATGACAGGTTCGCAGCAGCGAGCGCAACTCGATCTGCTAGCGCGGCTGCAGCGGGCGCATACTCCGCCAGAACCGGATCTCAACGCCCGCATCGAATCGTTCGAACTGGCCTACCGAATGCAAATGGCTGCTCCGGAGGCTCTGGATCTCTCCAAGGAGCCCATGCGCGTCCAGCGCCTGTATGGTCTTGACAACCCCAAGTGCCGCCATTTCGCCCGCCAATGCATGATCGCGCGCCGACTTGTTGAACGAGGGGTCCGCTTTGTGCAGATCTACAGCGGCGGAATGGAGAATCAGCTCAGCTGGGATGGGCACATCGACATCGCGGGGAATCACTCGGGATTTGCTCAGGAAACCGACATTCCCGTTGCCGCGCTCCTGGGCGACCTGGAAGCGCGCGGATTGCTCGATTCCACGCTGGTGATCTGGGGCGGAGAGTTTGGTCGCCTGCCGGTGTCGCAGACGGGAGCCAAGCCGGGCCGCGACCACAATCCGCACGCCTTCACGGTGTGGATGGCGGGAGGCGGCGTGAAGGCAGGGGTGCATCACGGTGAAACGGACGAGGTGGGCTTGCGCGCCGCGGTGGATCGAGTGAGCGTTAACGATCTGCATGCCACCATTCTCCATCTTCTCGGGTTGGATCACAAACGCCTCACCTATCGCTACAATGGCCGCGATTTTCGGCTGACCGACGTCGCGGGGAACGTTGTCAAATCGATCATTGCGTAAGTAACGTTCGCCGTCTTGCAGAGGACGAGCTGCTCTGCGAGATGGTGGCTTCCCGAGAGTGTGACGAAGAGGCAAATGGGAGCAATTGCAACCATTATGCCGACTGGGCATTTGGCTGAAGCTGAATCGTGAGTTATACTCCCACTGGAAACTGGTATCGCCGCCCGCGACGCTTTACAATCAAGTTTCGAGGTGAGGGGTCACCCGACTCGAAACTCGCGCATATCCATCTACTCGACCACGCTTCCAGAAAAGGGAAGTGTCATGAGCACTGAAGAACCGACACCTGGGATGGACTTTGTTGTTACCGATCGCCGGGAACGGACGGATCGCCGCAACCATGGAGATCGTCGCAAACGCTCGATTCCTGTTGCGGTTGAGCGTCGCAGCGGCACCGATCGTCGCCAGCAAGGCGAACGACGCCGCCAGGTCGATCCGACCACCTGCGAGCGGGATTATACGGATGAGGAAATCGTCTTCATGAAGGCGATGGATCAATACAAACGGGCCAATCGGCGTCCGTTCCCCACCTGGAGCGAGGTTCTGGAAGTGCTTCGTTCGCTGGGGTATCGTTTGACCGCGGAACCGACCGCGTTACCTGGGCTTCCCGTCCAGCCCGCACCCAACGGCACCGAGCATTGAGCTTCAGCTGCAGGTCGACTTGCCAGAATCCGCGGCCTGGTGGTAGGCTCTGAGGATCGCTCCGACCTGTCCTTACCAATCCGGAGAAACCGTCATGGAAGACGCCACTGCTGGAGGACTTGCTCACGGAGAAACCACCCCGCGGGTGTTCTTCAGCGTGGGGGACCACAGTGGCGATCTGCACGGCGCAAACCTGATCGAGTGTCTGCGCCAGCGTCTTCCCGGTCTTCGCTGCAGCGGCTTCGGAGGCGAGCGCATGGCTCAGGCCGGGTGTGCGCTCCTCTACCCACTCTGCGATCTGGCAGTGGTCGGTCTGGGGCAAGTGGTGCGGCACCTTCGCCAATTTGTGCACCTCGTCGGTGAGGCGGACCGTTCCTTTGCAACCAACCGACCCGATGCGGTGGTTCTGATCGACTACCCTGGGTTCAACTGGTGGATTGCCCGACGAGCCCATGCGCGCGGCATCCCGGTGATCTACTTTGTCCCGCCCCAACTCTGGGCGTGGGGTCCGTGGCGCATCCGCAAGATGCGCCGCGATGTCGATCATGTCCTCTGTACCCTGCCCTTCGAGCAGCAGTGGTATGAACAGAAGGGGGTTCGCGCGCACTACGTTGGCCACCCCTACTTCGATGAACTCCGGTTGCAACAGTTCGATCACTCCTTTATCCGCGACCAGCAGACGCGTTCGGGCCCTGTGATTGCCTTGCTTCCTGGCTCGCGAACCCAGGAGCTGGCCTACAACGTGTCGAGCTTGCTCGCCACAATGCGAATGATTCATCAGCAACGGCCAGATACACGCTTCCTCTTCGCCTGCCTCAAACCGCACCAGGCAGAGACCGTTCGTTCTGCCCTGACCAGGGAAGCCGCGAGCAACCCTGTCCCGCTCCCACCCTGTGAGGTTTATTCCGGCCGCACCCCGGAGATCATTCATCTGGCGCACAGCTGCGTGGCGGTTTCTGGCTCGGTGAGTCTGGAGCTTCTCTATCGGCGTCGCCCAACGGTCATTCTCTACCGAATCAGCTTCCCCAGCATGATCCTGTACCGGTTGCTGAAGACCTGTCGCTACATCACCCTGGTAAACCTCCTCGCCAACCGGGTGTTGTTCCCCGAGCATGTGACCGTCGACTGTCCCGCGGAGGACATTAGCAAACAGATCGTGAACTGGTTGAATGATCGGCAAGCGTACCAGGAGGTCTGTGATCAGCTGACGGAACTGCGCGAACGGGTTGCAATCCCTGGTGCCTGTGAGCGTGCAGCGGATGAAGTGGTGAAGGTCCTGCGAGGAATGGGCAAGCCACGCCGAGCCCAGGTGGCATGAGGCAGCGGAAGGGGCAAAGAAAGAACGGCTCGCGGTGGTTTCGCGAGCCGTTCAGGACCGGGCAGGCAATGTTGTTTATTGACCGTCTCAGGGAGCCTTGGCAGTCGACGTTATACCAAGCGTCTTGAAGGAAGCGTGACCTTCTTCCCCCGAGCGAATCAAAACGCGCTTGCTGTCGCTATGGATTTTCCCTGCGCGCTCCACCTCGACCCGAACGATGTAGTAGTAGGTTTCGCCTTCCTGCAAAGCCGGGGTGGTGAACGTGCGCGTGGTGCTCGCGGTCACCTTCATCGGTTGATCGTCAATGAAGAGCCGAGCATTTTCAGGGAGTTCCACAACCAGGCGGCCAGTGTTCGGCAGGCTGCTCTTGTCGGTCCGCGGAGTGGGCAGCTTTTCCTTCTCCTCCTTTTTCTCTTCCTTGGCAGGTGGCATGCTCGGAGTCGGGACGGTGGGGGCCAGTCCAGGACGATAGAACGGAGCATAGCCGGAGCAGCCATAGCAGCCGTAGCAGCCATAGCAACCGTGGCAAGCGTAGCAAGTTGTGCAGCTGCAGCCGTTGTAGCCGTAGTTGCCCAGCGGCGACACACAGCCGGCAGCGCCCCACGCGCCAGGATGGGTCCCATGAACAGATCCATAGGAGATGGAGCACCCCGTGCATGCGTTGCAACCATAGGCGGTCGAGCAGCCAGTGCAGGCATTACAGCCGTAGCAAATTGTGCACGTTGAACATCCCTGGCAGCTGGAGCTATGCCGATGTAGCCAGGCATCTGGAGCAGTCGTGCCCGAGGTCAGGGCTGTTAACAGAGCAATGGTGTACATGAGCGGTGCTCTCCTCTGTGGAAAACCGAAGATGGGGGACGATGCGGAGGTCAATAGGTTGAAACCCAGGCGCATCGCCAGGATGTCAAGATAGCGAACATCAATAAGATGCTAAATCTGCGCTGAGAACAACACAATGGCAAGATGAATCAACCAGGGTATCTTTGCGAGCGGCGGGGCGGCACAATCCCTTGCACCGGCATCTCAGGTACGGCCGTCAACTCTGCCAGCCGCGTTGACGGAACAGGTAAGTGGCGACGGCGGTCCAGAGGCCCGCGAGGACGGCGGTCGCTGCGAGATTTCCCCAGTGATACCAGCGCAAAGCATCGCCAAGCACCGCATGGATCATCCGCGGACAGTGATACTCCAGGGCGAGGTACGGCAAACCCTTGATGTTGACCTGCTGACAGATAAAGAGGAGTAAAGCGATCGCGAACATGTAGCACATCGCACCCATGCTGGCCGCGCGCTGAGTGCGCGCCAGACTGGCAATGGTCAGGCCGACCCCCATCGAACCCCAAACGGCCACCAGCATCGCCAGCCAGAAGAAGGGGCGCAGGAGAACTCCCGGGTTGTAAGTGCCAGCAAGGAGGACCGCGAGGGCCAACCCCAGGACAGGATAGAACAGGAACTTCGCTCCCAGGATTTCGCTGGCTGTCGCGGGAGAGAGCGCCTGGGCAAGCAACACACCCCGTTCGCGCTCCTCGCAGGTGAGCGAGGGAAGCAGGTAGACACAAACGAAGAAGAGCCCGAAGATCACCAGCGCCGTTGCGATTCCGGAGCGTGGATCCAATCCACCTGCGATTTCAAAGCGTCGAGTCGTCAGATCAGGAGTTTGGACCTGGCGACGCATCGCCGGCGCAACATCGGCCAACGCCTCCGCAGCACGCCCTTGCCAGTACTTGTGTGTCTCCTGCCAGAACCATGCCTCGAAGGGAGCGATGCTACTGGTGTCCTTCCCGGGGTGCCAGATCCAGACCTGGTAACCGCCATCCCTCTGGGGGCGAAGCTGAATTCCACCAGCATTCTGCTCGTAGACAATGCTCCCCTGGCCATCGGTGCGCGCGGATTGACCCATGCGAAAGCGAACTCGATCCTCCAGTTCCGGAGGGAGATGGGCTTGCAGATGGTCGATCCAGGGATCGTCCTGCCAGTATTCGATGTAGCAACGCTTCACTCCTCCCACTGCGGAGACCGCCTGGCTCTCGCCCCCGCCAAACGCTGAGAGCAGCAGCGCTGCCACCACCAGGAGCAACACGAGGGCGATCCCGCCTCGGTTCGCGAGATGGCGCAGAAACTCCTTGTGCAACAGAGTACGAATGATATACCAGCGCATACTCCAGCCCCTCTCCGGATCGTGGCGAGGAAAAATAAGACTTTTTCCATCCTAGCTATACTTCATCCCTGTGAGCTTCAAGAACGTTTCGTGGAAGTTGAACTCCCTTGTCTTCATGCTGATGATCTGGCCGGCGAGGAGGTGATGGCTGAGTTGAATGGCATCTTCGGGGTTGTCCAGATCGAAGACCAACCGTGCGCCGTCGCGCAGCACCACATCGACCTTCCGTTCGGCGTGCTGTTGTCGCAGTGCCATGGGAGAATCGAGTGCGACCAGTCGCCCGCGACACAGGATTGCCACGCGCTCGCAGAGTTGCTCCACCTCCTGCATGTTGTGGGTCGTGAGCAGAACGGTGACGCCCCGCGCAGTGAGATCACGCAGGATGCGATGCACCACCTCGGCAGAGTGAATGTCGAGATTGGCGGTTGGTTCATCGAGGTAGAGCAGTTGGGGGCGATGAAGCAGACCACGCGCCAGGAGCAATTTGCGACGCATCCCCAGCGAATACGCGCGCACCGGCAGCTCGGCAGCCTCGCTTAGTTCGACGAGATCGAGACACTCCTGAACGCGCTCCTCGGGGACGTGATACAGCCCGGCGAAGATCTGGAGATTGCGACGCCCCGTGAACTCTTCAAAATGATTTTCGCGATCGGGAATGTAGCCAAAGTGCGATTTGATCTCGTCCCAGTTGTGCTGCAAATCCAGCCCGGCCACGGTAACGGTGCCGCTACTCGGCTGACGCTGTCCGATCAGCACGCGAATCGTGCTGGTCTTGCCGGCGCCGTTGGGACCGAGCAAACCAAAGAGTTCGCCCCGGCGCAGTTCGAGAGTCAACCCGTCGACAGCGACGAAGGAACCATAGCGGACCACGAGTTCGTCCAGGCGCAGGACGGAATCCTGCCGGACGGAAGGACGAACCGCCACCTGCAACGACGACATGCCAACCTCCTCCCGGGACGAGCGCACTGGCACTCGCTCTCCGCAGCAACCATAGCATGCGCCGGGAAGGAAGGAGCAGAAGTGGACGAGCGTCGTTCCTGGGAGAGAGAAGGGGGAACGACGCGCGTCGAGAAGGTCAGGCGTTGTCGATTTGTTGCAGGGCAGCAAACGGAGTGCCTTCGACGTATTCCAGGAAGGCGCCGCCGCCGGTGGAAACATGAGTCATGCGCTCGGCGAAGCCAAATTCCTCGACTGCCTCGGCGGTTTCCCCCCCGCCCACAATGGTGACGGCCCTGGAGGCAGCGAGCGCCTCGGCAATGGCACGCGTACCCCGACTGTACGGTTCATCCTCGTATTTGCCCATCGGCCCATTCCAGACGACCGTGCCAGCGCGAGCAATCTCGTCCTGATACAGCTTGATCGTTTTGGGTCCGATATCCACGCCAATGCAGCTGTCGGGGATGTCGCCCTCCACGACGCGAGCCGTCTGCGGGGCATCGAGAGCATCGACCACCAGGTGATCGACCGGGAGAATAATTTTCCCCTGGCCCAGAGCGAGAAGTTCATTGGCCAGGTCCGTCTTGTCCGCCTCGAGTTTGGACTTACCCACACCCTTGCCCTGCCCCTTCATGAAGGTGTAGCTCATCGCTCCTCCGATGAGGACCCGATCGACGCGCTGCAGGAGAGCCTTGATAAAGCCGATCTTGTCCGACACCTTGCCGCCGCCAAGCAAACCAACCAGCGGACGGGGGGGAGCCGACAGAAGCCGATCGAGAATCTCCAGTTCCTTGGCGACCAGATGGCCGACCACGCGCGGTTTGCCTGCCATCGCCTGAGGCACCGCCACCATCGAGGCATCGGAGCGATGACAGGTGCCGAATGCATCGTTGACATAGACGTCCGCCAGGTTAGCCAGTTGGCCTGCAAACGCGGCATCGCCCGCCTGCTCGCCCTTGTGGAAACGCAGATTCTCAAGCAGGAGAACCTCGCCCGGTTGCAGCGCCTGGGCGGCAGCCGTCACGGTGGGACCGACCACCTCATCGACCTTGGTCACGGGCTTGCCAAGGAGTTCGTGCAAGCGCTGCCCCACCTGATTCATGGTGAAGACGGCATCCTTCCTGGGGTCCCCCTTGGGTCGGCCCAGGTGGCTCATCACGATCGCGCTTGCGCCGGCATTCAGCACGGTCTGGATGCTCGGCAGAGCCGCCCGGATCCGACGATCGTTGGTGACATGTCCCTTGTCGTCGAGGGGGACGTTGAAATCAACTCGGATGAGGACTTTCTTGCCGCGCAGGTCGGTCTGTTGAGCGAGCGTCTTCTTCGCCATGACGAACCCTCTTCCAGAGTGGAGCCGAGGAAGGAACGGCGCCGCGCAAGATCCACTCCAGCGGTCGTTCCTTCCTCCCCATTGCCTTTAGCCCTTGGAGATCATGTAGCGGAGCAGATCGACGCAGCGATTGGAGTAGCCCCACTCGTTGTCGTACCAGCTGATCAGCTTGAAGAAGCGATTGTTGAGTTCGATGCCGCTGCCAGCGTCGAAGATGCTGGAGTGGGCATCGTGGATGAAGTCGGAGGAGACCACCTCGTCGCTGGTGTAAGCGAGGATCCCCTTGAGATAGGTCTCGCTGGCCTTCTTCATCGCCGCACAGATTTCCTTGTAGCTGGTTTCCTTCACGGTCCGCACGGTGAGGTCAATCACCGAGACGGTCGGGGTGGGGACACGGAAGGCCATCCCCGTCAGTTTCCCCTTCACCTCCGGGATGGCGAGGCCGACCGCACGAGCCGCACCGGTGGAGGAAGGGATGATGTTGGTAGCGGCCGCGCGCCCACCCTTCCAGTCCTTGCGCGAGGGGCCATCCACCGTCTTCTGAGTGGCGGTGTAACTGTGCACGGTGGTCATCAGACCTTCTTCGATGCCGAACCCTTCCTTGAGAAGGACGTGCACCACGGGAGCCAGGCAGTTGGTGGTGCAGCTGGCGTTGGAGATGATGGTGTGCTTGCTGGGATCGTACCTGTCGTGATTGACCCCGAGAACAACGGTGATGTCCTCGCCCTTCGCCGGAGCGCTGATGATCACCTTGCGCGCCCCGGCCGCGATGTGGCCCTTCGCCTTCTCGGCTTCGGTGAACAGGCCGGTGGATTCGATGACGTACTCCACGCCAAGTTGCTTCCAGGGGAGCGCGGCGGGGCCTTCCTTGACGGCCAGGCACTTGATCTTGTGCCCATCGACCACGAGGAGATCGTCCTCCGCCACGTCGGGAGCCGATTTGGCACTGGCAACCGTCCCTTTGAAGCGCGTCTGGACGGAATCGTACTTCAGCAGGTAGGCGAGGTTATCCGCCGGAACCAGATCGTTGACTGCGACCACGTCGAGTTCCTTGCCGAGCAGCCCCTGCTCAACCAGAGCCCGAAAGACCAGCCGGCCGATTCGACCAAACCCGTTGATGGCAACACGCACTGCCATGAGAAACTCCTGATTAACTTGTCAACAGGGCGATCAGTCGACTCTCGACCTGATTTCCATTCGCCTGTAAGCTATAAGCTATTGGCACTGCTGGAAACCGGCTATCGGGCACTTCCCTGGGCCGGCCTGCGCTTGGCACTTACAGCCTTGAGGAACATCATGGCGAATCTCGTACGGGTTGCAGTCACAGGAGCTGCGGGGCAAGTTTCTTATGCGATGCTGGCCCGCCTGGCGTCGGGCGAGGTCTTCGGTCCCGATACCAAGGTGGTGCTGCAGTTGCTGGAAATCCCGCGCATCACCCCCCCGCCCGACCCGGCGCGACTCCAGCCGATGGACATCCTGGAAGGGGTGGCGATGGAGCTATGCGATTGTGGCTTCCCAACCTTGCACGAGGTGGTTGTCACGGACGATGCCAACCGCGCGTTCAAGGACTGCAACTGGGCGCTCCTGGTGGGGGCCTTCCCACGACTGAAGGGAATGGAACGCAAGGATCTCCTCAGCAAAAATGCCGAGATCTTTGTTGCCCAGGGGAAGGCCCTGGCAGCCAATGCCGCGTCGGATGTTCGCATTCTGGTTGTTGGCAATCCCTGCAATACCAACTGCCTGATCGCGTACAACAACGGTCGCGATATCCCGGCGGAACGCTGGACGGCGATGACGCGCCTGGACCACAATCGTGCGCGGGATGCTCTGGGACGGAAAGCGGGCGTGGGCAACGAAGACGTCACCTGTGTGACCATCTGGGGGAATCACAGCAACACCCAGTTTCCGGACTTCACCAACGCGCGCATCAAGGGGAAACCAGCACCAGAGATCATCACCGATCGCGCCTGGCTGGAAAACACCTTCGTGCCGCAATGCCAGAATCGTGGGGCGGCGGTGATCAAGGCGCGAGGCTCGTCGTCAGCCCTCTCCGCCGCAAACGGGGCCATTGACCACGTCAAGAGCATGCTCCGACCGACCCCGGCCAACGATTGGGTGAGTGCCGCTCTGGTGTCACGCGGAGAATATGGAGTCCCCGCGGGGCTGGTCTACGGGTATCCCTGTCGCAGCACGGGGAACGGCGATTACGCCGTGGTGGAAGGGTTGAGCTTCGACGCTTTTGGTCAGCACGAGTTGCAGATCACTCTGCAGGAACTGATCGAGGAGCGCGAAGCGGTGAAGCATCTGCTGGGGAATTGACAACCTGGAGTCACGTGCGCAGGGACGCTTCCAGATCTGGCGAGCGAGGCCGCAGTTCTCGTTCGCCCTCCTCATTGTCGGGCCTCGGCTCGAAGAGGGACCGTGATGGCGCACCTGATCAGTTGTGGGAATCCTGCCTGTGGTCAGCGGCTGCAAGTCGGGCCCGAGCACCTGGGCAAGGTGGTTCGCTGTCCGGGGTGCCAGCAACTGCTGACGGTCCCTCCACTCGCCCCCGTCCCGCCCTCCCCTCCGCCCCAGACAGCGATCGTTCCACCCGCCCCGGTGCCGCGAGGTACACGGGCGCCAATCCCACGCTCCGTTGAAGCGCGACCTCGCCGCACGCCCGCAAGCAGCGCGTTCAGTCCCCTCGTTTGGACGGTTGGCGTTCTGGCGCTGCTCGGGGTCGTGGCGTGCGGAGCAGCGCTTCTCCTCTACAGCCACAATAAAGAGTTAAATAGTCGTCTGCGCCTCGCGGAAGAACAAACGGCCGATGCCCAGCAGCAAGTGGAGGCATTGCGGCAGCAACTCGCGCTGGCGGAAAAGAACCTGAAACAGAAGGCGGTCGCCAGTACTCAGCCACTCGATAAACAACCCGCTGAACGCCAACCGACAGAACGTCAACCGCCCAAGCTCGCTCCAGAAGAGAAGCAGCCACCGCCTCAGACATCGGTCAGTCCGGTCAGCGATCCCTACCGCGCCATCGATGCGCATGCTCTGGCCGCGAGTCCTGAGGTGGAAGGGTCGATTGCCACGCTGGCTGCTTACCTCGTGAAGCCTGCGCAGAATGATCGCGAGAAGGTCCGTGCCATCTTTCGCTGGGTTGCCGATCGGATCGTCTACGATGTTGAAGGGTTCCTGAAGAAGAAACCCGGGGACAATCGCGCCGAGGCAGTTCTGAAAAGCCGCCTCGCGGTGTGCGAGGGGTATGCCAACCTTTTCGAGTCGCTGTGTCTCAAGGCGAACATCGAGGTGGTGAAGGTGAGCGGGTACGCCAAGGGGTATGGCTATGTGCTGGGGCAGCGCAACACGGGCTCCAACCACGCCTGGAATGCCGTGAAGTTGGAGGGCCGATGGCAGGCACTCGACACCACCTGGGCTGCAGGCACCATCAAGGACGACAAGTTCTCCAAACGCTTCGACGACTTCTTCTTCCTTCCCCCTCCCGAGGAGTTTATCTTCACGCACTTCCCCCGGGATCCCCGCTGGCAACTCCTGACCACCCCGGTGGCGCAGTCCGAGTATGACAAATGGCAAACCGTCGACCAGAAATTGTTCCGTCTGGGATGGAAACCGGCTCAGGTTCGCAAAATGGTCGCGGATCCCTCGGTCCCCATGGTGAAGATCTTTGAGTTTCCTGCGGTTCCGCTCGTCTTTCAGGAAGCACCGCTGGAAGGGAAGCTGAAAACGACAAACACCTATCGCTTCCGCATCGAGGCCCGGGGAGTGGAGGCGATGGCGATTCTGTGCGGGACAACGGGCTGGCACCACATGACGCGCAAGGGGGACGTCTTCGAGGGGGAAATTACACCACCCAGGGGACAGATGCGCATCGTTGGCCGCGCCCCCGGTGATGAGCAGAACCGCTTCTGGGGCGTGCTGGAATACACCATCGAGTGAATCTCTCCTCTGCTCTTCGGAGATTGTTGATGTCCAGACTTCTTCTCTCTGTGCTCGGGTGTTGCCTGCTGGCCACACCGACCTGTGGTGCCGAAGCCGAGGTCAAGATCGGGACGAAGATTGACAAGTTGACCTTCAAGGACATCCGCTACCTGACGCGCTCGCTGGACGATTTTCCAGACGCCCGGGCTTTTGTTCTGGTTTTCACCGAGACAGGATGTCCCGTGGTCCAGCGCTACTGGCCGACCTTGAAGCGGCTGGAAAAAGAGGTGCGCGCGCAAAAGGTGCAGTTCCTCGCCATCAACTGCAACAGCGAGGATTCCATCACGGCGATGGCTGCCCAGGGAGTGCGCTACGAGATCGAGTTTCCTCTGGTGAAGGACCTGGAGCAACGCTGCGTGAAAGTGCTTGGAGTCACCCGCACCCCGGAGGTGGTGGTTCTCGATCAGGAGCGAAACATCCGCTATCGGGGACGCATCGATGATCAGTATCGTCCTGGCGGAAGCCGTCCCGCCCCCACGCGACACGATCTGAAGGAAGCACTCACTGCCGTGCTGGCGGGGAAGGAAGTGGTCGTCAAGGAAACGGCGGTTGATGGCTGCTTGATCACCCACACGGGGAGCGCGTCAACGAAAACACCGATCACCTACGCCGAGCACATCGCACCGCTGATGCAGAAACACTGTCAGGAGTGCCATCGACCAAAGACGCCGGCGCCATTCTCCTTGCTGACCTACAAACAGGTGGCCTCGCGGGCCGACATGATCGCCGAGGTGGTGAGCCAGCAAAGCATGCCGCCCTGGTTTGCGAGCCCGGAAAACAGGGAGTTTGTAAATCATCGGGGGCTCGATACCGCCGAACGTGAGACAATCAAGCAGTGGGCGAAGGCGGGAGCGCCACGGGGCGACGAGAAGAAACTACCCAGGGCGATGACGTTTCCCGACACCGGACGATGGTTGATTGGCCAACCGGATCTTGTCCTGAGCACCGCGGACCATGAATTGCCCGCCGAGGGAGACATCCCGTACAGGTATGTCTTTCTCACCCACGTTTTTCTGAATGAAACCTGGGTGCAGGGAATCCAGATTCTCCCGGATAATCCACGGGTTGTGCACCATTGCAACATGGCCTATGCCACGCTGGGCGAGAAGTTCAGCGTGTCCAATTTTCTGACAGGGTTTGTTCCAGGAGGGCAGCCGATGACCGTCGGCGGAGAGACGGCCCTGCGCATCCCGGCCGGTGCCATGCTGGTATTACAGATCCACTTTGTCTCCACCGGAAAGCCGGAGAAGTGCAAGCTTTCGGTAGGATTCAAATATGCCCAGGGCACGATCCAGAAGCGCCTGCGCAACATGCTGCTGGCCGATCATCGCTTTGCCATTCCGCCTGGAGCCGCAGCTCATCCGGTGAGTGCGAGCAAGGCTCTGGATCACGACGCTGTTGGGATTGGCCTGTTTTGCCACATGCATCTACGCGGCAAGGACATGACCTTCAAGGCGCACTACCCCAATGGCAAGAGCGAAACGTTGCTGATGATTCCAAATTACAGTTTCGACTGGCAGATGGGCTATCGCTGGAGAGATGGCCAGAAGGTCTTCCCGAAGGGAACGCGGCTGGAGTGTGTGGCGCACTACGATAATTCGCCGTTCAACCCCTTCAACCCCGATCCGAAAGCGACCGTGCGCGATGGACCGCAGACCTATCACGAGATGATGAATGGCTTTGTCTTCTACACGGATGCGAATGAAAAACTGAATCTGAAGATCGATCCCCGGACGGGTCGGGTGAAGAAATAAACGGACCGGACGAGAGCAGCACCCGGGCGCTGTTCTCGTCCGCGACCATTACTTCTTCCGTTTCGCCTCGTATTCCTTGATATATTTCTCCGGGTTGGCCTTGAACTCGTCACGGCAACCACTGCAACAGACGTAGTAGGTCTTGCCCTTGTAGGAAACCGCCATCGTCCCCTTCCCTCCGCTCACAATGCACTCGGGGTCGGTATCGCCAGGGCCGGCAAAGGGAACCCCCTCCTTGGTGGCACCGACCTGGTAGACCCGGGTGAACGAGGTGCGCTCGGGTTTCTTCACCTCGTAGCGGTAGAGGAACCGGTTGGAGTGGAGGAAGGTGATGACGATTCGCTGCGCCTCCTTCGTTTTCGGCTCGATTCGATCAAGGGTGAGTCGTTTCTCTTCGAGTTTCCCTTCAAAAACGACCTTCTCCCTGGTGGGGGTAAGGGCAGTCAACTGATAGAGATGCTTGTCGGCAAGATAGCGCAATTCACCGCTCTGAAAGTACTTGCCCTTCTCAAAAGCAACCTTGAGCCAGACTTTTTGGTCCTTGAATTGCCATTCCCAGGAAATAGTTTCGATCCAGAATCCCTGTTGCTTCTCGGCACGACTCCCTTCGGGCTCTCCGGTGCCACGCCAGGAACCGATCAGTGTGTTGAACGCGGTGTACGGTGCGCGCGGGTCTTTCTCGGCGCTCTCCTTGTCGGCGGCATGCACACAAGGGTGGCCAGCGATCAGGATGATCAGGGCCAGGAGGGAGGAGCGTGATCGGTGCATCAGGTGTCTCCCGTGGAGCCAGACGAAATTGTCTCAGAGATTGAACCGTTCGCCCGGGTCAGGGTAACGGCCCCGGCGCAGAACCTCTTCGGCTGATCTGTAGACGATCCAGGGCGAAATCGATCACGAACGATTTCGCGCGGTGGACGAGTTTATTCCGCATCGTAGGCAAGGTTGGGCGCCAGCCAGCGTTCCACCTCGGCGCGCGCGAGTCCCTTGCGGCGGGCATAGGCCTCGACCTGGTCGCGCGTGATCAGATCGACGGCGAAATACCGAGCCTCCGGATGGCTAAAGTAGAGTCCGCTCACCGAGGCAGCCGGCCACATGGCATAGCTTTCGGTCAGACGGATGCCGGTGGCGGACTCAGCGTCGAGGAGGGTCCACAAGGTGCGTTTTTCGGTGTGATCGGGACAGGAGGGATAGCCCGCGGCAGGACGAATGCCCTGATATTTCTCGTCGATCAACTCGGTTTTGGAGAGCCGCTCGGCAAGACCGTAGCCCCATTCCTTGCGGGCCTGTTCATGGAGCAACTCGGCGAACGCTTCTGCCAGCCGATCGGCGAGAGCCTTGGTCATGATGGCGCTGGGATCATCGTGATCCGCCTCGAAACGCGCCACGAGTTCGTCGCATCCCAGCCCGGCGGTCACCGCGAAGGCGCCCAGATAGTCGAGACGCCCACAATCGAGCGGTGCCAGGTAGTCCGCGAGGGAGCGGAAACAGGTTTGTCCCTCGCGCGCCCACTGTTGCCGGAGCATGCAGAATCGTAGTCGTTCCCGCGTCCGAGTCTCGTCGGTCCAGACGATGATGTCATCGCCCTCTGAATTGGCGGGAAAGAAACCATGAACCGCACTGGCCTGGAGCAACTTCTCCTCGACAATCCGGGTCAACAGGCGCTGGGCATCGCTGAAGAGTTCGCGCGCGACCGAGCCGACCACCTTGTCTTCCAGGATTTGCGGATATTTCCCCGCCAGTTCCCAGGCCATGAAGAAGGGCGACCAATCGATGTAGGGAACGAGCCTTTCCAGCGGGAAGTCGCGCACGGTACGGGTGCCAAGGAACGAAGGCTGGGCAATGGGTGCGTTGGCCCAGTCCAGTTTCAGGCGGCGTTGACACGCCTCGGCGTAAGAGACCAGATTACGCTGCCGACGCCGGGAGAAAGCTGCCCGCTCCTTCTCCTGTGCGGAGCGATTCTCACGATCAAAGAGAGCTTTATTATCTGGATTTGTCAGCCGCTCGACAATTCCCACACAACGCGAGGCATCCTTGACATAAACGACCGCTTCCTTGTAGGCGGGTGCGATCTTGACGGCAGTGTGCTTGGGGCTTGTGGTAGCGCCTCCAATGAGCAAGGGAACCCGAAACCCTTCGCGTTCCATCTCGCGCGCCACGTGAACCATTTCATCGAGCGAAGGGGTAATCAACCCGCTCAAACCGATCATATCCACCTGCTCGGTGCGTGCAGTCTCCAGGATCTTTTCACAGGGGACCATCACCCCCAGGTCGATCACCTCGTAGTCGTTGCACCCAAGAACGACCCCCACGATGTTTTTCCCGATATCGTGAACGTCGCCCTTGACCGTGGCCATCAGGATCTTGCCGCGCGCCTTGTGTTCCCCCGTCTGGCCCTGACGTTCCGCTTCCATGTAGGGGAGCAGATAGGCGACGGCCTTCTTCATCACCCGCGCGCTCTTGACCACCTGGGGCAAAAACATCTTCCCCTCGCCAAAGAGATCGCCCACCAGGTTCATGCCATCCATCAACGGACCTTCAATGACCTTGAGCGGACGGCCATATTTCTGGCGTGCCTCCTCGACATCCTGCTCGATGAAGTCCGTCACTCCCTTGAGCAAGGCATGCTGAAGTCGTTCCTCAACCGAGCGCGTCCGCCATTCATCAACCTCCTCCGTCCCACGCTCTTTCTGCTTGACCGTCTCGGCAAAGGTGATGAGGCGTTCGGTGGCATCAGGACGGCGATTGAGAAGGACATCCTCGATGTGAGTGCGAAGATCGAGCGGAATCTCGTCGTAGACCTCCAGTTGCCCGGCGTTCACGATCCCCATGTCCAGCCCGGCATGGATGGCGTGATAAAGGAAGGCGGCGTTCATCGCCTCGCGGACGACTTCATTGCCGCGAAACGAGAACGATACATTGCTCACCCCGCCTGAGGTTCTGGCCCCGGGACACACTTCCTTGATGCGACGCAAGGCGTTAAAGAACTCGACCGCGTAGTTCGCGTGTTCTTCCATCCCCGTGCCCACGGTGAGAATATTCGGATCGAAGATGATATCCTGCGGGGGAAAGCCGATTTCCTCGGTGAGCAGACGATACGCGCGCTGGCAAATGGCAACCTTGCGATCCGCATCGACTGCCTGCCCTGCCTCGTCGAAGGCCATCACCACCACGGCGGCCCCGTAACGGCGGATGAGTCTTGCCTGGTCGAGAAACCTGTCCTCTCCTTCTTTCAGGCTGATCGAGTTGACGATCGCCTTTCCCTGCACACATTTCAGCCCCGCCTCGATCACCTCCCAGCGTGAACTGTCGATCATGATGGGGACACGAGCAATTTCCGGCTCGGCGGCGAGGAGATTGAGGAAGCGCGTCATGGCCTTGACGCCGTCGACCAGCCCCTCGTCCATGTTCACGTCGATGATGTTGGCACCGCCCTCCACCTGTTCGCGTGCCACGGCAATGGCAGATTCGAAATCGCCAGTCTTGATCAACCGGGCAAAGCGGCGCGACCCGGTGATGTTGGTGCGCTCGCCGATCATGACGAAGTTGGTTTCTGGTCGCAGCGTTAACGATTCGGTGCCGCTGAAGGTGGACCATCCTGGCGCCTTCAGGGGTTCGCGGGGCTTGATTTTCTGGACCGCCTGACCAATGGCATAGATGTGATCGGGGGTGGATCCGCAACACCCCCCCACCACGTTGAGCCAGCCATTGCGAGCAAATTCACCGAGGGCCGCCGCCATGTGCGCAGGCGTGTCGTCAAATTCCCCCAGGGCATTGGGCAAACCCGCATTGGGATAGCAACTGGTGTAGACGGTGGCCTGGTTGGCGAGCGTCTCGATGTAGGGGCGCATCTGTTCCACGCCCAGAGCGCAGTTGATCCCGATGCTCACCATGTCGAAATGTGAGACGGAAGCGAGGAACGCCTCCAGGGTCTGACCTGTCAGAGTGCGACCGCCCTGAAAGATCGTGACAGACACCATCACGGGCAACTGGAGTTGATGCTCCTGGAAATACTGAGTGATGGCGAAGAGACAGGCCTTGGCGTTGAGCGTATCGAAGATCGTCTCGACCAGCAAAAGATCCACTCCGCCCTGAACGAGACCGTGAATCTGTTCGCTGTAAGCCGTGACCATCTCGTCGAAGGTGACCTCGCGATGACCAGGATCCTCAACCTTGCGCGAGAAACAAAGTGTCTTGTTGGTGGGGCCGATACTCCCAGCGACAAAACGTGGCTTCTCGGGGTTGCGTCGGGTATAGGCCTCGGCGGCCCGGCGCGCGATCTCCGCGGCCCGGAGATTCAACTCCAGCACGCAATCCTGCAGATCAAAATCGGCCATCGAGATACTGTTGCTATTGAAGGTATCGGTTTCGATGATGTCCGCGCCTGCCTCGAGATAGGCTCGATGAATCTGCTCGATCAGGTTCGGCTGGGTGAGGGCCATCACCTCGGTACAGTTCTTGAGAAGTTTGGGGTGCTGGCGGAACCGTTCGCCACGATAGTCTTCCTCGGTGGGTTTGTGGGCATGAATCATGGTGCCCATGGCACCATCGATCAGGAGAATCCGTTGCGCGAGCAATTCCTGAAAGCGGGTACGGGTAGGAGCCTGCAGAATGGTTGCCATGGATGCTGATCCAACCTGGATTCCAGAAAATCACCCCGAGAAGGACACCGTGGTGGGGTCTCTGGCTCGCAAGAAAAGCGAGCCCCCTCGGAAGATCGTTACGGTAGGTTATAGTGGGAAAGGCCCAGAAGGAGGAAGAGATAAGAACCGGGTGTCCAAATCCTTCGGACACCCGGTTCAGTCGTGAGGCTGACACGTCCCTGCGTCGCCCCTCACCGGTGACTGCTGCGCCGGTGAGATCAAAACCCCAGCCACGAATCGTGCTACTTCCGAGACGATGTCCTGTCTGGTCCCGTCGTCCCTCGACCCTCGCCAATCCCTGGACTGCTATCGCGGGCCTTCCTTGGCCCTGGTGAGCACGATTCGTGAGCCGGAGTTTGTTCTCGTTCCAATCCCTCGCTCAGGGCGCACCACGAACGCGTATAGAGTCCCACTGGACAAAGGAAAATACGGTTCGGGTTCGGTTCAGGTTAGAGGATGTCTCCGACCCCTTTGGGATCAGCGAATCCCGCTCAAGGAATATCCCCATCAGGGGAGACTGAAGGTTCTCTGTCGTTCCGTTGATCCGGCAGGCCCATGAAGAGCGGATGCGAGTGAAACCGTGTAGTGGTTTCGCCGAGATCATGAAGTGAAAGGGTAGCGACTTCCCTGAGCATGTCAACCTAAAAAACGAAGGTAATGATCATCCCTCCGGATCGGAAATCCGAACTCGTTGTCTTGCAACGAGCAATGACACCAGAGGGAATCCGTTGCGCCACATCCCAGCCGCGCCGGTTCAGGAGAGATGCTCTCCTGGACACCTGGTTTCTGGGACACAACCTCTACCCAACTGACCGGTTCAGACAAAATGCATTTTTCCTCTTGCAGAGCGAAGGCAGGAAAGTTAGCTCGACTTTTCCTGTCTCAGCTGACTGTGGGAAAAAGAGAACCGCCCCACGAGCGCATGAAACTCATGCTTTCGTGGGGCGGTTAAAACCTCCACCTGTGCCGTTACAGGCGCTTTTGAGAACCCGCTATGTACGGTGGGCGCCTCAGGTCCGCGGTTCGGATCCCACTACCAAGGTGGGCTTGCAAGCGCCAGACTCATGGTTGGCTCCCTGCGGGTACTCCATCGGTTCGTCAAAAGGATCGCCGTATCACGAACACCGCAGAGGTTCGTCGAGTTGTCACCAACTCTCCATCGATGACTTTACCACGTTCAGCCGGCCGATTCAAGTCACTCACCGAGAACTTCTCCCCCCTGCTAACCGCGCATGGTCAGCTTCGGGCAGCTGCCTACAATGAGAAAAACGCAGGATGGAACAAGCGAAGCACCAACCGCGAACAGAAAGGTCCGGCAATGATGGCAACTCTCACCATGGCCTTCGGGGTCCTGTTAGTGGCGGTAAGCCTGTGGGGCTACCTGGGGGCCGCGGAGCAAGCCCGAAGCGCCACTGCCTTTATCCCGGGCGGAGTTGGGATTGTACTGTTGCTCCTGGGGGCACTTGCATACAAGGAGAGCTTGCGCAAGCATGTCATGCATGCCGCAGCTGGAATTGGCCTCCTCGGATTCCTGGGCGCAGCGGCCCGACTGGCCATGGTACTCGCCAAGGGGGAGAAAGGGGTGTTCGAGCGAGGGCCTCTTGCGATGTTACTCATGGCGATCCTCTGCGCAGCCTTCGAGGCCCTGTGTGTGAACTCGTTCATCCAGGCACGACGGGCACGCAAATCAGGGGAAGCCCCGAGCTGAACTCGTCCTGCGCGAGACGCGTCTCCCTTTCTCCTCGATTGTTGGCCGAGCTCTAATTGCTATCCTTGGGGCGCTCTGGTACGATCGAGTTATTCACGACAAGGCCACGCTTGGAGCAAAAGCCATGATCCGGATCGAAAAAATTGTGTATCCGACTGATTTTTCGTCGTACTCCAATCAGGCCTACTTTCATGCGGTCGCATTAGCAGCGACCCACAACGCGACCCTTTCGATTGTGCTGGTTCACACCCCGGAACTGGAAAAGAGCGTCCCCGCAAGCCACAAGGGCGAAAGTCGGGAATACTGGCTCCGGCAGTTAAAACAGATCCATCCTGTCGATTCGAGCATCCCCGTGGATCACCATCTCCTGGAAGGTGATCCAGCGTCGGAGATTGTCCGCTTCGCCAACAATGCGCATGCCGACCTGATTGTGATGGGAACACACGGCCGGACGGGGGTCGAACGGGTGTTAATGGGCAGCGTGGCTGAAAAAGTGATGCATGACGCGCCTTGCTCAGTCCTGGTGGTCAAACTACCCCGCAAGTCGCCGCTGGAACCAGAGGACCGCCCGATCCTGACAGGCCGAAGCAGAACCTAGCGCTTGCTTGGAGCGAAGAGAGAGCGGCGATCAGACCTCGTCGCTCTCCGGGTGGATTATCTCAGAAAAAGGGTGCGTCACGGCGCCGGTTTGGCATCGGAGGCACCCAGAACGGAATCGCGCTCATCCTGCCCAGCACAAATCTTCTGGTTGCGGTTGAGATAGATATCATCGCCATTCACAAACCGCGTTTTGCGAAAACTCACTGAGCCGTCGACCGAGAGCACGTTCTGTCCCTGTCCCCCATGGTTGGGACTGTTCTTCTCCAGAACCGGCGGTTCACAGCCGTAGAACGGGGGACGATCCGCCATGATGGGTAAGTAGCCATCATGAGCACGACTCAGCCCGTGCAAGCCTCCCCCCTGGCGATACCCCAGGGAGTAGGCGTAATTACCACCCAGTTCGTGGGTCAAGTGATCATATTCAGAACGGCGATGGTCGTAACAATCCTTGAGTTGGCGAGTGGTGAGTCGCCGCGGCGGAGAACCTCCCTCGTTGGTGCAGTTGGTCATCAAGCGCTCATCGAGCATGCCGGCATCGTGCAGCAAGGGGATGAAACTCCCGGCGAAACTGCAGGCACCGTTCTCCTGAATCATGGGGAACTCGCGCCGTTCGTTGTGGTCCGCATAATCGACGAGGGCGTGATGGAAGTTGCGCAGGTTGTCGGCACAACGCAACACCCCCGCCTGGTGCCGGCTCCGAAAGACAAAGGGAACTCCCACTGCCACCAGCGACAGGATCAGGATGGAGGCAGCAAGAAAATCCGGCCGTCGCCACCAGCCCTGGCGCATGGGTTGGCGGGGAGAGACACGCGGGGCCATGGGTAACTTCTGGCAACGATACTCCGCAATACATCCCAGCGTGCGCGTGACCAGATCCGGCGGGGGGCTGTCTTCCAGGGAATCGGAGGCCAGCGGTGCCAGCGCCTTGCGGAGCCGATGCACCCGTTGTTGCGCCTCGGGATGGCGACGCAGGTATTCCTCCATTTCCTGCTGCGTCTCATCATCCAGAAGATTCAGGCAGTAACCGATAAGTTTCTCGTCCATCGCTGCGTTGATCCTTCCTCCGAGGGAGGAGTTCTCCCGGCGTCATGTCTCACGGGGACTGGCGGATGTATCCCAGGCTTGCTGCAACTTCACCAGAGCGGCATGCAAACGGGACTTCACCGTTCCCACCGGGATGTCAAGAATCTCAGCAATTTCACGGTACTTGAGGCCCTGATAGTAAGCAAGGAGAACCACCTGACGGAGAAACTCGGGCAGCTGTTCGACGCTGGCGCGCACCCGTAAGCGGCGCTCCTCACCCTGAACCGAATCGAGCGGATCCTGTTCGCGGCTTTCGAGCATTTCCAGGAGACTGCGCGTGTCGCCAACATCTTCCGTGGCCCGTTTTTCATCCAGGCTCACTGCCTGGTGACGGCCCTGGCGGCGCATGGCATCAATGGCCTGATGCGTGGCGATGGTGTATAGCCAGGGTTTGACCGGCCGCCCTGCCTCGTACTGATTACTCTTCAAGTAGAGTTGCAGGAAGGTGTTCTGGAAAACATCCTCCGCCAGGGCGGCATCTCCCAGGTAGCGGCGCAGGTAGCCGTAGAGTTCCCGTTCGTAGCGGCGCACCAGTTCCCCAAAGAGGTGGACTTGCCCCTGACTCACCCCCTGGAGCAGTTCCTCATCCGAACAGATTGTGGAGGGATCGGTGCTAGCCACGTTCTCCCTGAAGATGATTACGGTGGAGCGGACAAGTTAGTTCAAGGTTCCCAGGGCGCATCGCTTAATTTAGTGAACCAGATCGCGAGCCAATGTCAAGGAGGCGAAGCATTGCACCGCGGGAATTCCCGAGCGGAGGGAGAGAAGGTGGTTCCGCTCGGGCTCGAAATGAGGACTTCCCCTTTCAGGCGATTCGGGGAAAGAGTGGTTTGGGCTTGCCGTCGGGAAGATCCGCCAGCAACCGCAAAGGCTCGGTTTGAGCCGGTCGCGTGACGACATCCTCGTAGCGCACCTCCTCCCAGGGGCGCGAGAAGTTGAAACTGCGATAGATCACCTCGGCCGCCCGGGGAATAAAGGGCTTGAGCAGAATCGCTCCTTGCCGGAGCGGCTCGACCAGGTTGTAGAGAACTTTTTTGGCTGCCTCCTTGTCCTGCTTCACCAGTTTCCACGGCTCAGTGCGATCAGCGTAGCGGTTGGCCGGATCGAGAATCAGGAGCCAGATCTTCTGGAGGGCTTGATTGTACTGGCACGCCTCGAGGTGCTGCTGCACCTCGGCGACCGCCGTGTGAACACTTCCCTCGGAATTGATCACCTCAGGGGCCTGTCCCGCAGTCCCTTCCAGTACGGTGCCATAGTTGAGGCTGATCTGGCGAAGCACGCGGCTGTAGAGATTCCCCAGATTATTGGCCAGATCGGAGTTATAGACCTCGGCAAAGCGCAACCAGCTAAAATCGCCATCCCCTGGGAAGGGGCACTCGCGCATGAAATAGTAGCGGAATGCCTCTCCGCTAAACCGGGTAATGATGTCCATGGGATCGGTGACATTACCGAGTGTTTTACTCTCCTTGATGCGATCACCGCTCGCGTCATCCTTGCGATAGACAAAGCCGTGCCCGAAAACGCGCCGGGGCGGGGCAATCCCAGCGGCAAAACACATCGCCGGCCACAGGGCACAGTGAAAGCGCGTGATGTCCTTGCCGATGAAGTGAACATCGGCTGGCCACCAGTGAGCAAAACGTTCCGCCTCCGTCCCGTAGCCAATCCCGGTCACGTAGTTCAACAGGGCGTCGAACCAGACATAGATGGTGTAACTGTCGTCGAAGGGAACTCGAATACCCCAGTTCTGGCCGGAGCGCGTGATGTTCACATCAAGCAACTCGGTCTGGACGAGGGAGACGATCTCATTCCGGCGACTTTCCGGCTGGATAAAGTCGGGATTGTCCTCGTAGAAGCGCAGCAGTCTGTCCTGAAACTTCGAGAGGGCGAAGTAGTAGCAGGGCTCACTTCGGCGCACGGGCGGCGTGTTGTGATTGGGACAGACTCCCCCTGCTTCCTTGATCTGCTTCTCGGTCTTGAACTCCTCGCACCCCTCGCAATACCAGCCTTCGTAACTCCCCTTGTAGATGTGGCCGTTCTCGAAGACCTTCTGGATAAACTGCTGACAGCCGGCGTGGTGGCGCGGCTCGCTGGTTTGAATGAAATCGTCGTTGCTGATGTTGAGCGCACGCCAGACTTCCTTGAACTGGTCGGCCATCTCGTTGCAATAGGCTTGCGGCTCCTTCCCCAGTTCGCGGGCGCGCTTGACCACCTTGATGGTGTTCTCGTCGTTGCCCATCAGGAAGAAGACGTCGTAGCCCTGCATGCGCCGATAGCGAGCCTGAACATCCGCCCCGATCTTCTCGAAGGCGGTCCCAATATGCGGTCTGCTATTGGGGTAATCGATGGCAGTGGTAATGAAGAAGCGGGGCTTGTCGGCCATGGTCGAGTCGATCCTTCCTGATGAACACGGCAAGGGTGCCAGCGCACCTACTGCTTTCATAGCAAGACGACCTGGCAAGGGCACGGGTTCGCCATCGGTTGCGTGCGCGGAGGCTGAACGATCTTTTCCTGGCTGCGGCTTTTTTGCTAGAGTGTGGGGGCTCGGCAGGATGTCGGACGCCAGCGACGAAGCGCCAACCAGGAGGGAGCGGCGCATGGTTCATTTCCAGTGCCCGTGCTGTCAATCGGTGCTCGCCGTCGAAAATGCGACGATGGCGCGGACTGCTCCCTGTCCCCAGTGTGGACAGCTCCTCTTTCCCCCGGCGCAGGCGTGGCAACCCCCACAAAACTGGCCCCGAGTGCTCCAGGCCAGTCCGCGCCTCTCGCCGACTCTTCCCCCGCGCGACGCACCACCCCCTCCGCCCTTCGCCACGGGAGAAGCGGATCCCCCTCCGCCCCAGACGATCCCTTTTCCCTCTGATCCCGAGGTGCTCTATTCCGCCGACATTGAGATCCCCGCGGAGTCGCAAGCAGAGAGCGAGCCCCCACAACCCGAGGCCCCGGATCAACCTGCTCCCGTGGTTGCCCCGCGCTTTGTGCCAGTTCCCTATCGTCCTGAAGGGGGATTTGGATTCCTTGGCTTACCCTTGATGCTCGGCATCTTGCTGCTAGGGGCAGCGCTGCTGGGATGGCTGGCGAGTTTCGTCGGTCGCTGGTACTACGTGATTCTGCTCTATCCGCTGGCGATGGGGATTGGTCTGGCCTTCATTGGCTTTTATGCAGTGCATGTCGCCAAGGTGCGTAATCCGACGCTGGCTGGCATGGTCGGGGCGCTCAGTGCCCTGGTGGCCATTGGCACCATGCACTACTGCGATTATCAGCATGTGCTGGCGGACCTTGACTCTGGAGAAAGCCGGCTTCCTCTTGTGGTACGTGCCACCCTCTCCCAGCGCCGGGGTTTCGAGGTGTATCTGGTGAGCATGGCTCGGCTCGGGTTGACCGTCGTGGGGCGAGGCGAGACCGGATTCCATCTCGGGGAGGTTGCCACAATCACATACTGGCTGGTCGAATTGCTGGTAGTCGGCTCGTTGACGGTAATTGCGACGCGCAGCGAGGCTCATGCCCCGTTCTGCTCGGAGTGCGGAGAATGGAAAGAAGAACGCCCGCTGGGCCATTTGCAGGGGCACGCTGCCGATCTGGTGCACCTGTGTCGCAAGGGAGAACTGGCGGTGCTTCCCGAGCATGCGATCCCGGGTGAGCGCGGCGAACTCGCGGTGAGCGCCTGGGTCTGTCCGCATTGTGGGGTGCGCGCCCCGATCGAACTGCGGCTCGAACAGGGTACGATGGCCGCGCATGCCTCTGGTGCCCCGGCCCTGCTCCATCTCACCTTCCCTGGAGAAGCCTATCCGATGCTTGAACAGATGTTTAACCCGGAAACCCGCGTGGCGTGAAGGGTGGTCGGCGCGAAAGAGGTGGTTGGAAGAGCGCGCGCGGCGTGAAGAATGCTGCGTCAATTTCGCCGCACATCCCTTTCCCTGTGAAGTCTGGGTATGATAAAAAGAGAGTGGAGCGAAGGGGTCGCTCTTCTGGCTGCCGAAGAGAACCACCATGGGTATCTACGATCGCGATTACTATCGAGGGGAAGGGTCCAGCTTTCTGGGCGCCTTCACCGACCGCGGCCGGATGTGCAAGTGGTTGATCCTGGCGAACATTGTCTGTTTCATCCTCCAGGTTATCACGCCGCCGACCAATCCGGGTGGCCTTGGGGCGTTCACCGATGCGCTGGACCTTCTTCCCGAGGCGGTGCTGCAGGGGCAAGTGTGGCGCCTGCTCACACACGCCTTTTTGCACGACACCGGCAATCTGCTGCACATCATCATTAACATGTTGCTGCTCTGGTGGTTTGGCAGCGAGCTGGAAGATCTCTACGGCTCCATGGAGTTCCTTGCCCTGTACCTCACCGCCGCCATCGGGAGCGGATTGATGTACATGCTCTGGGCGCTGGGGAGCCAGAACTTGATGGTCGCCGCGCTGGGCGCTTCTGGCGCGGTGTCCGCGGTCTTCGTCCTCTACGCCTGCCATTACCCGCGACGAATCGTTCTCCTCTTTTTTGTCATCCCCGTGCCGATCTGGCTGCTGGCCACGTTGTACGTTGCCTGGGATCTTCTCTCCCTGCGCAATGGGCAGTCGGACGTGGCCCATGCCTCCCATGTGGGGGGCGCGTTGATCGGCGTTTTGTACTATGTCACACAGGTACGATTGCTGAACCTGGTACCGAACTTCCGCGCCTGGGGGCGCAAACGGCAACATGCTCCACAACTTCGTGTCTATCGCGGCGACCCGGAAACCGAGCAGGAAACGCCCGTCCCGGTACCCGGTGCTCCGCGACCTCCTGATGGGGAGGAGTTGCTGGAAGCCAAGCTCGACGCAGTGCTGGAAAAGGTATCGCGCGTGGGGAAGGAAAACCTGACGGAAAGCGAGAAAGCGATTCTGCTCAAGGCGAGCGAATTCTATCGCCGTCGTCGTACCTGAGACTCACAACGAGGTGTCTGATGCCCCTGTACGAATATGTCTGTCAAGAGTGTACCCACACCTTCGAAACCCTGGTGTTCGGGAGCGAAACGCCAACCTGCCCCGCCTGTGAAAGCGCCCATCTGGAACGGCAGATCAGTGTCCCGGCCGCGCCGCGAACAGAGAGTGCAGCTCTGCCCATGAAGCGTTGCCTGTCCGACGGTCCCCCGTGTGGCCCCGCCTGCTCGCGCTTCCCAGGTTCCTGAACGCGACAGTTGACCTCCACCGAGGCTGTCGCCCTGCTCTGTGAATCCGAGGTTCATGAAGAATTCCTCTGCGAAGAGCCACAATCCGTTGGTGTATGCCCTCAGCTAGACTTATCGTGCCTTCATTCCTGAGCGTGTGGTCTGCCGGGTTTGGATCGCTGTGACACGACCGACCGGCTTGTGCAACCTCGTCGCAACCTTCTGAACCCCCTTGCCATCGACGGAGCCATGCGCTTCTCCTTGATGTGGCAGAAAAACTCCCATGCGAACTTGCTGGAGGAACTGACGGGGAAGTGCGTGCCCACCCAATCCAATCCACCAATCCCGCCTCATCACCGCAACCTTTTCCCTTGCTCTGGTGTGAGAGGGCGGATACCTTAGCCTTGTAGATTGTTTTCCCTCCGGCTCTGCCCTGCGCACTGACCTCCCTCCCCTGTGTGGCTCACCCCACGAGGTTGATTGTGATACACTCGCTCCGCTGGCTTCTGAGCCCCCTCGTCTCGATGCTTCTGGGTTCAACAGTCCTGGGACAGGTCGCCCAGCCTCGGCTGGTCGTGCAGCCCGCTGCCCTGGATCTGGCCGCACCAGGGAGTCGCCATGGGTTGCTGGTGAGCGCGCTGGGTTCCGATGGCGCCGTTCAGGAGATTCGCCCTGCTCCGGTCTTCACCTCGCGCGCCCCACAGGTGGTGGCGGTTGATGCCCGGGGAGAATGCACCGCGCTTCGAGTCGGACAGACCGAGATTGTTGTGCAAGTGGGCAGCCAGTCGATCGTTGTCCCGGTGAAGGTGAAGGCAGAGAAGAGCACCGCATCTCCTTCGTTTCTCAACGAAGTGGTCCCCTTGTTTACAAGGTTGGGCTGCAATCAGGGTGCCTGTCATGGCAAGAACGCAGGGCAAAATGGCTTTCGTCTCTCGCTCCGCGGCTATGCGCCGGAATGGGACCACGAGGGACTCACGCGCGAATTTCAGGGACGCCGGATCAGTCTCGCCCAGCCCGAGGAGAGCATCGTTCTGCTCAAGGGACAGGGATTGGCTCCCCATGAGGGCGGAAAGCTCTTTTCGCAGGGGAGTCGGGAATATCTCACCCTTCTCAACTGGATCAAGGCCGGCGCACGCCCCGTGCAGAAAGGCGAGCACGAGGCGAAACGACTGGAGGTTCTCCCTGGCAATCGCGTCCTGCGGCCTGGTCAGGAACAGCAACTGCTCGTTCGGGCCGACTGGGGGGACGGCAACTGGGAGGATGTCACCTGGCTCAGTCGATTTGATTCCAACGATCCAGGGATGGCTGCGGTCGACGCCCACGGCAAGATTCGTGTGTTGCGCCATGGCGAAACGGCGATTCGCGTCAGTTTCCAGACCCAGGTGGCAGTTCTGCTGATCTCCGCCCCCTACAACCAGCCGATCAAGCCCGAGGCGTTCAGCCCGAAGAACAATTTCATCGATGAACACGTTTTCGCCAAGTTGGCGGCCCTCCACATTGAGCCATCAGGCCTGTGCAGCGATGGCGAGTTCATCCGGCGGGCCTTTCTCGACACCATCGGAGTCCTCCCCACCGCCGACGAGGTGCGCGCCTTCCTCAACGACAGCCGACCCGACAAACGAGCCCGGTTGGTGGACAGTTTGCTGGCTCGCCCCGAATTTGTAGACTTGTGGACTCTTTTTATCGCCGATCTCGTGCAAAACCGCAAGGAACGCGACCACGATGTGCGCGGGGTCGAGGGAGTGAAGGCGTTTCACGGTTGGATCAAGGAGCAGGTGAAGGCGAACAGGCCCTGGGATCAGATTGCCCGCGCAGTGCTGACCGCGACGGGCAATAGCAAGGATCACCCGACGATCGGTTATTACATCGTCACCGTTGGCGAACATCGCGAGGCGCACCGCTCGGAAGTGGTTGCCTCGGTCGCCCAGACGTTCCTGGGAACACGGATCGGGTGCGCGCAGTGCCACAACCACCCCCTGGAACGCTACACCCAGGACGATTATTACCACTTTGCAGCCTATTTCTCGCGCATCCACTTCAAACGCCAGGAGCCCAAGAAAGGGCCAACGACCCTGAGCGTGGCAGGGCCGGATGGCAAACTGAGCAAGAATCCCATTGGCGTGACTCAGCCGCGTACCGGACAGTTCATGGCGGCTCAACCGCTCGATCGGGTGGCCAGCACCATCCCTCCCACGGACGATCCGCGGATTCACCTGGCGGAGTGGATCACCAGCCCGAAAAACGCGTATTTCAGCGGAGCGATGGTCAATCGAATCTGGAAGCACTACCTGGGTGTGGGGCTGGTCGAGCCGGTGGATGATCTCCGCGCGAGCAATCCCCCGACCAATCCCGAGTTGTGGGAGGCACTCAATCGAGAGTTCGTCGCCCACCAATTCGACCTGCGCCACCTGATGCGGGTGATTCTGAACTCACGGACTTATCAGTTGCGTTCCTCGACGTTGCCCACCAACGCTCGCGATCAGCGTTTCTATTCGCATTACCATGCTCGACGGTTGCCCGCCGAGGTGCTCCTCGATGCCCTCTCCCAGAGCACAGGCGTTCCCGAGAGTTTCCCCGAGTATCCCAAAGGGACACGCGCCTGTCAGCTCCCTGATCCCGGAATGAAATCGTATTTTCTCAGTGCGTTTGGCCGCTCGGACCGCGTAACGGCCTGTGCCTGTGAACGATCGGGAGAGGTGACCTTGCCTCAGTTGCTTCATCTGCAAAATGGCGAGAGTGTGGTCCGCAAGATTGGGGCCGGAGATGGTCGGCTTGCTGCACTCCTGAAGGCTAAAAAGACCGATGCCGCGATCGTGGAGGAGCTGTTTCTGACGACACTGGCACGCCGACCGACCCCGGCGGAGCAGGAGACTATTACCAAAACGCTCGCAGAGAGTGATCGTCCGGAAGCGCTGCGCGATCTCTTCTGGGCGCTGCTCAACTCGAAGGAATTCACCTTTAACCATTGAACCCCGCTGGTCTGGCGAAGGATCAGGTGACCTATGCTCGACATCAGTCTGAGTCGCACTCCGCGCGAACGCTGTGACGGCTTCTCTCGCCGTGACTTCCTTCGGATTGGCACGCTCGGTGCCCTGGGGTTGACCCTCCCGAGCCTCCTTCGTTCCGAGGCGCAGGCAGGTGGTTCAGCGCGCAAACGGTCCATCCTGCTTCTCTACCTGGGAGGAGGACTCTCCCATCACGACAGCTTTGACCTCAAACCCGAGGCTCCGGAAGAGATTCGCGGGAAATACAAGCCGATCGCGACCGTCGTGCCCGATCTGCGCATCGGCGAACTGCTCCCACGGACTGCGCAGATCATGGATCGGGTGGCACTCGTTCGTTCCGGGGCGCACAACAACGATCATCATGAGACGGCGACCAACTGGGTACTCTGTGGTCGCTTCGGATCGGCCTTTGGCGATTATCCGGCCATGGGGGCGGTCGTGGCTCACGAAACAGGTTTCACTGGCACCTTGCCTCCCTATGTCGCCATTCCCAACAATCCGTCGTTCACCTGGGAACTTGGCCGAAGTGCTTACCTTGGTGGACGTTATGAATCATTCAAGACCGGCGATCCCAACGCCAAGGGGTTTCAGGTTCGCGATGTCAGCCCCGCGGAGACGGTGACCGCGACGCGAGCCAGGCGACGCCAGAATCTATTGCAGGCGGTGGATCGCCTGGCGCGCGAGGTGGAGGAGAACGATCAACTGGCGACCTACGACGAGTTCCGGCAACGCGCAGCGACTATGATTCTATCGAGTGAGGCACGCAATGCCTTCGCCATGGACCGTGAACCCGAGCGCGTGCGGGAGCGTTACGGTCGCACCACCTTCGGCCAGAGCTGTCTGCTGGGACGTCGGCTGATTGAACGCGGGGTGCGCTTTGTCACAGTGAATTACGGCGGATGGGATCACCACGCCAAGATCTTCGAGAGCCTGGACAGAAAACTCCCCGAGTTCGATCGTGGCTTCTCGGCGCTGATCACTGATATGCACACGCGCGGACTGCTCGAAAACACCCTGGTTCTGGTGATGGGGGAGTTTGGCCGTACCCCCAAGCTGAACAAGGACAAGGGACGCGACCACTGGGGACCCGCGGCCTCGCTCCTTTTCGCAGGTTGTGGCGTGAAGGGTGGACTGGTGCTGGGCCAGACCGACAAGCAGGGCGCCTACGTGACCCGCCGCCCCGTGGCCCCGGCGGACGTTGCCTGTACCGTCTATGAAACCCTGGGTATCGATCCGCGCAAGCAACTGCACAGCCCCGATGGCCGACCGATCGAAATTCTCGACAAGGGTGAAACCGTGAAGGAACTCTTTGCCTGAGCCGATTCGCACCCCCTCGTGAAGCAGACGCACGGGCACAGGGTTCTCCCTGGGTCCGTGCGTGACATTTGTAACAAGGGGTGTTCCAGCGCCCCCAGGGAAGCCTTTTCTTCTTGTCCTGGCGAGCCGGCCTGGCTACCCTTGAACCAGCGGCCCGCCGGGGAGTCCCTTCCTAATTTCCTCTCTCAGGCAATCCGTCCGGCGAGCAATCTCGTCTGGTAAGGTGACGGTATGAGCAAACCTTCCGCGAGTGTGTTAGCACCAACAACAGTGGAAGTCTCCCCGGAACCAACTCCGAGTGAACTTTTGCTGCGGGTCTTCACGGACCTGCGTGATGAGCTGGTGAGCACACTCTGGTACCTGCTCGGGAATCGCGACGACGCCCAGGATGTGGCACAGGAAGCGTTCCTCCGCTGCTGGCGCCATCAAGATTCCTTACCGGACATCCAGAACCTGCGTGCCTGGATCTTTCGGATCGGGTTGAATGCTGCCAAGGATCTGCAACGGAGTGCCTGGCACCGCCGAGTTAAACCCTTGCTCGGAGCCGACGTAATGCCGATGGTCGATGCGACTCCGCCACCGACCCAGTTGCTCGAAGAACAGGAAGCGATGATGCAACTGCGCGCCGCGCTGATGGATTTGCGCCCGGAAGAAAAGGAAGTTTTCCTGTTACGACAAAACGGCGATCTCACCTATGAACAGATTGCCGAGTTGCACAATCGCCCGGTTGGAACCGTAAAGACTCAGATGCGCAGCGCCCTGCAGAAACTGCGCAAGGTACTCAACTAGCCAAGGATGGCATGGACGCTTCCCTCAGGATTGCTCTCTTGTTGCTGTGCCGATTGCCAAATGGGGAAGAACATGGACCGCTGTCGGGACTTTGAACTCCAGGTGCTGGAGTATCTGTACGATCTCCTCGATGCCGACCAGGCGGAGGCAGTGCGCCTGCATCTGGAGCAGTGCGCTCCCTGCCAGACCACCTTGCGCAAGGCCAAGCAGCAACAGCAGTTGCTTGCCACGGCAGCCCGACTCGAGTTCCCCGCGGTTCAGTTTGAGCCCCCCGGAGTCACGCAACCCACCGCTCACGAACCCGTTCTCCCTTTTACTCCCCGGGTTGTCGAGGAGAAGCCCGTGCGCCGGCGCATTCGCTTCTCCTGGCGCGTGACGTTGCGCATCGCCGCCAGTGTGCTCGTCCTCTTGATTCCCGCAGCGTTTGCGTGGGATTACCAGTCGGCTCAACGCGAGGTCGCCCGCATCAATCGCGCGCAGGCCGCCCTGCAGTCGCACGTGGATCAGCTCGGTAATCAACAGGCGCTCCTTGGTTTGAAGCGGCAGGAGCAACTGAACGAGGTACATCATGCGGTGCGCGCGCGGCAACTCAAACTGATCGTCTCTGGGCCTGGCGATGTTCAGGCGGGAGCAAGCAACGAATACCAGATTCAAACTCGCGATGGCAACGATCATCTGGTGGCAGCCACCATCCTCTCTGCGCGGGTTGTCGATCAGCGCGGTCAGGTCCTCTTCAAGGAAGAGGACCTGAAAAGCCCGGAAGGCAATCACCGACTCACGCTTCCGCCCACCTTGCCAGTCAAACCCGGAACACAACTTTCGCTGGAAGTGGTGGCGCGAGCAGAAAATGGGTCCCGGAGCGAACTGCGGGATCAACTGACCCTTGCCACCCCCAGTTACGTGACACATCTGACCACCGATAAGCCGATGTACAACCCGGGCGAGACGGTCTTCTTTCGCTCGCTGACACTGGAACGCTCAACCCTCAAGCCCGCGGAGGAACCGCTTCAGCTTAGCTACTCGATCACCACGCCGACTCGGGAAGAAAAGCCACTTCTGCAAGGCCAGACCACCTCTCTGGCATCCCGAGGAGGTCGTCCCTCGGAGACTCCTCAGCACAACGGGCAGGTGATCCGTGGTGTGGGTGCAGGGGAATGGCAGCTGGGAAGTGATATTGCTGGTGGAGAATACGTCCTCACGGTGCGCGAAGCGTCCAATCGCTTCGCCCCGGAAGAGCGACGGTTCGTTGTCAACAACTACCCACGGCCGCGACTGAACAAACAGCTCGATTTTGCCCGCAAAACCTATGGCCCGGGCGACGAGGTGGTTGCCTCTTGCCGCGTGTTGACCAATGGCGGAGGCCCGCTCGCAGGCCGTCCCGTTCGCGCCACCGTGTCGATCGATGATCAGCTCTATGATGCTCAGGGGAAGGTCAGCACCGAACCGTTGCGCTTCAAGACCGATGACCAGGGCAAGGTCCTCGTTCGCTTCAAACTGCCCCGCCACATCGAGCGTGGGCAGGCGAGCCTGACAGTGAACTTTGACGATGGCGGAACTCCTGAACCTCTGGTACGCACCATCCCGCTGGTCCTCGACCGACTGAACGTGGAGTTCTTCCCCGAAGGGGGCGATCTGGTGACCGGCGTGCCCAACCGGGTCTATTTCCAGGTTGAGACTCCGCTGGGCAAGCCAGCCGATCTCAAGGGCCGCATTCTCGACGGCGAGACCGAGGTTGCACGGATCGAAACCCTGAACGACGAGAAAGAACCAGGAGTGAATCAGGGACAGGGGATGTTCACCTTTACCCCGAAGGCAGGGCATCAATACACCCTGGCGATCGAGAGCCCCCCCAACATCAAGACTCGTCCTGCTCTTCCGCCAATCAAGGAGGAAGGCGTTGTTCTGCACATTCCTGATCCCGTGACGATTCCACATCAGCCGATCCGCGTTCAACTGAACAACATCGGCAAGGAACGATCGCTTCTGGTAGGCGCCTACTGTCGGGGTCGTCTGTTTGATCATCGTTCTGTGGTGGCAAAGGCAAACCAGAGTGTCAACCTCCAGCTCAACCCGGATCAGAATGCGGGAGGAGTCTATCGGATCACGGTGTTTGAAGAGCAACGCAGCAACGGACCGCGTGCTGCCTTGATCCCGCTGGCCGAGCG
>JAKOSN010000065.1 GCA_029777335.1 Planctomycetota bacterium
AGCATTGTAGCAACCGGCCCCGCATTGCGGCACTCAGGTAAGGGGCAACCCCGGCGGTCCTTCCTCCTGGACAAGCAGTTCCCAGAGTCGAGCCACCAGCCGGGTCGCTTCCCTGTCACGCGCCGTTTCTCCGGCGGGAACATCCATCCCGGCAACGGCGGCCGCCGCGCGTTCCTGGGCGGTGTTTAACAGCCGCTGAACTTGCTCGCGCAGGCGGATTTCGCTGCGCTGCGCCAGAAGTTCCACCGGCCGACTTTCTCCGGGCGGCAAGGGTGGATCACGCCGAAATGCCCGGTGCCAGAGAAGTCGATCGTGAACATAGCGCGCGAGAGTCAGCCACACTCCATCCGGCAGTTCGCGTCGCTCCAGGGCTGCGAGCAATTTGCTTTCCGCCAACAGCACCGGATCGCCCAGCAACCCGAGCCAACGGCGCAGAGGTGCGGACAGATGCGGAAGTAACTTGGCGAGCGCCCAGGCGGCCATGCTGCGAACGCGCCGCGACCCTTCCCGCAGGCGCCGCAACAGACCTGCAATGCCGGGCAAACCCTCCACCCCCAGACGCCCAAGCATCTCCGCTGCGGCAGCGCGCGTATCGACGTTGCTTCCCTCCAGCGCTTCCAGCAGGAGCGACACGCGCGCGCCTTCCGGTGCAAACGCAGCGAACGCCAGCCGCCGGGCAGCGCGCACCTGAAGACGTGTCGGAGGCCCCGCCCATGCCAGCCACACTTTTTGCATTTTCACCGGATCATCCGTACTTGTGAGCAGTGCGCCCTGGCGTGCTCGCTCATTGCGTCGCAGATACCAGTTTGTGGTGACATCCACCTGGCAATCGGCACGCAGGTAGGGGGAGTGGAGCAGATCGCGGAGCCCTCGTTCCGTAATCCATGTTTCGCGCAGATCGAGAAACCGCAACTGAGCCAGGCGCGGCTGCATCGCCAGCATTTCCAGCGCTTCGTTGCCCACCACGGAACAGCGGCTCAACCCGAGCGCGTGCACATTCCTCAGATAAGGGGATTCCATCAGGCTGCGGAGGCGCGCCGCTTGCCAGGGGTTGCCACGCAGATCGAGTCCGCGCAGACGTTCCAGCCACGGGACCGCCGGGAGAGCGATGCTTCGTCGAAGCGTGTTGCACACCCAGATTTGAGTTACCGGGGCGCTGCGAAACAGTTCCTCTCCGCACTCCCCGAACAGGCTTTCCTCCATGCGCACCTTTTCGATGAAGCCGCGCCGGAAGGTATAGCCCTTGACCAGTCCACGCACCGGCTCGCTCCACTTCGCGCCGTACTCCCTCAGCAAGGCCTTCTCGCGCAGGCGCAATTCGTAGAGGTGCGGAGCCACCGCTTTCCAGTCTCCGCTTCCTTCCTCCCAGCGAGCCAGTTGACACTGAACCTGAATAAACTCCCCCCGCGGATCATTGCGCTCCAGCAGCCAGTCGGCATAAACAAGGCGCACTTCCTCGTTCTCGGGCTCCTCGACGATCGTGTGCAGAAAATCGGCGTCGTTCATGGGCACCTCGCTTTCCACCATCAGGAGGCGCCGAAGGTCCTTTCTGTTCGCGCACACCTCGGGGCGCTCATTCCCCCTGGGTGCGAAGATCCTGAAGCAAGCGCGGAACGTAGGGACTGTAGCGCGGATCGGGGAGTTTTCCCTTCGTGGGCAATGCCTTGATGGCCTCCTTCGACGGTTTTACCCGGTCCCCCAGAGCATCGAGGGCGTTGAGAGCCGCCACCGCGACAAAGACATCGTTTTTCACCATATCACAGAGCGGAAGCAAGGTGCGCAGCGCGACTTTCTGGTCATCCGCCGATCCGAATTGTCCGAGAGCCTGGGCGGCGACAATGCGCACATAAGGCGAACGATCCTGCAGCGCCTGGTGCAACGCCTCACTCCCGGCCATGTATCCTTTCGCCCCGCGCATCAGCAAACCAAGGGCGGCCCAGTAGCGAACGGCGCTCTCGTCGTCCGTCAACCCCTTCTTCAAGGTGTCGGTCGCCTTGGGATCCAGGATCGAGGCATACTCCGCCATCGCAAAAATACGATCAAAGGGATACTTCTTCTCGTTGTGGCCCAGATCATAGGGGCTTTCTCCCGGAGCGCGCGTGAATCGTTCTCCCTCGGGAAGGAAACCGACATCGCGAATCGAGCGTGCCCACCCCTGCTGCGCCTGTCGCATCCTCTTCATGATCTCCTGATGCATGGGCGAGTGAGCCAGGTTCTTTACCTCGTCGGGATCACTTTGCAAATCGTAGAGTTCTTCTGGGGGTTTGCGATTCCAGAAGATCTCCTGCGCGGCGGTGAGTTTGCCCTGATCGTGCAGGTGCTTCCACACTCTGGTGGTCGGCGTCTGGAACATGTACTCCACGTGTTGACCGTAAATCAGGTGTGGCAGGTAGTTGCGGACGTAGACGTACCGGCCATCGGTCACGCTCCGGATCAGATCGTAGCGCTCGTCCATGCGGCCACGGAAACCGAAAAGGTAAGGGGGTTCAGGCGTGGCGAATTCTCCGAGGAAGGCGTGTCCCTGCATCCACCCCGGCGGCTTGATTCCGGCCAGGGAAAGAACCGTCGGAGCGAAATCGACGAAGCTCACCAGCCGATCGCATTTGCCGCCCTCCTTGTATTCCCGCGGTGCGAGCGCGCGCCATTTCCTGGGAAAGTGGACGACCAGCGGAACGTGCAACCCGGAGTTGCACGGCGAACGTTTGCTCCGCGGCATACCTGAGCCGTGATCGGCAAAGTAAAAGACGATCGTGTCCTCCGCCAACCCTGCTTGCTCGAGTTCCTTCAGGCGCGCCCCCGCATCGGCATCTGCCTCGGTCACGGTATCGTAATACTGAGCCCAGTCCTGGCGCACCTCAGGCGTGTCGGGGTGATACGAGGGAATGGGGACCCGGGCCGGATCATGAATCGCCCTGTGCGGGCGCACGCGCAATTTGCTCTCGTGGCTCTTGACCGAGTTGAACACCGCAAAGAAGGGCTGATTGGGTTGGCGATTCTTCCAGTGGGCCTTCGCGTTGGAGGCATCCCATACCTTGCCCGGTTTGGCCAGATTGTAATCCTCCTTCGCGTTGTTGGTGCAATAGTAACCCGCCTCGCGCAATATCTGCGGGAACATCTTCATTCCCCTGGGATAGGGCACCAGCGAACGCATGTGTTCGCCCCCCGTGGAGGGAGCATACATCCCCGAAATCAGGGTGGTTCGCGCCGGCGCGCACACCGGGGCGTTTGACCAGACATGTGTGTAGATCATCCCTTTGGCGGCCAGGCGATCCACGTTCGGTGTGGAGGCGTAGCGGTCGCCGTAACACCCCATCTGGGGGCCGTGATCCTCGCTGGTCAGCCAGAGAATGTTCGGATGCCCGGTAGGTTTCTCTGCCAGCGCTCGCGAACTGAGAAAGGCGAGAGTAACGGCGACAAGATAAATTCGACCCAGCGTCATGGGAATGCATCTCCACGGCAGACTGAAGGGAAGGACCGGCGCGCGAGCGGTCGTGCCTCCGCACCAGACTGTCGCTGAGAATACCGGGGAAGGGTGTGCTGCTTCAACCAAATAGGCGGAGAAAATCACCCACGGGGACGTCGTGCCCAACCGATCAAAAAATGCCACACCAGCAAGGCGCCCCAGCGGGCGCTCTGGCCATCGCGATCCAGCCAGGGATTGATTTCCACCACCTCGAAACTGGTGACCGCCGGCAATTCCCCCGCCAATCGTGCCAGTTCAATCACCGTGTCCGCTGAAAGCCCGAGCGGATTGGGAGCACTCACCCCGGGCATCGCTGCCATCTGGATGACATCGGCGTCAATACTCACATGCACGGAGGTTCCGCCCCGAGCCAGGCGCGCATACTCGACACGAAAGAGATCCAGGAGTGAACCTCTGCACGCGCTCGCCCAGTGCAGCACACAGCCTTTTTTCTCGGCGTAATTCTGATGTGCCCGCGCGGTGGCAAAGGGCTGCAGTCCAAGGCAAACGTAATGCGAACCGGGGAGGGGAGCGCTGACATGCTCCAGCATCTGCCGAAAAGGCGATCCGCTATGTCCCTTTCCTTGCAAGCAGGGACGCACATCGAGATGGGCATCCACATTGAGAACCCCCACCCCCCGGCGCGCCTGGACATAGCCCAGGTAAGTCCCGTAGGCGGTTTCATGGCCTCCACCGAGCACGACCGGGAGCAGGCCCCGCGCCAGCATCGCCGCGATCACTTTCCCCAGATGTTCCTGGCTCGTTTCGAGATCCCCAGAGGTCCTGATATCTCCCAGATCCAATGGCGGCGTCGCCGAGAGATCGAGGCCCAGCGGACCATGCCAGGGAGTGAAACGCGCCAGCCAGTGCCGGATCTCTGCAGGAGCCGCCGCAGCCCCAGTACGTCCACCGTTACGTCGCACTCCCTCATCCTGGGGAAAGCCAAGGATAACGGGGCGGGGCGTGGTCAGCGCAACGTCGTCTCCCTGCCAGCACTCCACGACGTGTCCCAGGCGCGGATCATCCTCCCGAAGGGGCAGATCGCTGGGGGGGTGACATGGTTGGAGCAGTGTAGACCAGGCGTCCGCGTTTGATGACATGGCGCACATGGTTGATCCCGTAATGATAAAAGAGCTGTTTGTGATTGGGAACATCACAGACGATGAGATCGCCCACTTTTCCGGGTTCGAGAGAACCGATCTGCTCGGCTCGCCCCAGGGCCGCGGCGGCATTCAATGTGAGGGCGACTACCACCTCGCTCGGGAGCATCTTCATCTGGGTGCATGCCATCGTCCCCACCAGGGGAAGATTTTCGGTCGGACAGGTGCCGGGGTTGCAATCGCTGGCCAGGGCGATGGCGGCTCCCCCGGCGAGGAGTCGGCGTGCCGGTGCGTACGCCACCCCAAGAAAAAAGGCCGTTCCAGGAAGCAACGTCGCGATCGTGCCCGAGGCAGCCAGGGCCTCGATGCCACGCTCGGTCACGCAGAGGAGATGATCGGCGGAGACCGCTCCCAGTTCCGCCGCCAGTTCCGCCCCACCCAGCGGAGTCAATTCATCGGCGTGGATTTTGAGACGCAGGCCCAGCGCGCGGGCCCGTTCCAGCACTCGCCGTGACTCGGCGAGCGCGAACACTCCTGTTTCACAAAAGATATCGCAAAACTCTGCCAATTGGCTCCGTGCCACCTCGGGGAGCATCTCGTCAGCGAGCAACCGAAGGTAGGCAGCGCGATCGTGAGCAAACTCGGGGGGAACGGCATGAGCCCCGAGGAATGTGGGCACCAGCGTGAGAGGCCCCTCGGCGTTCAGGTCAGCGATCACTTCCAGGCATTTGATCTCCTCGGCCAGGCTGAGACCATACCCGCTCTTGACTTCGACCGTGGTCACGCCGTGAGCCAGGAGCCGGTGCAAGCGGCCTCGCGCAAGGGTCTTTAACTCTTCTTTGCTGGCCTGGCGGACGCGGCGCACCGTGGCATTGATTCCTCCCCCGCAGGCAGCAATCTCCTGATAGCTCTTGCCAGCCAGGCGCTGCTCAAACTCGTCCTCGCGCGTTCCGGCGAAGATCAGGTGCGTGTGGCTGTCGACCAACCCGGGGAGGACGGTTTGTTGTTGGGCATGCAGAACCTGCGTGTTGGGGGGAAGCGGGGGAAGGTCGGCGCTTGGCCCAACCCAGCGAATCAGCGAGTCTTCGACAAGAATCGCTCCCTCGCGAATGATCTCCGGCTCGGAGCATGCCGTGCCCGTTTTGCGTCGTTCTCCCCGACGCGCAACGCACACGAGTTCGGCAGCATCCCGAATGAGTAACGGCATCCTCGCTCCTTTCCCGAGGGGGGGCAACGGGCACGGCGGCGAGCGCGGTGCCTGACCTTTCTTCGCAGCCACGAATGATCTAGAATTAACTTATGCTGGATACCTTCCCTGGTACGAGGGGCTCATCGTTATGAGAGTGCTGATCCTGGTTGCCGACGGGTTCAATGATCTGCAACTGTTCTATCCCTGGTTTCGGCTTCGCGAGGAAGGGTTTGCGGTGACGATCGCGACCCCTGCCGGCCAGGCCGTGACCGGGCAGCATGGCTACAAGGTTGAGGCAGACATGCCCGTTCGGGAGATCAATCCTGGCGAATACAGTCTGCTGGTGATCCCGGGCGGACAATCGCCAGAAAAGTTGCGTCTGCGAGAATCGGCGGTCGATATTGCGCGCACCTTCATGGATCAGGATCGCCCCGTGGCAACCCTGGGACATGGCCCCCAGCTGTTGATCAGCGCTTACTGTCTGACCGCTCGCCAGCTGACCTCCTGCCCGGCGATTCGCGACGATATCCGGGCCGTGGGCGGGATCTATCGCGACGACCCGTATGTGGTCGACAACAACCTGATCAGTGGCCGCGGGGCCGACGATCTCCCCGATTTCTGCCGATCCTTGCTCTCCGTCCTGCGCGTCAGCGCCTGAGGGCCTCCCGGAGACTCTCAAGGGAACGGCCAGGCTTCCCCGGACCGTTCCCTTCTCCCTCTCGTGCAGATCTCTCTGTTTTCTCGATTTCCACAGGCTTTTCTGCTCCTGCATGAATCCCACAGCCGGGGTTGACTTGAGGGCGGATTTCGGAGACTTTACCCCCGTGAGCCGTGCTGCTCGCGTGGTGAGTGGTTCCGGCCCAGAGGTCATTCTATTCGTTCTTTCGCAGCATGTGGACTCTGTGTCCGTCCTCCCTCTCCCTTGAGTTGCACCACCGTTTCACTCACCGAGGATTCTGCTGCACCTGCGTTGCTTCCTTCGGGCGCGCGTGTTCCCCACGCCGCCACTCCTCACGGTTTCTCATGGAGGAATCAGCTCCATGTTCCACGGATGGTGGTCACAGTGGACTCGCGGACTCCCGGCGTTGCCGCAGCCTCCGCGTGGGCGATCGAAACTCGCCATGGAAGTCCTCGAAGATCGTCTGGTGTTGTCCGCGACGTTGGTTCAGGATCTCAATCTGACCACCTCGTCCAGCTTCTCTCCTTTGACGGGAGTGGGCGCCACTGCAACGCTGGATAACTTCACCTATTTCGGCATCAATGACGGCACCAGCGCCAACGCCTTGTGGCGCACCGATGGCACTCTCCAGGGAACAACGCGCGTCAAGGCGATCGGTTCCACGGCGGTGGCGAGTCTCTCCATCAGCAACCTGACCCGGGTTGGAGATCGGCTCTTTTTTACCGTGGATGACGGGATTCACGGGACCGAACTCTGGACCTCCGATGGAACGGACGCTGGCACCAACCTGGTGCGCGACATCGCCACCGGCATGGCTCCGCCGGTCTGGGGAGTCCCCGCCCAACCCCTCTCCTCCAATCCCAGTGACCTGACCGCGCTGGGGGACAAACTCTACTTTGTCGCCGACGATGGGGAGCACGGTCGCGAGTTATGGGTGAGCGATGGCACCGCAGACGGCACTCACCTCGTCATCGACCTCGATCCCACCACCAACGGGGATACGCCCGGAGATGGGCCCGGGCATCTCACCGTCTTCCAGGATCAGCTGTACTTCTTCGCCAGCGATGGGGTCCACGGCACCGAACTTTGGACCAGTGATGGTTCCAGCGAGGGAACCCACCTGGTGAAGGACATCAATCCAGGGGCTGGGAGTTCAGGTGGGACGTTTACTCCGCCCTCGGGAACGTGGTTAGCCTCCGCCTTTGACATGCTCGTGGTTGGCGACCGCCTGTATTTCGCCGCCGATGATGGCACCCACGGCACGGAACTCTGGCGTACCGATGGCACCGAGGATGGCACGGTCCTGGTCAAGGATATCAACCCCGGGGTGACCGCCTCCCCAGTTGACGGCTCTGATGTCCCCAGTAGTTCCGCGCCTGCCTATCTGACCCGCCTTGGAGCATCGCTCTATTTTGTTACGATGAACGGGGAAAGCGGCTACGAACTCTGGAAGAGCGACGGCACGGAAGACGGGACCACGCTCGTCAAGGATCTTGGCAACGGCAACAGTTCTCCTCGTGCCCTTATCACAGCTGGGAACAAGTTGTTCTTCCTCGCCAGCACAGGGCCGGATGGGTCCGAAGCGCTCTGGCAGAGTGGGGGCACACCGGGGAGTACCCGGAAGGTTGTCGATTTGAACACCTTCCCCCCGGATGGCCTGGATCCAACCAATCCGCTCCTGGTGATGGGGAACAACGTCTTCTTTGCTGCCAGCACCACAGCGACAGGCCGCGAACTTTGGATGAGCGACGGCACGCAGGCAGGCACGCGTCTGGTGAAGGATATTCGCCGCGGGAAAGCCGGCTCGGGGGTTCAGTTCCTGGGTGTGAATGGCAATCAGCTGCTCTTCGCTGCCAACGATGGGAAACATGGCCTGGAGCTCTGGAAGAGTGTCAATGGGCGGACCGGGGACACGCGATTGGTGGACGACATCAACACCAACACCCGTGATGCCGTTCCGGCTCAACTGCTCGCTTTCAAAAATCAGATCCTTTTTGTAGCCGATGATGGCATTCGTGGGGCGGAGTTGTGGATGACCAACGGCAAACCCGGTGGGATGCGCCTGGTCCGCGACATCAACACTGGTTTCGAGTCCTCCTATCCAGAGGGGGTCATACCTGCCAGCTCCAACATTCGGAATCTGACCAAGCTTGGTGCCTATGTCTACTTTGTCGCCGATGATGGAGTCCACGGCGAGGAACTTTGGCGAACGGATGGCACCACCTCTGGTACGCGCATGGTGAAGGATATCAACCCCGGTTCGGCAGGGTCCGCAATCACCTCGCTCACCGTGCTGGGGCGGAATCTCTATTTTGTCGCCGACGATGGCATCCACGGGCGCGAACTGTGGATCACTGATGGAACCTCCCGTGGGACACGCATGGTGGAGGACATCAACTACAAGCCCCCACTTCCCAATCTCTCCGATCATCCCGGGGATTCTGGGAATCCCGGGATCATGGGCGGACCCGCAGATCCAGGGACCGGCGATCCTGGCCCGCCGCCCTCCGATCCGCCAACCACCCAGGCTTCCGATCCTCAGGAATTGACCGTCTTTCGCGGGCGGATTTACTTTAGCGCCGATGATGGATTGCGCGGCCGCGAACTCTGGGTCAGCGATGGCACCACGCTCGGAACCCGCCTGGTCGCCGATATCAACCCGGGCATTTCCCTTGATCAGGCTCCGGATGGCCTTGGAGATCCGTATCTCCCGGATAGCTCCAATCCCTCGCATTTAACCGTCGTCGGGAAAACTCTTTTCTTCGCAGCGGACGACGGCGTGAACGGGGTGGAATTGTGGAAGAGCGATGGGACAGAACGAGGCACCGTTCTGGTACGCAACATCGCGCGAGGGTCGCAAGGCGATCCAACCGGGTCGTTCCCCGACCAACTGACCGCCGTCGGCAACACGCTGTACTTCACCGCCTCGGATAATCGCAACGGACTTGGGTTGTGGAAATCCGATGGGACCAGCGCAGGCACTGTTCTGGTTCGCTCCTTTGCCCCCTCCAACGACCTCTTTTACGGGCAAATTGCCTCGTTGACGAATGTCAACGGCCGACTGTACTTCACCGCCAGCACCTCCCAGTCGGGTTTGGAGTTGTGGGTGAGCGACGGTCACTGGAGCAATACCAAACTGGTCAAGGATATCTTCCCGGGAACGACCGTGGTTCCCTACCTTCCGGATCCGGTACCCAACAGTTCGGCACCTTCCAACCTGATGGCGGTCGGGAACCAGGTTTATTTCTACGCCGAGGATGCCAACCACGGCCGCGAGTTGTGGCGGAGTAATGGGACCAGTGCGGGGACGGTGATGGTCGAGGATGTGCGCCCCGGAAAGGATTCGTCTGCCTGGGCTGGGTGGGATTTGCGGATGCTCCAACTGGGAGGGTATGTGTACTTCCCCGCCAACGACGGAGCCCACGGGCTGGAACTCTGGAAAACCACGGTGTAATCCGCCTGCATCGTGCGTTGGAAATCGTGCCATCTCTTCCCCTGTTCGTGGGGAGAAGAGATGGCATCTTTCATTTCCGGGCCGGCACAAAGACGATCCCCACGCTATCCTCGTGGAGACAAACAAAGCGAGAATCAAGCCGGAGTAGCGACGCCAGCGCGGATTCAGAATCGAGAATCACCACCCCGGCACGAGCGAGATCGGGATCGTCTGCCCATCCCTTCAGACCACGGTAGGTGTTGTAGAACCGAGCCAGTCGCTCCTCGCCCTGGAGATTGGTGCGCCCGTCGACGGCAACGGGGAGTTCGGGCAACTCCCAGATCAGATACCCGCCCCAGTTAAAGTGATTGTAGAGGGGACCGTGGATTTCCCCACGTGCCAGGCCTTTCTTCACGATCTGACACGCTTCCCAGGGGTAGACCGTGTGCGATTGTTCCTCCAGACGGGCCTGCGAAAGCTGTTGCCATTGCCAGAGGCCCGCGACCACTACGAGGATTCCAAACCCGCCGACCATTGATTCCCCAGAAGTGAATGCTTCTGGTTCGGGCAACGCCGACTTTTCCAATCCCCAGCGTGGTAACACCACCAGGGCTGTGAGGAGAACCAACCAGAGATCTCGCCGCGCGCGAAAACAAAGGATCACAGAAAAGATCATCCACAGGATCTCGAAAGTGGACAATTTCCCCTTTTGACCCATGCGAAACACAATGATGAGCGTTGTGCCAAGCACCAACCAGTCCCAGAGACGCCGGAAGGTCATTGCCATCAATTCATTGACAATTTGAAACGGCAGCGGTTGCGTGGCGTACTCCAGGATCACCCCGTAAAGTCGGAGGTGATAGGGAGTGACCAGCGTCGCCAGGGTACAACCGAGCGTGAGAGCCAGAAGTTGATACCAATCCCGGGAGGCAAAGGTATCCGCATGCCCCGTGCTTGGAATGCGCAGAACCCGATCAAAGATCGGCGCCACGCAGGCGAGCCCCAGCAGGAGCAGTCCGTAGATAAATTGGATGTGCCAGTTGGCCCAGACCACGAAGAGCAAGGGTAACAACCAGGCGCTCCACCCCGCGCGCCCTTCGCGGAAATCCAGCACCACGAGCATGGTTAGCGTGGTTCCAAGAATCGTCCCCAGCCAGGGGCGTTCTCGAAACAGCCCGATCATCGTCAGCGTGATCAGGGCCATCATCAACACCACAACCAGGGTACGCGGTTCGCGGCGCCGAGCAAGGAGAAAGAAGGTAGCCAGCACGGTAAGTGCCAGCCCCAGTCTGAGCAACACGATGCCTGGAAGTCCAAACCATTGATACAACTGATAGGCGGTGATCTCAAAGAGCCAGCTGTAAGCGATCCAGTTTTTCTCTTCCCCACCCTGTGAAAAGGGATCATGGCTCATCGGCCAGCCGTGGTTGACGATCCACTCCCCGGTGCGCAGATGCCACCAGATGTCCTCATCGAGGAAGGGTCGTACGGTGGCCAGCACCGGGATGGAGGCAATTCCAACCAGTAACAGCACCCGGACCATCGGGGACGAAGCGGCTCTGGGAGTGCTTGGGATCAGTACGGGATCCATCCTTGGGACTCCATCACGCGGTAAATCCAGGGGTGTCGCCACGGGTTCCAGGTGTGGTAACTCATTGAGCCGACCGAAACCGCGAGCATGAGAAAGAGCAAGAGGCGACCTGCTCGGTGTGTCGCAAGCCGATCGACCACGGGGAGCATCGCCAGGAGCCAGAGCGGAGTCAGCCACATCAACCAGCGAGGGCCCGAGGTCCAACCCCCGTAGTTATCACTCTTCACCAGATAAAAGCCAATCACCACCCCACTTACCACCAGGGCCAACGGAAAGAGATAATACGTCGAGGGGAGTTCTCCCCAGGAAGGGGTATGCCCCTCGCCCGGCTCGCGTTTTTTCGCCAGCAATCTCCAGGTCCCGAAGAAAAACCCCACGAACGACAGGAGGAAGATCGGTGTGAGAGAGAAGAGTCCGTGATGCCCCAGCAGCACATGGAAGGCGTAGTGCCAGCGCGTCTCACGGAGCCCGGCCCAGTCGATCCCACGCTTGGAAGGATCTGGCACCCAGTGACTCCCCGGATAGCGATACCACTCCGAGCCAAACTCGGCATAGACAGGGCGCCACTGCCCAACCGCCAGGTAGTTGGTCCAGAAAAACGCACCAATCGGAATAAGCAAGCCTGGAAGGAAAAAACACAACATCTGGCGCGGCTCACGCCACAACAGGTACACTCCAACTACCCCGGCAAAGGCAGCTGCGGGCAATTCGTTACAGATTGTGAATCCAGACAGAAGTCCGACGAGGAGCGATTTCCACCACTGCAATGGCTTCTCTTCCGTTGTGGCCAGCAGCCAGAGCACGGCAAGGACACAGACGGTGGCGACCGTATGGTTGTTCAGCGAGATCAGAAAAGGGGTCATCAACGTGCCGAAACACGCTGCCGTCATTACATAGAGCCGGCCAAAATCAGTCGCTCCAAACCGTTCCAGTAACTCGGCCAGGAGGAGCAAATAAAACAACCATCCAAGTCCATTGATCGTGAAGACAATAAAACGCACCACCAGAAAGGGATCGTCTTCCAGAGTCCAACCAAAGAGGTGCTTGAGCACCCAGTATTCGCCGGCGACCAGGATGGTCAAGAGCGGGGGCTTGGTCGAATAAAATTCGTTGGTTCCTGGTTTCATCACCTTATCGACAGTCTGCCATCCATCCTCAAAAACGGGCCCCACGTCTCCATATTTGTTGGTCGGTGAAATGGCAGAAGGATCGCGATGACCGACGACAAAAGTCCCCTGATCCACAAGGGTGCGAACGGTTACCCACCGGGAGCGGTCGTTGGAGCTGAAGGTCGCCATGGGACGAGGGCGATTGTCCGGCCATTTGCGACCCGGTGCCTCGGGGGCGTTGTTGTCGCGATACATGTCCGGTTCCACGACCAACTGGGCGGAACCAATGCGCCCCCAGGCCATGGCCACCGCGACGGTGATTAGAAGCCCGTGCACCAGGCGGCGCAACTGCGCTCGTTCAGGGGAGTCATTCATGGAGCCGTCTCTTCTTCAGCGAGAAGGAACCGTCTGTTGCCAGGAAGGCGCGTTAGGACCTTTTGTTGGACCCTGGAGGAGTCGTTTCGGCAATGCTGAAACTGTGCTCGTCCTTTCCCTGATATGCCGTGATCAACTCGGCGAGAAAGCCGATCGACATGAACTGCCCCCCCATCAACAAGGCCGCCACGGCATAGATCAGGAGAGGGCGTCGGTGCAAGGGGGGGAAGGAATCGGGATGGAGGTAGTTGATCAGCCAGGTGATCCCCAGATAGATCATGCCAAGCAGACCCAGGGAAAAGGAGCCCAGCCCAACGGCGCCAAGCATGTGCTGGGGGCGCTGGCCGAACCCGGTCAAAAATTTTACCGTTAGCAGATCGAGAAACCCCTTGATAAACCGACGCACTCCATACTTGGAGTGGCCAAACTTGCGCTCGCGATGGTTGATCACGAGTTCGCCCACCCGATATCCACGCGCCGCCGCCAGCACCGGGATGAAGCGATGGAGTTCTCCGTAGAGGCGGATCTCTCGAAAGATCTCTGCCCGATAGCATTTCATACCGCAATTGTGATCGTGCAGATGGACCCCCGTCAGGCTGCTCACCATCCGATTGAAGACCCAGCTCGGCCAGACCTTGTGCCAGGGGTCAAGACGCCGTTGTTTCCAGCCGCTCACCACGTCGAGGGTGCCACTCCCCGGGGAGCCAATCCCTGGTTTGCCGTCCGTGGGTGTGCCACGTGCCAGCGCTTCCAGGAAACGTGGGATCTCCGCTGGATCGTCTTGCAGATCGGCGTCCAGGGTCATGATCACCTCGCCCCGCGCCGCACCAAAGCCAGCCGCAAGCGCTGCCGCCTTGCCAAAGTTGCGCCGGAAGCGGATTCCCTGTACGTTGGAGTGATGCCGACTCAGCTCACCGATCACTTCCCACGAACGATCGCGGCTGCCGTCGTCCACGAAAAACAGTTCCAGGTCCATTCCAAGTCGGGGTGCAATGGCAACGATTTCCTGATGGAGCACCGCGAGGCTTTCTTCCTCGTTGTACACAGGGATAACGATGGAGAGCATCGGCATGATTGGTGTGGGGTGAGCGTCAAGTTGGAGGAAGAGGTTCCTGAATGGCCGGGGCCCCCGCGTGCGGCGGCAGCCAGTAGACCAGGCTGGCAATCAGTGCTTCGGCGAGCGTCCAGAGTAAACGTAACAGGAGGACCACAACCACCGCACGAGCGCCCAGTTGCGGAGCCAGGAATCCCTGCAACAGAAATTCACGCACTCCCAGTCCGCCCGGGGTTGAAGCGATGAATCCAGCGACATACGAGATCGCGATGAATGAGGTGCTTTGCAACCAGGACTGCACCGTCCACGACTCTCGTTCTGGCGTGAGGGAGTGGAGAATCGCTTCCAGGCTGGCACCAAGGAAGAACCAGCAGCAGGCGAGCAAAGCAAGACCCGCGAAAAGGGTGCGGTGGCGCAATCGCGGGAGAAACGCCGTTTCTCCTTTCAGGAAGCGGCGGGCCACCCGCTGGACCAGAACATTGAACACACCCGGCAGGATGGGCACCACGGCAAGAACCAGCAGCCCCAGGACGTGCCATAACTTTGCGGGGCCCTCGGCGGTGTGGGTGCTGAAGAGTATGGCCGCGACCAGCGAACCGGCTGCCATCATCGTCAGGGTTTCATAGGTGGCGGTCAGGGCGGCAATGCCCGGACGAATCCCGGCCTCGGCGGCAAAAGTGGTTCGCAGCAGGAGCGCCACACCTTTGCCGGGGGCATATTTCCCGAGCTGGCTGATGAAGTACGCACGCACCCCGCCCAGAAGGGAGATCCGCTCCTCGAGGGCTTTGAGCAACCCCATCCAGAAGAGACAACAAAAACACAACCCACCCAGGTAGAGTGCGGCGCAGAGAATCAGGTCGCCCGGTCGTGCCGCACAGGTTTGGTCCCAGAGAATCTCGGCCGCCGAGCGCGTGCGATCTGTTTTCTGCAATTCCTCGTTTTGCACAATGCGCAGAAACTGCCAGCCCACTCCCCCGAGAAGAAGGAGAAGGAGCACCGCCTTGATCCAGGGCCACCATTTTTTCAGTGTCTCACGCATGGTCCGGCCATTCTAGAAGAGTTTGCATTCGCTGTCTGTATCCAATGGTCCACCAAGCTCCTCAATCCGCCCATTGCATGTGCTCGCGCCGTCTGATAGCTTGACAGCACCTTCACGGCTTGGGATTCAGGGCGAAAGGGAACCGCATGCGTTACGCCATCACCTGCCTTGTTCTGCTGCTAGGATCCACGCTCCGCGCAGACGATTATCGCGATCTCTTTAATGGGAAAAATCTCGACGGCTGGGTGGTCGAGGGCCCCCGGGAGTTCAAGGATGGCGACACCGTCAAACCCATCTGGGTGGTGCGTGAGGGAATGCTCGCCTGCCAGGTGAAAAAGGGAAGTTTCGGATTTCTCCGCTATGAGCGTCAGGAGTTTAGCGACTTCGCCTTGCACGTGGAGTATCGCCTGGCTCCGAAGGGGAACAGCGGCGTGGGGATCCGCACGGTTGCCTACGATCCCAAACGCTCGACCGCTACGCGCCCATCCTATGCCGCCTACGAGGTGCAGATCATGGATGATGCGGAGCGCAAGGTGGATGTGCACAGCACCGGATCGCTCTACCGTTATGTGGCTCCAAAGCTCAATGCGGTGAAGCCGGCGCCCGAGTGGAATATCATGGACATCGAGTGCGTGGGACCGCACATCAAGGTTCGCCTCAATTTCAGGGAAATTCTCGACGTCGATCAGTCGAAGGTCGAAGCGATCAAGAAAAAGCCGTTGAAGGGATACATTTGCGTGCAGAATCACGGGAGTCCGATTGAGTTTCGGAGTATCCGTGTCCGCGAGATCAGGAAAGGGGATTCGTCCTCCTCGAAGTAATGAGAGCCGGGACGGTTCAGAAACAGGAAGCGATCATGTCTGATACAGAAAAACCCGCCCTCCCCCCCAGGGAATCGACGCCACCCACCAACCAGGGGACGGTACCGTCCCTGGATGCCGACCAGAAGTACGGAGGACGGCGCGGGGCACGAGCTGCCGATGATGAAATTGAACGCATGCTCGCCGAGGCGATGGGCGGCATGACCGAGGCCGAGATGTTCGGTGCGCCGGCGCGCCCGCAGAAGAAGATTCCGGGGGGAACACCTGGAACGCCACAGCGGAAAAAAGGAAAGATCATCAGCATTCATGGCAAGGATGTTTTTGTGGAAGTCCCCGGCGGACGTAGCCAGGGCGTTCTTCCCGTTCAGCAGTTCACCGATGCCCCGCCCAGGGTTGGCGACGAGGTAGAATTTACCATCGAAGGCGCCGAGGACGGCTTGCTTCTGCTGTCGCGCAAGGGTGCTGCGATGCAGGCCGATTGGTCCAGCGTCGCGGAAGGAATGATTGTCGAGGCGCGCGTCACCGAAACCAACAAGGGGGGGGTGGCGGTCGAGGTCAACGGCATTCGCGGATTCATGCCGATCAGCCAGCTCGATATCTATCGCGTGGAGAACGCCGAGCAGTTCGTTAATCAACGTCTCCGCTGCATCGTTACCGAGGTCAACGTCGAGGACCGGAACCTCGTGGTCAGTCGACGCGCGCTTCTGGAAAAAGAGCGCGAAGAAACGCGGGAGCAGACCTGGAATGCTCTGGCCGAGGGGCAGGTCCGCGAGGGGATTGTTCGCTCCATCAAGGACTTTGGCGCCTTTGTGGATCTGGGAGGGGTCGATGGCCTGCTGCACATTGGCGAGATGAGCTGGAATCGGGTGGACAAGCCCGAGCAGATCGTGCAACTGGGGCAAAAGGTTCGGGTGATGATCCTCAAGATCGATCACGAACGGCGCAAGCTAAGCCTCGGTCTGAAGCAACTCAGCGCCAGCCCCTGGGATAACCTGGCCGAGCGCTACCCCGTGGGGAGCGTGGTGAACGGCAAGGTCAGTCGCCTGGCGGACTTTGGTGCGTTTGTGGAACTGGAACCAGCGATCGAGGGGCTGATCCATATCTCGGAACTGGCACCGCAGCGGGTATATCGAGTTCGCGATGTGGTTCAGGTGGGTCAGGAGGTTCAGGTTCTGGTGCTGAGCATCGATCCGGCTCAGCGACGTATCTCCCTATCGCTGAAGGGGGCAGCAGCAAAGGCGCAACCGGCGCCGACTCCGGAACCGGAAGAGGAAGAGGTGGAAGAAGCACCGAAGAAACCGCCTCGTCCCCGAACCACTCCGCTGCGCGGCGGGCTGGGAGAGCGCAAATAATCGGCTCCGCAAGCGCACTCCGCAGAGGCGTCTCTCGATCTGGGTAAAGAGAGGTCTCTGCGGAGTGCTGGAACCAGGCACCATTTACATCATGTTCATGCCGAGGAGGAACTCGGCATTCGACTTCGCTTTCTTCAAGCGCGCGGTCATCAGTTCCATTGCTTCCACCGGGTGCATATCGGCGAGTACCCGGCGTAGGGCACGTACCCGATCCACTTCTTCCGGATGAAGTAGCAATTCTTCCTTGCGGGTGCCGGAGCGATTGATGTCGATGGCCGGCCAGACGCGCTTGTCGACCAGGCGGCGATCGAGGTGCAACTCCATGTTGCCAGTGCCCTTGAACTCCTCGAAGATCACTTCATCCATGCGTGAGCCGGTATCGATCAAGGCGGTCGCCAGGATGGTCAGCGAGCCTCCTTCCTCGATGTTGCGGGCCGCGCCGAAGAACCGCTTCGGTTTCTGCATCGCATTGGAATCGAGACCACCAGAGAGCAGCTTGCCGCCACTGGGTGCCTCGGTGTTATGCGCCCGGGCGAGCCGGGTAATGGAATCGAGCAAGAGCACCACATCGCGGCCATCTTCAACGAGGCGTTTCGCCTTCTCCAGAGCAATATCGCTGACATGCACATGCTCGGAGGAAGGTTCGTCGAAGGTACTGGCAACCACCTCGGCCGTCGGGCCAGCCACGGTGCGGACCATATCGGTCACTTCTTCGGGGCGTTCATCAATGAGGAGCACAATTAAATAGCACTCGGGGTGATTTTTCTTGATCGCGAGTGCCATCTTCTGCAGCAAGACGGTTTTGCCGGCCCGCGGCGGAGAGACGATCAGTCCACGCTGTCCCTTCCCAATGGGAGTTACCAGATCGATAACGCGCGTGGAAAGCTCGCCCGGATCGGTCTCCAGAATCAAGCGCTGATGGGGATGCAGGGGGGTGAGATCTTCAAAAACGGTCGGTCGGATCTTCTCTTCGGGGGCGTGACCGTTGACCGCTTCCACCTGCATCAGGGCGAAATTATCCTGTCCCTCAATGGGAAGGCGAATCGGTCCTTCGACCACCAGGCCCGTCCGCAGCCCCAGGCGACGGATCTGACTGGGAGAGACGTAAATATCCTCTGGGGAGGCGAGATAATTATGGGCCGCAGAGCGCAGGAAGCCGTACCCGTCGGGGAGTACCTCGAGCGTCCCCGAACCCCGCACCACCTCGCCTCGTTCGATCTGGCGACGGACCACGGCGACGATGAGCTGGGCGCGATTCATCCCCGTGTGTTCGCTGATCCCTTCCTTCTCCGCGAGCTGGAAGAGTTTCGGCATGGGGAGGCGGTACAGGTCGTCCAGTCGAAGCAGCTGTCCCCCGCGGCGCGTCGTTTCGGAAGATCGGCGGGATTCGCGTTCCACATCGACCGAAGACGCGGAACGGGCAGGGGGGGTGGCAGGGGAACTGGGAGCCGAGGTACTCGGGGCCGTTCCCGCCATCGCCGGGGTCGCAGGGGGACTTTCTGGGCGACGTGTCAGGCGGCGTCGTGGCGGGTTCGTCAGCCCCGCGGGACGTTCACTCGATCCTTCGTCGCTACGGGCGATGGCCATAGGCTTTTCCTCCATCATGTGAGCCTGTTCAAACAGGGGTTGCGTTCCAAAAATGAAATTTGTCTCTTGGTTGGCCGAGATCCGGAAAAGGCGTATTGCTCCGGGTTGCGCGGCAGGCTGGGTCAATGTGCAGACTTCAATGAGACCATACTCTGGGAAGTATGGCAGTCGAAAAGTGAAGCCAGCGGAAAAGAATCGTACTCCTGCACGATCTTGGTAATAATTATAGCGAACCGGCAAGGAGATTCCAGAGCACGACTCCGATTCCCCGTCTGGGATTTTCTCCCCAGGCCGCTCTGCATGGAATTCTTGACATCGGGATGACTCCGGGATCGGCTCCTGGCTCTCGTCCTCCGCCCACTCCTGAGGCTGTTATGCGTTCGTGGTTCGAGGCGGTTCAGAAGCGCTGGCAGGGGTGGTGGCAAGCGCCGTCGGGGCCGCGTGTCCCTTATCGTCTCACCTGTTCGTGCGGGCGAGTGACCGAGGGATTTCGCGCCGCCACCCATCGGATCCATCCCTGCGCGGAGTGTGGGAGAAAACTCTTCATTCTACCGTACTCGCCGTTTCCGAGGGCGTTTGTTCCCCCCGTCGATCCTCCCCCTGGACCGGCTCGGCCCGTCTGGGGCCCCTGGGTCATCCCTGGGCTCGCGACTGTGAGCACGCTTCTGATTGTCACGCTGCTTCTCGTCTGGATAGTCGAGGCCCTGCGTCCCCCCGGAGAGCAATCATCCCCCACGTCGGCACGGGGCGAACCCGTTTCCACCCGGGTGATCGCTCAGATGGAGGTCGCTCAGGCGCTTCTGGCAAAGGGCAACTTTCGGGAGGCACACAAACAATTAAAAGAGTGTCAGGATCTGGTGCAAGGTCATCCTGAGTCGCTCTCTCCGCGCGCGCGACGCTCGTTACAGCAACTCTCTCGCCAGGCGGACCTCCTTGCCCAGTTATTGCGAGAACCCCTGGAAGACATTGTCCGCCAGGCCCAGCTCTGTCGAAGCGAGGAGGAGTGGCAAGCGCAGTTTCGCGATTTTCAGGGCAAGGGAGTCTTCTTTGACGACTGGTTTCGCCGCCAGGGAAAAACGTTCGTGCAGCAAGGATACGAAGTGCGCGTGGGCACCGAGGTCGTCCGGGTCGAGTTCGATCTTGCCTTGCTGGGGCGGATGGAAAATGCCCTCCCGAGGCGATTATTGCTGGGCGCACGCCTGGCCAGCGTGGCGCGGGAACGAGAAGGCCACTGGGTGATTCGGTTCGAGCCGGAAAGCGGAGTGTTGCTCACCGACGAGGGGGCCGCCGCAGCCTGCGGGCTGGCTCCCCTCGATGCCGACTTACGTGGGGTTATTGCCTGGCAAGCGGAGTGGATCAGAAACAATCCCTGATTCCGCGCTGTCACTTCCTGGCAATCGTCAGGGTGACGCCCGTTGTATGCCTCTGGTTCCCCAGCATGGGAGCTGTTCCGACCGCCTGCACCTCCACCTTGGGGGCCACGGCAGCGGTCGGACCCGCCGAGAGCTCCACATCGATGCTCTCTTTTCCCGCCGGGATGATCACTTTTGGAGCGGTCACCTGTGCAGGGAGATACCGCAGTTCCACTTCGATCGGCCCCATGTACCCCTTGCGCATCGCGGCAACTTTTACCTTCGCCTTGGTGCCCGGAGCCAGGGGAACGGTCGCCGGCGTGGCAGCCAGGGTAAATCCCGCCCCACTGGCGATGTTGAGCGCCAGTTGAGATTCCAGTTGTGGAGGCGGGTAGGGGAGATTGCCAAGCGCCTGCATGACATTCGGTCGACTGGTGGCAACGCGAATCAAGGGTTTGCCTCCGATGCTGGCCTTGCCCAGAAGTGTCATGGCATGCACGCCAACTAGGGCGTCGGGAGTGCACTTGAGTGTCAGCGTGGCGGCAGGCGTGTTTGGTTTGGCCGGCTGCCCCTGAGGAATCACCACCTGGCCTGTGACTCCCCCCGGTCCCATCACAGTCACCTCAATGGGCCCGGGGTAATCTCGGCGCGTGCACAGGATCGGGATGTTAACCGTTCCTCCCTGAGCGACGGAGTAGCGATCAGCGGCCACTGTAAGATCAAAGCTCGGTTGATACGCCGTTAAGGTCAGATGATAGGTTTCTGTCGGCCCGCCCCAGTAATGGAGGTGCTCCACTGCGAGGGTGTAGTCGCCATCGGCCATGGCCGTGAAGTCAAGGCGTGCCGCCGGCGTGTCCGGGTTGGAGACGGCGACCTGCCCCCCCTTGGCATCGCGGAGCACAAGGTAGACTTCCGCCGGAGAAAGAAGCTCGTGCGTTTGTGCCTCGATCACGTAGCGTTGCCCCTTGCGCGCAGCGAAAACATAGTGATCGATGTCGCCCTTGGTCTGGAACTGGCCCGAGAGTCCGCACGGGATGGTCAGTCGCATCGCCTTGCCCGGTTCATTGTTGGGCTCCTGCTCCACCACCTCGTCCATATCGCTCACTCCAAGGAGGACCGGCCAACCGTGCAAGCCGTTACCCCCGCGCGGGGCGAGCCAGAGGTGGCCGACGGCTGGATCGGTGGGTGCTGTCACCTCGACAGGGAGAGTTCCTTCGACGGTGGGTCCAGTAAAGCGAACCGCCGCCTTGGTTCCACGCTTGAGGAACATGGGCATCGGGGTGGTGGCACAGGGGAAATCGCCGACGCGGAGACGATAGTTGAAATCGGCACCTCCAGCGTAAAGAACATCACGGATCTCGATCACATATTCACCTGCATCCTTGAAGGTGTGCGTCAGGCGGGAATCGGTCTGGCACCCCGGAGCATCATTGCTGTGTCCACCATTAACTTCTCGCCCCGTGGCGGACTCGAAGAGGGTGATTTGCGGATCGAGAACGCTTCCGAGTCGACGGCCCAGAACTTCAAAACTCACGCGTTCGCCGGCCTTGACCTTGAACCGAAAATAGTCGCTTTTCTCCTTATCAACTTTCCCGACCACCACCGAGGGGATGGGAATCTGTTGAGCCGACTCCCGGGAATTGTTATTGCCTGCCTCCACGACTTCAGGGAGATCGTCCAGGCAGAAGAGACGGAAGTTGGATACCCCTCGCTCCGTTCCCAGGCGTAAACTATGATATCCCATGGGAGCGTCCCGGGGGATCTCCAGTTGGACGCGTAACCGAGTTTTGTCGCGACCATTGGTTCCCTCGAGGGGAATCACGATGCGTGCGGGAAAGCTGGTCCAGACTCCCTGAGGCTCATCCAGGTTGGTCCCCGACAAGGTAAGCGAGATCGCCTTGCCAGGCTGGGCACCTCCTTGCGAGAGACCAGACAAGACCGGGGCAGCTGCGGGAGGTTGTGCCTTTAGTGCAGGACTCCCCCCAAACATGCCACAGATTCCACCAACCAGGGTTACAAGAGATAAAATGCGTGAACCGAACATGGGAGTGCCTCTCAGGTGGGGACGAACCGGGTGAGTTATGCTGATCATATCGCACAACTCTTTGGTGGGCGAACGGAAAAACCTGAACGTGTGGCGAGAAGGTCCCATGGGAGGAGTACCCTATCAAGGACCACCGCAGTATCCTGTCGAAAAGAGAAGCTATAGTTGATTCGGTGCCATCCCATCGCCCCTTTGGAGATGATTACAGGCCCTGCTGTCGTATGGTGAGGGCCAGGGAGGTCACGGTGAGGCGGACCATCCGCTTACGCGGTCTAAATGGCGCTGTGAAAGGACAGGTCTGGGAGGGGTCCGATCTGCTGCGGGTCGGCCGTGTCGAGCCCCTGGAAGTGATCCTGGACGACCCTTCGGTCAGTCGGCTGCATGCGGAGTTGCGCGCCGCCGAGCGCGGGTGGCGAGTCCGCGACATGGGCAGCACGAATGGCACCCGTCTGAACGGAGTTCGTGTCGGGTCGGGGCAATGGCCTCTGCACGAACGCGATCTCCTGCAATTTGGCGAAGTGGCGGTGGTGGTGGAGTCGGTCAGCGAGGAGAGACCCTCCGCAGGGTCGGAGCTAGCTGGGACAGACCAGATGCGCGTGGAGGCCACCACCCGCACCACCTGGGAAGAGGCCCTCCAGGGGGTGGCCTTCGATAGTCACCGCACCCCTCGTGCCGGAGAACAGCTTTTCGCCCTGGTTCGGGCCGGACATCATCTCGGTCACATCGAGCGCGAAGAAGATCTCCTGCATGCCATTCTGGAAGACGCCGTCTCCGTGCTGGATGCGCAGCGCGGCGCGATCGTGCTGGCCGAGTCGCCGGAAGGCCCGCTCAAACTCAAAGCGCTCGTGACCGGCCGGAGCAACCCCAAGGCTGTCGCCAATGGCCGCCCCGAACCGACCGGGCGCTTCCATTTTAGCCAGAGCCTGGCGATGCGCTGCTTTACCAAGGGCGAGTCGATTCTTTGCCACCGCGCCGACGAGGATCCTGAACTTGCCCTTGCCAAGAGTATCGCTGGGGGAAGCATGGCCTCGGTGGTCTGTGTGCTGCTGCGTACCCCACGCAAACGGTTAGGGGTGCTCCATCTCGACCGGTCTCCCTGGCAAAAAGCATTCACCCAGGACGAACTCTATCTTGCCGATGCGCTGGCGGCTCAGGTCTCGGCCGGCATTGAGAGCGCACAACTCCTGCGACGACAGCGGGATCTCTTCCTCGAAACAATCACTACGCTCGCCCAGGCCGTGGAAATGCGCGACGAGTATACGGGGAATCACACCACGCGCGTGACCACCTATTCGCTCCACCTCGCCGAGCGATTGGAAATGCCCGCCAACGACATCGAGTTGATTCGCATCGGCACCCCGCTGCACGACATCGGCAAGATCGGCATCGACGACGCCATCCTTCGCAAACCCGATCGCCTCACCCCGGAAGAGTTTGCGATCATGAAATCGCATACCGTCAAGGGCGCGGACATCCTGAGCACCATCCGCGATCTCCGTCCCATCATCCCCATCGTGCGTTCGCATCATGAACGTTGGGATGGCAAGGGCTACCCGGATGGATCGGCAGGCAATGAGATCTCTCCGCTCGCGCGCGTGGTGGCCCTGGCCGATGCGTTTGATGCGATGACCTCGGATCGACCGTATCGCAAGGGGATGCCGGTAGCTGCGGCCTTCGCGGAGATTGAGAAGGGGTGTGGCTCTCAGTTCGATCCGACGTTCGCTGCGGTTTTCCTGGACATGCGCGACGAGATCGTGCACCAGATGAAAAAGCTGCTCGCGGTGGGAAGTTCGACGGTAATCGCTCCCGCGGCAATCGCCGAAGGCACGGGAAAAGCACCCGTACCCTCGGCGTGATCCCCGGTCAGCGGACCTGCATCCGGTCGATCAAAATCCGGGCCGTCTCCGGGCGCATGATGCGTGGATCAGGGAGTTCTCCCTTGCGGAGTTTCTCACGCAGTTCGCGCCCGCTGATCGACACCTGTTTGTAGCCCCTGGGGCCGTACTCATCGACCAGTCCCACCCGTCCGAGTTCTTCATAGAAGGCGGCAAACCCAATCTTCACCGGCTTGATCTTCAGATCGCCCCTGAGTGAATCGAACTTGCGCTGGGCCGCCAGTCCATCCCAGATATCCGTGCCATCCTCGTAGGGAGCATCGGCGTGTTTTCGGCCGATGATGATGTCGGTGAAGCCAAAGTTCTGGCGGTAGATGGCGTGCATGATCGCCTCCTTGGGTCCGCCGTAGAACATCTTGATATCAAGCCCAAGAAGAATAATGCGATCGGAAATCTCGCACTTGACCTGCTCCCACAAGCTCGCATCCTGGTCACCCTGTCCCAGCGCCCGGCTTTCCACCAGGGCTCGATAGGTGCGCATGCGCGTAACCGCATCCACATCGTCGCCCTTGGTTTCGCCTACCAGCGGATTGAGGACCGCCCCTGCGAAATGCCCTTCGCGTGTCAGTCGTTCCAGTCCTGCGACCAGGGCGTATTCATGGGCACGATGCAGAGGATTGCGCGTCTGGAAGGCAACCACCCGCTGCCATTGCTTCTCCTTGAACAGCGCGCGGGTTTCCCGCGGCGAGAGCACAAACCGACCGTACTCTGGATGCTTGGGTTGCGGGAGGACCTGCACCTCGCCCCCCAGGAGGTGCGTGCGCGGATCGGCATTGGTCAGCCGTGCGCCCGGATGATCCATGCGCTCCGTGCCGTACACACTTTTCAGATACTCCACCTTGTCCCAGGGATAGACATCGTTGACCAGCAAAGAGCCGACCACTTCATTCTGGCTGTTGACCAGGGCCACGGTTTCGCCGGGGCGGATGGTCTTCGCCAACGACTCCTCGACCGGGAAGGCCAGCGGAATCGTCCAGGCATACGGCTTCCCCTCGTGCAGGAGAACCTCTTCCGCAAGGACTCGTTGCCAGGTGGCCTGGTTCATCGGCCCGCTCAGGGGGCTGAGGGCGCCGTCTCCCATGCGATACAGAGTGGAGAGATCGGCATCGCTGATGGGAACACGCTTCTTCCCTGCGAGACTGGAGAGAAAATCGGCTTGCTGGGCAGCGGGGACCTGTCGATCAACGGGTTGCGTGAGTCCGCCATGGGGCGGAATAAGATCGGCCATGAATGAAACTCCGTGACTAAGGCGATGCGATTAGATCTGGTAGGTGAGGGCGCCCGTTTGCTGCGCGCGGCGCAACAACTCGGCAAGAGTCAATTCCCGAAGCATGCGCTCCTCGGCTTCCTGAATTTCGCGCCACACCGTGGTGAGTATCCGGACGGCGGAGGTGGCCGGGGAATCCGCCAGGGCGGAGCGTGCCGCGCGGGAGCGATCTTCGATCGCCTCGATGGCGTTCAGCACATCGGCGAGTGAGATCGCCATCGGCGAACGCGAGAGTTGATAGCCCCCCGCGGCTCCCCGCACACTTGTCACCAACCCCGCCGTCTTCAGCTGCAGGAGAATCTGGACCAAAAAGCGCGGCGGAATGTTCTGGGCCTCAGCGATGGTCTTGATCCGAACGGGCTGATTGTCGGCATAGGTGGCCGCCAGTTCGAGCATGGCGACACAGGCATATTCCGCCTTGGCAGAGACCTTCATCGCTCGGCTCCGTTGCGCGAGGGCACACCTCTGGACGCGTGGGGGTTCCGCCGTGATCAGATACCACTTCCTTGCTCGTGTTCGATCACGTGCAGACCACATTCCTTTTTGAGGGTTCCCGCCCAGCGCCCTGCGCGTTCATCTTCCCCCGGCTGGACAGGTCGAGTGCAAGGCCAGCACCCGATACTGGGGTAACCTTGATCATGAAGAGGATTATAGGGAACATTGTGTGTCATGACAAAGGCCCACACCTCCTTGCGCGTCCAGCGGAGCAGAGGATTGACCTTCACGAGGTTAAACTTGGGATCCCACTGGATCGGTCGGGCGGCACTGCGTTCCTTCGTTTGATCACCCCGAATTGAACTGATCCAGGCATCGTAGCCCTGGACCGCGCGGCGCAGTGGGAGCACTTTGCGATCGTAGCAGCACTGATCGGGACGAATGCGATAGAGCGGCCCCCCATGCTCGGCCTCGTATTCCTCCACCGTTTGCTCGGCGCGGACGTATTCCACCTCGATGCCGTAGCGCGTCTTGAACCGTTCGCGCAGTTCGAGCGTCTCGGGGAACTGATAGCCCGTGTCGAGATTGAAGATCCGCACGGTGGGATCAATCTCGGCGAGCATGTGCATGAGACAACACCCTTCGGCTCCAAAGGCGGTCGCCATGGTAAGTTTGCGCCCAAAGCGCTCGACTGCCCAGCGGAGCAAGGTCTGCGGGGTTGCCTCGGCATATTGTTCATTGAGGGATTGATACTCGGCCGGCGTCAAACGGTCTGCGGTGATCACAGGTTGACTCTCCTTCAGCGAGGATCTCACAGGCCTCTTCCTTGCCTCTGTCATCTAAGTATCTTTATCACCATACTTATCATTTCGTCAAGAGGGACGTACAAGAACAACAGCGGAGGTCACGAATCGTACTTGGATTCGTGGCCTCCGCTGTGGGGGTAGGAGTTGTGCCGGTCGCAGGGAAGGAGTTACTTTTTCGGCTCTGGCACCGGCTCCAGGATGACTTTGACCTTGGTTTCCAGAGGCGGGATCTTCGCGGTATTGGCCTCGAAAGCGAGATCCGCATTGTCCTTGCTACTCTTGATCGGGAGATCCAGCAAGGCGCTTTCAAAGTTGGAGACGCAGATGACATCGCCCTCGTTGGCGAGATAGATGGGCTTGTTCTGGTCGAGCGGATTGGGGACCAGACGGCTGCCGGCGAAGACCCAGTTTTCCGTAAGAGGTTTTCCCGTCTTGGAGTTTCGCACCCATTCCTGACCGCGCACGCTATGCTTCTTGCCCTTGAGTTCGTATTCCAGGGTGACGTTGATCACCTGGCCATGGGCAGCGTTGTACTTGGGATCGAAAACCACGGGAGAACCGGCCTTCGCCCCGGCAAGCAGGAGTGCCTTGTGCAGTTCCCGCGCATCAATATCCGCAGAGAGGACCGCCTCGTGCTCCTTCGTTTGTTTCCGGCAGAGCAGAAGTTCCAGCTGGCCCTTGTTCAGACAAACCATGGCATCAACGAAAACCCGGCGCCGTCCTTCGGAGATCTCCAAAGTGATGTTTTTTCCCACGGCAACGGTTTTCACCGAGGATTTGGGCGGATCCTCCTTCGGGGGCGTACTCGTCCGCTGCGTCGGTTCGGTATCGCAACCCACGCTGGCGAGGCTGAGAACCAGAAGGAGAAAGCCGAAACGCACCAGGGAGAAAGTTGTTGTGCTCATGGGTGTATGATACCCAACGCGCGCGCCTCGGCAAAAGCGAAAAGTGTGGAACAAAAACGAAGGAAGGGCAGAGACCCGAAGATCTCTGCCCTTCGTACTGGCTAACGTTCAAGCTGCTTCTTAGCGGCAGAACAGACGTTGGAACAGGCCCGTGCTCTCGCCGCAGACGGTGCGGCATTCACGGTAGGTCTGCTTGCAGGGGCTGCAGCAGCTCTTGTTGCAGGTGTCGCAGCAAGGAGTCGGGCAGCAAGGAGCCGGGCAGCAAGGAGCCGGGCAGCAGGCCTTGGGGGCCTCGCACGGGATGTAGCGGGGCTTCTTGACGCAGACTTCCTTCTCGACGCAGACCGGCACCTTCTTGCAGACCGTCGTCGGGACGCATTCGGTCACCGTGTAGGGCACTTTGCAGTGGATGGTATACGGGACCATCTTGCAGGTGGTGCACGGCACCTTCTTGCACACCGTCACGGTCTTCATTTCGCAGACCGTGTACGGAACCTTCTTGACGATCGTTTCCTGCTTCATCACGCAGGTGGTCACCGGGACGACCTTCTTCACGGTGTGGGGCACCATCTTGGTGACGGTGTAGGGCACCATCTTGACGGCGTTTTCCTGAACCGTGCGATAGACCGTATAGGGCACCTGCTTGACCACGCGTTCCGCAACCATCCGGGTGCTGGTCGTGGTGTAGGTCCGTTCGACCACCGCGCCTTCGACGAAGGTACGGCCAGGACCATCCGAATCATGCCCAACCAGGCCAGCGCCACAGGCAGACCCGTTGCCAGCCGACCCGTTGCCAGCAGCCTTGGCGGCATTGGCAGCGGCGGTGTCCACATAGGCCCCGTAGACCGTGCGGGTGACGGTGTAAGGAATCTGCTTGCGGACGACCTCGGGCACCATGCGGGTCACCGTGTAGGGGACCTTCTTCACGATCGTCTCGGTCACATTGCGGGTCACCGTGACGGGGACCTTCTTGACGACCGTGTAGGGGACCTTCTTGTGCACGGTGTAGGGCACCTTCTCGTGAACCATCTCCTTCACCTGGCGGGTGCAAGGAACCTGCTGGCAGACGGTGTGTTCCTTCCACACTTTGCGATACTTCACTTCGGGAGCGCCCTGGCAGGTCCAGCTCTTGCAGGTCTTCCACTTGCCACAGCTGGGCTCGCAGCTGCACGGATCGACGCTGACGTCGCGGCACTCGGTGCGGCACTTGATCTTCTTGCCAGGCACACAGTACGGCTCGCAAACCCATTCACCGCACTTCTTGCTGACGGTCTTCATCTCGCACACGGTCCGGCACACCTGCTTGCAGACGTCCTTGTAGCACGTCTCGCAGACGTCCTTGTAGCACGTCTGGCAGACGTCCTTCATGATCGTCTCGCAGACGGGCTTGCACACCGTGCAGCAGACGTCCTTGTAGCAGGTCTCGCACACCGGCTTGCACACCGTGTAGCAGCACTCCTTGCAGTGCTGTTCACAGATCTGCTTGGCCACCTTGTGGCAGGCCTTGTGGCAGTGCACTTCGCACACCGGCTTGCAGACGGTGTAGCAGCACTCCTTGTAGCAGGTCTCGGGGACCTTCTTGCAGATCGTGTAGTGGCATTCCTTGTAGCGCGTCTCGCAGCAAGGCTTGCAAACCGTTTCGCAGACTTCCTTGTAGCAAGTCTGGTAGCACGGCTTGCAGACCGTCTGGCAGACGTCCTTGTAACAGGTCTTGTAGCAGGGCTTGCACACCTGCTCCTGGACCGTGTTGTAGGTCGTCTGATAGCAGGGCTTGTACCCCGTCTTGCATTCATCGCGATAGCAGGTCCGAGTGACCGGCTTCATGACGGTCTCGGACACATTCTTGTAGCAGGTATGCCACCGTTTTTCGAGGACGGTGTCATAGACCAGTTTGTAGGTAGTCTTGCATTCCTGCTGGCAACTCGGGAAACAACACTGAGCATCACAACACGGTTGCGGGCAGCAACCGTACTTGGCGGCACCGCAGTGCGAGGCCGCCGCCGGCTGAACCTGACTGAGCAGGCTCACCAACGCAACCAGCAGCGGCGCTCCCAAGCGCATCCTCATGATATCCGCCTCCTCATCTGGGTGAGTCCGACCGTGGTTTTCAAAACTCCTTGAGGATCTGGCTCCCTGCCAGATGCTATGCCTACACCCAGGAAAACCGACGATCGAACAAAGCTCGATCTGGGTTGTCGCGAACCAAGAGTTCGCACCGGGCCGGCCAGGGATTGCTGGCTTGCCCAGCCTTTCTGCTACCATCTATCGACCGACCATTAACTACCCGATGAGGGCGGAACTCTCTTCTCTCGCTTACCTCCTCCTCCCAGCTACCAGATGCGCCGAACGTACCAGCCGTGCCGGCACGGTAAGATCTCCGGGCTGCACTTCGCGCCCTCCGCCCGGTAGAAGTTACAATCCCTCCGTCCGCCCGCGCGGTGCGGTCCCCGGAATCCGCTCAACTCGCAACTTCCGAGCATCATTCCAGTTCCGGGTTCATTTCCAGGGAAAACCACTCCCTGCCCCCCGCATGGCTTCACTTTTGCTGTAGAGTTGCTGCAGAACACCTCGCTCACGAGCGACTTCTAAGCTCGCTCACCTCATCGCACACGTCGAGGAGCTAACGGCATGGCCAAGCGCCGACCTTTCTGGTTGCTTATCGTCGGAGCGATCGCTTCTCTGGGTGCCTCCTATCGGACCCCGAACTTTGCGGTGGAAGCCGCCACGCCGGAGATCGCCAAACAAGTCGGCGATTACGCCGAACATTATCGCCGCGAAAAGGCGTTGCAGTGGTTGGGACGGGAAATGCCTGTGTGGCCGCAACCCTGCCCGATCAAGGTGACCATCACGATGAATGGTTCTGGTGGCGCGACCTCGTTTGTGTTTCGCGACGGTCGGGTCGCCGGTCAGACGATGCACATCGAGGGAACGCTGGAACGTCTGCTCAATAGTGTACTGCCTCACGAAGTGACCCACACCGTCTACGCCTTCCATTTTCGCCAACCAGTGCCACGCTGGGCTGACGAGGGCGGCTCGGTTCTCTCGGAAGACGATATCGAACGACAACGCCACGATGCCCTGGTGCGCCAGATTCTGAACAATCGTCGTGGGATGCCGCTACGCCGGCTCTTCACGCTCAAGGAATACCCTCCCGAGGTGCTCACCCTCTATGCTCAGGGCTACTCCGTCACGGACTTCCTCGTCTCCCTGAGTTCTCGCCCTGGATTCTTGAATTTTGTCGCCGATGGGATGCGCGGAGACTGGGACGGCGCGGTGCGCAATCATTACCGCTTCAACAGCGTCGAGGAACTGGAGCAGGCGTGGCTGAAGCACCTCATTGACACCAAGAAGCCTTCCCGCGAGGTGGTCGCGAGTGGACAACCCGTCCCCAATCAGCAGGGGCAGCCGATGCAACGCGTGGTCGTTCGGCAGACCGTCCCGCCCACACAACCCCTCGAAGACGGCCGCGCCATCTACCGAGGTCAGTCGCCGGATGATGGCTACGGCAGTCATCCGTTCCGACCGACCGGAATGGTAAACCACAGCCAGGGGGCGCCTTCCGCCACGTCCGCCACCCCCAGCGCCTGGCAGCCGGTTCGCACCGCTCCACCCCAGGTCCACCTCGGTCCACCTCAGTTCTACTCCCCGAACCAGCCTTCGGGGCACTAACGATCCCTGTCCCTCTCTGAGCCAGGAACGAGCGAGCCGCCAGCGAGAGTGTTTCACGCACCCTCGCTGACGGCTCCTTCCGTTCGACCCGATCCGTCAACGATATCAGATTTGAACCCTCTTAATAGTCCTTGAATCGCTTCAGGATCTTCTCGCGCACCTTGAACAGCGGGTCCTCGAAGATCGATTCCAGGATCAACTGATCGCCTTCGGCCCAGGTGTGGCGCGGCCACCAGGTATCCTCCTCCTCGACATCTTTCACAGTGAAGAGGAGAAACATGTTCACGTCTTCGACCGACTGATTCCCCGACGAATCAACAACCACGGTATCGCGTCGCCTCAGATCGACCCCGATCAGGTTGGAGAAGGGAATCTGCCCCACAACGTCATCTGCCCCTTTGCGGAGTTCAATCCTGTCCCCCCAGATAACCAGACGTCGCCGGGTCACGGTGTTGTACACGTAGGTGAGAATAAAGCCGGCTCCTGCGACCACCGCGACCACGCCGGGGATGATCGCCCCAGGATGCCCATCCGCCTCCTTGACGGCGAAGATGGTGGCTGGAATGGCGACCACAATGACGACGATACCGAGGATCATGAAGAGGAGGCTGCGCTGACACAGGATCACCACTCCACGGTCTTTCTTTGAGGCCCCTTTCTTTGCCATGTGCTACCTCCGCCCTGGGGAATGCGCTGCGTGGAAGTGCCAACAGGCCATGGCCAGACGTCGCCCTGCAGTCCCGCCCAGGTCAGCAAGGAAGAGGCGTTTACTCCTGGGATCTCGTGGTAGGCGCGCAGCCTCCGCTTGCCAGGGTGCGATCCTTGCTCAGTTCAGCCTTTGAGTTGTTCGGTCGCCAGAACCCGGGCCTTCTCCATCGCTTCGGGGAGTTTGCTGGCATCCTTCCCTCCAGCCTGAGCCATGCGATCTTTTCCACCGCCCTTGCCGCCCACCACCTGGGCCACCTGGCCGATCAACTTGCCGGCGTGCAACCCCTTGCTCGTCAGATCGTCTGAAACCGTGGCGAGCAGACCGACCTTCCCCTCCTCCGCCCAGCCGAGCACCACCACCGCGCTTCCGGCTTTCTGTCGCAGTCGATCCGCCTGCTGGAGCATCTGCTCCCCTGCAGCGGCGGGCATTACCCCCGTGATGACCCGACTACCATTCACCTCGGTTGCCTGGGCGAAGAGCTGATCCGCCACACTTTGCAGATCGCCTGCCGCTCCCTTCTTGATTTGCTGTTGCAGCTTCTTGATCTCGTCCTGCAAGGCTTCCAGCCGACCCGCGAGTTCCTGCGGCTTGCAATTGAGCCGACCCGTGAGATCGTCAACCACCGTGGCCAGGCGCTGCACCGCCGCCACCGCTTCCTTCCCCGTGACGGCGGTGAGCCGACGCACCCCCTTGCCAACAGGTTCCTGGCCGACAATCTTGAAGAATCCTGCCGCCCCGGTGCGCGGAAGATGGGTTCCGCCGCAGAACTCCACCGAGTGTTCGACCGTCACCTCGGAGGGTTTGTCCGCTCCAATCAGCAGGACGCGCACCGGGTCGGGGTACTTCTCGCCAAAGACCGCGCGAACGCCGGGCAACGTTTTCGCCTGGTTCAGGGGCATCGTCACCGCGCGGACCGGAAGATCGCTGTAGATCTTCTCATTGACGAGCCGTTCAATCTCGGCGATCTCGGCTGCGGTCAACGGTTGCGGATGAGTGAAATCGAAGCGCGTTTTCTCCGCATCGACCAGCGAACCCTTCTGATCGATGTGCTCACCCAGCACGCGCCGTAGCGCCCAGTTGAGCAGATGCGTCGCGGTGTGATTGCGCATGATGTGGGGGCGCAATCCGCCGACCTCCAGGGTGCATCGCTGGCCGACCCGAATCTCCCCGGCGGACACCTGCCCCACATGAAGGATGGCATCTCCCAGCCGTTGCGTATCGCTCACCTCAAAGCGTCCGCTCTCGGTGCGGATCACCCCGCCATCGCCCACCTGGCCCCCCTGCTCGGCATAAAAACAGGTGCGATCCACGAGCAACGCCGCCTCCTCGCCTTCCGGGAGCGTTCCCTCCCGAACCACGCTGTTCTCGATCACCCATCCGAGAAGGGTGGCGTTCGCCGTGGTTCCCTCGTACTTGGGCGCGTCGTCGGTCGCGGGGAGTTCTCCGCTAATGGCCGAGATCACCAGTTTCTTGCGGTCTTTCCCCGATTCGCCCCGAAACCGCTCCATCTCCTCGTCGTAGCCCGCGCGATCGACCTTGAGCGCGACTTCACTCGCCATTTGTTCGGTAATATCCGGGAACAGGCCATAGGTGGTGTGCAGGGTGAAGGTATCCTTGCCGCTGATCGTTTCCCCCCCGCTTTTCCTGGTCCGTTCCGCCACCTCCTGAAAGAGCTTGATGCCACGATCCAGGGTGCGCAGAAAGCTCTCCTCTTCCTCGAAGATGACCCCGGTCACCTTCTCCGGGGCACGCTTCAACTCCGGGAACGCTTCCCCCATGACCTCGATCACGGTCGGCACCAGCTCATGGAGAAACGGTTTCGTCGTTCCCAGGTACTGCCGACCATAGCGTTCGGCACGGCGCAGGATGCTCCGTACCACATAACCCCGTTTCTCGTTGCTTGGGCGTGCGCCATCGGTCAGGGCAAAGGTGAGACACCGAATGTGATCCGCGATGACTCGATAGGCGATATCCTTGATGTCGTCGAGCTTACCCGTGTATCCGCTGGCGCCGGTGATCCTCTGAATCGCAGCGAAGATCGGCGTGAAGACATCGGTATCGTAGTTACTCGCCTTCCCTTGCAGCACCGCCGTGACGCGTTCAAACCCCATCCCGGTATCAACGTGCTTGGCGGGGAGCGGCGTCAAGGCGCGATCGGCCCCACGATTGAACTGGATAAAAACGAGATTCCAGATCTCCATTACCTCTGCTGACCCCTTGTTGACGAGTTTGCCGCCACTCCGATCAGGGGTCCGATCGATGTGGATCTCGCTGCAAGGGCCGCACGGTCCGGTATCCCCCATCTCCCAGAAATTATCTTTCTTGCCGAAGCGGTGAATATGGCTGGGATCGATGTCCGTGACCGACCGCCAGAGTTCCGCTGCTTCATCATCGGCTTGCACGCCATCGGCAGGATCACCAGCAAAGACGGTCGCGTGAAGTCGCGCCTTGTCGATCCCCCACACCTCGGTGAGGAGTTGCCAGGCCCAGCGAATTGCCTCTTGCTTGAAGTAATCGCCAAACGACCAGTTGCCGAGCATCTCGAAAAACGTGTGGTGATAGGTGTCGCGTCCCACATCTTCGAGATCGTTATGCTTGCCTCCGGCGCGAATGCACTTCTGGGTGTCCACCGCACGTCGATAGGGACGGCTCCCGGTCCCCAGAAAGACATCCTTGAACTGGTTCATGCCAGCATTGGTGAAGAGCAAGGTTGGGTCATCGAGCGGCACCACACTGGCGGAGGGGACCGCGGTGTGGCCATGCTGCTTCACAAAGAAATCGAGGAACTGCTGGCGAATCTGCTTCGCGGTGACCATGAACGGCATCTCAAAAGAAGATGGCGACGCCGCGTCGAACCCACGACGTCGCCTGTTACTGGATCGAAGGAAAACCCGGCTATTTGATCAGGCGGATGGTCGCCGGGTACTCATACGCCTCCCCTTCGTTGGCCTTCATCCCGGCGAGAATTACCATGACCACATTGTAGATTCCCAGTGCCGCCAGGAGCGGGACGGTTACGATCAGGGCGGCCCCACACGTTGCCACGCTAATGGCCACCAGGATGAGGGCGCCGAAAAAGACCGTCAACTGGAAATTCAGTGCTTCCTTGCCATGTTGCGCGACGAACTCCGATTCGTCCTTCTTCACCTGCCAGACGATGAGCGGACCGAGAAACGTCAGCGCACCGGCCCCCAGGGCAATCAGCGCTGACAGATGCGCCAGCATCGCCCATTGTTTCTCGTCCTTGGTGATGGTTCCTGAGGGAAGATGCTCGACCTGCTCCTCAGGTTGGTATTCTTCGCGCGCCATCGGCATGTCCTCGGAAAGAGTCTCTGCCTGTCGCTATTGTGGCGAGCGACGAGAAAGGCGTCAACGAGCCTGCTGCAGGAACCAGAGTTGCCGGACTCGTTCGTACACCTCGCGCAATGGCAAGCCCTGCTGGCGGGCGATGCGTGCGCACTCTTCATACTCGGGGGTAAACACCTCGTCCCCTTCGCGCCAGCCCCGTTTTCCCTTGAGAACACCCCACGGGGTCTCCACCGTGACTGCCTCTCGTTGCCTCTTGCTGCGCTGCACAGGATAACGCCGAATGCCAAAGGTCCCTGTTTCGCGAAAGAGGATGGTTTCGAGTGAGGCGATCAATGGCTCCGGAGTGAGCACGGCCAGCAGCACGCCTGGGCGATTCTTCTTCATCTGAATCGGCGTGCTGAACACATCGAGAGCGCCGGCGGCGAAGAGTTCCTCCACACAGAAGCCAATGATCTCGGCCGGGATATCGTCGAGGTTGGTTTCCAGCATCCACACCCGATCGTGCTCCTCGGACCGCCCCGGATCTGGGGCAGTGCCGACAAAAACGCGCAGCAGGTTCGGTTGCTCCAGCAGTTCGCGCTGCCCGGCACCACAGCCGATCGACTCGATCGTAAGGGCAGGCTGCTCGATCCACTCCTGGACCACCGTGCTCAGGATCGCGGCTCCCGTTGGGGTGGTCAACTCCCCCCGGATGCTGGTCGCGGCCAATGGGGCTCCTTTTAACAGGAGAGCCGTGGCCGGGGCAGGGATGGGCATCATCCCATGGGCGCACCTCACCATCCCGGTGCCGGGGGGAACCGATCGCGAGGTGATCCGCTCTACCCGCAGTGAATCCAGAGCGATCGCCACCCCGACGATGTCGGCAATGCTGTCGAGAGCCCCGACCTCGTGGAAATGAACCTTCTCGATCGGCAAATGATGTACCGTTGCCTCGGCCTCGGCCAGTTTGCCGAAGATACGCAGGGCCAGCGCACGCTGCCTGGGGGTTAACTGACCGCGCCCGATGATCGCCTCCACATCGGGGAGGTAGCGGTGCACATGCTCTTCGGGAGCATCGATAAATACCTGGGTGGCGGCAAACCCTCCCTTGCGCACCTTGTTGATCTGAATAGTGATGGGCAACCCCAGCGAATCCAACCCCTGGCGCACGGCACCACCATCGGCGCCTGCATCCAGGAGCGCGGCCAATGTCATGTCGCCGCTGATTCCGCTGAAACAATCAAAATGCAACACGCGCACTTCGCCGTCTCCCTGTTATCCGTCGAGTATCTTTCGCGGCAGCCAGGTTCCGTGAAAGCCGAACGGCACCCGCACGGGCAAAAGGACCCGTGCGATCGGAGGCCGGGTGAACTCCTGGGCATCGATCACGACCAGTTCGCTTTTGCCGCGGCCCTCGTCGTGAATGTAGCTGACCAACCACCCCTCGTCCTCCGTCCGCCCCTCAGGACGCGGGACAAAGACCGCCTCGCCCCCGTAGCGCCCCTTGCCGTTGCGATGCGTCGCACAGGTGCCTTTTTCCAGGTCGTACTTCAAATAGCCGTCCATCCCGAGCTTCATGGTGTAGCCGTAACGGATCTTCTGGCCCAGTCGACGCTCGTCGAAGCGCGGAAATTCGCTCGTTACGTCGTCGAGCGGCTCTTCCTTGACCTTGCCGGTTTTCATGTTGAACCGCCAGCGATGGAGCAAGGGGAGTTCATTCCTGGGTGGCAACTGTTGCAAGGGGGTTTTCGACAGATCGCCCGAGAACTCCTTCATTCGGCAGGCCACGAGGCAGACCTCCTCGCCCTCGTCGTGCGCATTCAAGGTATGGAAGACATAACAGGGAGCGATCGGAAACCACTTGATCTCGCTTGCCTTGCCGTGGCGGGGAATGATCCCCACGCGCGCCCCCAGGCGAGCATCGAACTTCATGATCTTCCCCGACCTTAGCAGCTCCTGAAAGTCGAAGATTTCAGGAAGGTCCAGAAAGAGAGAATACCGCGCAGTGATCGCAAAATCGTGCATCATAACGCCACGCGGTATCTCGATGGGCGTGGTACGCACAATGCGCCCCCGCGCATCGGCGACACTGTACTGCACATGGGGCTTGACCGGGCCATAGCCGAAGAACATCATCTCGCCCGTGGTGGGGTCAATCTTGGGATGGGCGGTACAGGCATGCTTGAGTTGTCCCCCGAAGGTGAAACGTCCACGCGTCTCCAGTTCCGGCACCTTGATCGCGTGGGGAGTCCCTCCCTCCCACAGCGCCAGGAGTTGGCCGTTAAACCAGATGAGAGCCGTGTTGGCCGCGTTCTTGTAGCCATCCTTCCCCTGCGCGATTTTCTTGAAATCGGGCATGGTCAGTAGCCCGCCGTGAAGCGATTTCCCGGCTCGGTGTTCCTCCTGCCACCCCTCGGTCCGCACCCAGCGATTGCGATAACTTGCCTTCCCCTCGCGCAGGTGGACCCCATGGAGCATCCCGTCGCCATCGAACCAGTGATAGGGACCCAGGGGTTCAAATTGGGGATTGGGGCCATTGCGCACATACATGCCATCCAGCTCGGCGGGCAATTTGCCAACCACCTTGAGCCGGTCCGCCGTGACCTCCTCAGGCACCGGGGCAAAGTTATTTTCGAGGAATGGACTCCGAATCGGCTTCGCCTTTGGAGACTCCCCCGCGAGACGGGCGTGTTCCCCCAGCGCCAGAAGACTGGTCGCCATCCCGGTCGTCTGCAAAAAAAGGCGTCGGCGCATGGGTGTAACCCTCTTGCACAGGTTTGAGGTGATCACGCTCCCCACCGGGGACCGAACGAGAACGGTTTGATGAGTGCAAGCCCAACGAGGAAGCCGCCGATGTGGGCACCATAGGCCACGCCGCCATGCTGCATTCCGCCCAGCACTCCGAACCCCTCGATCACCTGAAAGAGAAACCACATGCCGATCGCCACCACGGCCGGGACATCGGTCACCACGCGGAGCAGCAACACCGTCACGCGATTCCAGGGAAAAAGCAGGAGATACGCCCCCAGCACCCCGGAAATCGCCCCCGAGGCTCCGAGCGTGGGAATGTAAGGGTTGCCATGAAAGGCAAAGACGCAGGCAACATGGGCCAGCGCAGAAAGGACCCCGCACACCAGGTAGAACACCAGGTAACGCACATGCCCCAGAACATCCTCGATGTTATCGCCAAAGATCCACAGAAAGAGCATGTTCCCAAGGATGTGGGCCAATCCGCCGTGCAAGAACATCGACGTGAAGAGGCTCAGATAGGGCGTGAGCGGCGTCGGCTTCAGCGGTAAGATCACCTCTTTCCCCGTGTCCGGATCCTGAAGGGCGACTGGTCCGACATTCTGTCCGGTGCGGATCGCCTCGGGCACCAGGGAAAACTCGTAGGTGAACTGATCGTTTGCGCCCAACCGTTGCCCCACCAGGAAAACCAGCACGTTGGCGACGATCAGGGCATAGTTCACCCACGGAACAATTTCACGCTGAGAGTTGTCATCGCGCAGAGGCAGGATCATCCCGGCGCCTCCTCTCAGCCCACGACCTGTTCCACCACCTTACCCGCCACATCGGTCAATCGTTCATCGCGGCCGTTATGCCGGAAAGTGAGCCGTTCATGATCCATCCCCAGCAGATGCAGCAGAGTCGCATGAAAATCGTTGACGGAGATGCGATCCTTGATCGCGCGCAAACCGAACTCGTCGGTCGCCCCCACCGTCTGCCCCCCCTTCACGCCGCCACCCGCCAGCCACATGGTGAAACCGTATGGATTGTGATCGCGGCCTTTTCCACCTTGTGAGGTCGGCAATCGGCCAAATTCGCTTGCCCAGACCACCAGCGTGCTGTCCAGCAACCCGCGCGCCTTGAGATCCTGCAGCAGGGCAGCGATCGGCTGATCCACCCGGGCACACATGCGTTCATGATTACTGTTGATGTCGTCGTGGGCGTCCCACTGGGTGACGAGAGGCCCGCCCCCCGAGTAGAGCTGGACAAAGCGCACGCCGCGTTCGACCAGTCGTCGCGCCAGCAAACAGCGTGTCCCGAAGTCGGCAGTTCGCCTGTCGTCGAGCCCGTAAGCCGTGCGAGTCTTCGCGGTCTCTCGGGTAAGGTCAACCGCCTCAGGAGCGGCCGACTGCATGCGAAAGGCGAGTTCGTAACTGGCCATGCGTGCTGACAACTCGGTGTCACTCGGATCGCGTTGCTCGTCGTTCATCTTGCGCAACAGATCAAGCGTGTGGCGCTGTTGCTGGGTCGTAACCCCTGGCGGAAGGTTCAAGTTCTGAATCGGATGAGCGCCCTTGCGAAAGAGCGTGCCCTGGTAAATGGTCGGCAGGAAGCCAGCACCCCAGCAGGGCGCGCCCCCCTCGGGAGTGCCCTCCGGTTGAATCATCACACAGTACGCCGGCAGATTGTCGCTTTCGCTGCCCAGGCCATAGGTCACCCAGGAACCCAGGCTGGGGTAACCCATGATTGTCCTGCCCGAGTGCAGCTCATACATCGCCGGTGCATGCACTGTGCTCGTGCACCAGCAAGAATTGAGATAGCAAATATCGTCCACACAGCTGGCCAGGTGAGGCATCAGGTCCGACAGGGGCAAGCCCGATTTGCCATGTTTTTTGAACTTCCGCGTGCTGGCCAGCAAGGGGGTGTCGCCGCGTGTGAACTGGCTGACGGGTTTGCCAAAACTGGGCGGCAACGGTTTGCCATGCAAGCGCGTAAGTTCCGGCTTGGGGTCGAAGAGGTCCATCTGACTGGGCCCCCCGACCATGAACAGAAAGATAACCGATTTCGCCTTCGCCTCGTGATGAGGCTTGCGAGCCGCTAGCGGATTGACCGGCGTGGTGGCTCCCTGACCGTCACGAGCCAGCAGCCACGACAGGGCAATTCCGCCGAGCCCGCCCCCGGCCTGAAAGAGGAAATCACGTCGCGAGGCCGCCAAGGGTATGTGTCCGCGCTTCATTGTTGCCGTACCCCTTTGCGTGGATCGTTGCTGCGTCCTCCATTGTAGCGGACCTCACGGCAAAGTGCTGCTCTTTCCGGAACTCTCCAGCGTTCCTTGGCCGAGGGAGCCATCCAGTGGGAACATCTGTCCTTTCTTGCTGAGCAGGTCGACCAGGTTGACCAGGTATTCCAGGCGATTCACCTGAACCACTGCAGGATTCCGTTGCTTCTCCCCCAGCCGGCCCAGGAACACCGTCGCATCGGCCCTGGCAAAACGGGGGAGTTTGAAGACATAGGCGCGCGTCTCGTTCTCCATGCGCTGCTTCTCGATCTCGAAGTTACTCTGCGCGCGCAGGGCTTGCTGTTCGGCCTGGTTTTTCGCTGTTCTGATCTCGGTTTGTGCCTGGGCCACCCGGTCAAAGGCGGGTTTCACTTCGTTGGGCGGCAGGAGATGAGTCACCTCGATGGAATTCAGATCGATGCCGAGTTGATAGGGAGCCAGCCGCGTTGGCACCGTTCTCCCCAGCGCGTCGCGGATTGCATCCTTGCCATGAAGCAACACCTCGTCGACCGGCTTGCTCGCCGTCCATTCCGAGAGAGCATCCTCAAGGGTGCGCGTCAGAATGTCCTCGACCACCGGTTGAGCAACGACAAACTCGACCACCTTGTCCGCTTGCACTCTGTACTTGACGACCAGCTGCACGTTGACCAGGTTGTGATCGCCGGTAAGGAGCTGGCCGCCGGGGGTATCGCTGCGGGTGGTCTCTTCCTCGGGGCGAAAGCCGACCACCACTCGTCGAACCTGTTCCACCGCCACCCGGTCGACACGATCAATCCCCCACGGCAAACCAACGAGCAACCCCGGTTCGCTCTGGACCGCCACAACCTTGCCCCAGCGCCGTACCACCGCATGTTCGCCGGGATTGACCTCGGTCAGCCCGGTGAGCAGCCAGGCGCCGAAACCGAGCAGCAGCACCACCAGGAGGAGGCGTTTGGCCATCTCAGTTCCCTCCTTGGGGGCGAACAGGTGGCCCTCCAGGGACCGTGCCCCCGCTGCCACTGGCGGGGCTGCGCGAGCCCGGCAGCGGGAAGAACAGCTCAAAGAGTCGTGTCGACCAGACCTTGGTCTTGCTGTCCACGCCCGCCATCCCGACCTCTTGCCGCTTCAATTCGGCGTAGTATTCAGGATCCTTGCTGAAGGCATTCAGGCGAATGCGATCGGCGGCCTTCTCTCCGGCGCCTCGTTTTTCTTTATTTTCTGCCTCCACCTTGTCGCGCAACATGCTGATTGTGGCCTCGCTTTCGCTGCGAATCCTCTCCGCCTCACGTCTTCCCTCCGCCTGGTAGTAGGCCACCTTCTTGTTGCGCTCGCTAATGATGCGTTCAAAAATGGCATCGCGCACCTGGGGCGGATAGTTCAACCGCCGAATGCGGATATCAACGATCTCGATGCCTTTATTGATGAGGCTGTCGCGCTCCGCCGAGCGACGCGCTCGTTCGAGCAAGCTCGTGCGCATCTCTTCCCATTTCTTTTCCACCTGTCCTGGCTGATCGCTGATCAGTTCCTCCAGCTTGCGCCCGGCAATTTCCGCCCCCAACCCCGCGCGAATGCGATCCCGCAGATTTTCACGGGCGCGATCCAGGGTGCCCACCGTTTTGATGTAGTTCTCGACCGCCGCCGCATCGGGAATTCGCCAGCACACATAGGCGTCGATTGTCAGGGTGCGGTCAATCGTCTCTCCTTCACGCGGGTCCTTTGTCACCAGTTCCGCCGGTGGGAGATCGAAGAACTGCAGTCGTCGATCAATGCGCTGCACCGATTCGATCGGCCAGGGCCATTTGATGTGTAGACCTGCCTCCTTCTCGTTGGCGCCGTCGAACGTGGCAACATGGCGGCCGAACTGAGTAACGTAGACAAACTCGGAGCGATCAACCGTGTAGAGACTCAGCCGGGCGAGCACTCCCACGACGAGAACGATCAGCAAGACAAGCAGCGAGCGTGGCATGGATAACTCTCGTACAGCGGTGCGAGCCAGGGAGATTCAGGGTTCCAGAGGCGAGCGGGGCGGTGCAACCTTACGGTCCGTCGGCGCAAACAGCGGGGCGAGGGCGCGAACCTGATCAAGCAGATAGAGAACCTCTGCCTGCATGGGCGAGGCATCCAGGAGCACCTTTTCCCGGCCTGGCAAGGTTCGCTCCAGAATCTCCCAGCGCAGGCGTTCGGAATTGACCGTGCGCTGCACTTGCAGGGCCACCGCACGGCGATGTCGATACGATGCCACTGCCTGCTCCAGGGGCGTGTGCTGGTTCACTGCCTTCCAGCTGGCACAGAAAAGCTCGATCTCACGCCACCAGTTGAGCCGTGTCACCACGTCCAGACGCAGCAGGAAGACCGTTCGTGCGGTCCGGGCGCGCAATTCAATCCCAAGCCGTTCGACATCCGCCAAGAGGCTGGCGCGGTTGGCCTCGGAGCTGGCGCGTTGCTCCTTCTCCAGCACCTCGGCGCGGGCCTGGATCACCACTCGTTCGCTTTCCTCCATGGCACGCGTGACTTCGTGATAGGCGGGCACCACCTCCGGCGGGGGATGTAATTCCTGGAGCCAGACTCCCTCCAGGCGAATCCCCAACCCTTGTGATCCTTCGCTCTCCGAGGGGCCGTACGCGGCGCAGCGCTGACGCAGACGCTCCAGAATCTCACGCTGAAACGCCTCGCGCTGCGTGGTCAGCAAACGCGAAAACGTGCTGCTCGCCACGGCTTCACGCAGGACCGCTTCCGTCGCGGAACGGAGAAGGTTCTCCGAATCGTCCACGCCGAAGAGGTATTCATGAACATTGCTGATCCGGTAGGTGACGATCGCCTGCAACTCCACCAGGTCGCCATCCCCGGTGATCATCACTGCTTCCTCGGGATAACGCCGCAACGATTCCCCATGCAGACTGGACCACCCCCCCGAACCCTCGGTCGACACCACTGCCCCCAGGGCGCGCGTGCTGCGAAAGCCCACTTCCACCGTGCGCACCCGATCCGGCTCGACCCGGGTCATCACCTCGATCGGCCAGGGAAAGCGCCAGTGCAAGCCGGGTTCCAGATCGTTTGGCAAGACCCGACCGAAACGACGGACAACGCCGACCTCGTTACTCTCGATCTGTTTCAATCCGCTCAGCGCATAGCCCGCGAACACCAGGACGCCGAGCGTCGCCAACGCCTTCCGCCAGTGATGCGTTAACGAGTGCAGCCATTCGTCCACGTTGAGATGGCGTTCACTCCACTGGTTCAGCGCGGTGAACCGTGCGCTCCACGTTTGCCAGGTCGAGCCATGGCTGCGCTCAAACCAGAGCAAGCGCATGGCATTGAGCAGAACCAGCAACGACCCCAGTTGATGATAAAGCACCGCAACCAGGGGCGAGCGCTCGTACCACTCGGCGCTGGGCGCGAAGAGCGGCCACAACCACGCGGTTACAACCACTCCCACAAGGTTCACGCCAAAGGCAAACCAGAGGATGTTCTGCCGAATGACCTGTACGGTGGCGCGCGAAAGCCGTAGCAGCAACGGTAACGGACGAAGCGGATCGCCCATGAGGACAACATCACCCGCCTCGGCCGCCACGTCGGTCCCTCCCAGGGCCAGCCCAACATCCGCACGCGCCAGCGCCGGGGCGTCGTTGATGCCATCGCCCACCATCGCAACCTTGCCGCCCTCGCACCGGGCGATCCAGTCTGCTTTTTGCTGGGGGAGCAACTCGGCATGATAGTCGTGAATTCCCAGCGGTTCCGCGAGAGTGCGTGCGACCGCAGAACGATCGCCGGTCAACATCACGATCCGCTGAATCCCGAGGTTGCGCAACTCGGTCAGGACATCCGCAGCCTCCGGGCGCACGCGATCCCGTGCACCAATCACCCCCAGGATCTGCTGGTTTCGCGCCACCAGCACAGGTGTCTGCCCACTGTCATCAAGTTGTTGAAGGAGCTGGCTGACCTCTGGGGAAAGGGAGATTCCCTGTTCTGTGAGCATGCGTGCATTGCCCACGAGCACCCGTGTACCGTTGAGCTGCGCGCTGACTCCGCCGCCCGGGTGAGCGACAAACTCCTCCACCGGAATCACTTCGAGATTTCGGCCTCGTGCGGCATCGACCAGGAGGTGGCCCAGGAGGTGTTCACTGTGCACCTCCGCCGAGGCCGCGATGCGCAACAGCTCTTCGGCAGTGGTTCCTGCGGTTGGAAGGAGATCCCCCAGTTCCAGCCTGCCCTCCGTGAGGGTCCCCGTCTTGTCGAAGGCGAATACGTCGACGCCAGCCAGTCGCTCCAGAGCAATCCCGCCCTTGATCAGCACCCCGGTGCCAGCCAGGCGCCCAAGGGCGGCGACAATGGCGGCCGGCGTGGCAAGAATCAACGCACAGGGACAGGCTACCACCAGCACGGACAGAGCCGGGATGGTCGCGGCTTCCATCAGCCCCATGCGTTCGCGGGCGGAGGTGGCGCCAAACAGGCCGCCATGAATCACCAGCCCCCCCAGAAAGGTCAACGTCGCCATCGCCAGCACAACCGGGAGGAAGTAGCGTGCCAGCCGATCCGCGGTGCGTTCAATCTTTCCTTTTTGCTGCAAGGCATCTGCGGTGAGCGTGGTGACCTGCCCCACCACAGTGTGCTCGGCCACGCGCAGGGCCTGGATCGTGAGCGCGCCCAGCTGATTGAGTGAACCGGCGAGCACCTCGTCGCCCGGACCTTTTTCGACTGGCATGCTTTCGCCGGTGAGTGCGCTGGTGTCGATCGTGGAGCGACCATCCAGGACCACCCCATCCGCCGGGATGCGCGCTCCGGGCTTGACGACAATCCGATCTCCGACCTGTAACTCGCTGGTCAAAACACGGATTTCTTGCCCATCGCGCAGCAACCAGCAACGACGCGGAGTGATCTCCAGGAGCCCCCGGATGGCCCGCTGGGTGCGCTCAAAGGTGAAACTTTCAAGAACTTCACCCACCATGCCAATAAAAACGACCTCCGCCGCCACCAGCGGTTTTTTGATGATGATGGCGGCGATGCAGGCAATCGCCAGCGCCAGGTCGGCTCCGAGGCGCCCCTCCAGGAGGCTTTCCATCGAGCCATACAGGATGCGCGCACCTCCAAGTACGGCGGCAATCAGGGCGAATCGATAATCGAAGAGATTATCGGGCCAGGTGGGCAGCCAGCTCCCCGAGGCGCCGAGCCACTTGACAAACCCGGGCCAGAGATCGGCGCCAATGAGCACCCCCACCAGGGCTGTCATCAAATACAGGGACAGCGGTGGTTCACTGTGAAAAGGCTGTTCGCGCTGCGAGATCTCGCGGTGCATACCGGCGGCAGGGGGGTCAGGGTGAGGGGCAGCACGCGAAGGGCCAACAGCCTTCACTCGCGTCAACCGGCCCCTAGCTATCTCTTGCAAGGCTAGAGGGGAATGGGATAACCGTCAACCCAGCGCACGGGTGGAGGAGGGCATGCAGCCGAGGAGCCGGTTAGTTCGCGGTTTGCCCGTTGCTGGGAAAAATGGAGCTGCGTAACGCCGCGAGAAGTTCATTGATGGGCACGGGTTTGCAGAAATAATGATGAATCCCCATGCTCTGCAGTTGTTCCGCCTCTTCTGGCCCAGCGGCGCCTGTGCAGACGATCACCGGCATATGGGGATGCAACTCGCGCAGGCGCTGACAGAGATCAGCGCCGCTGATATCAGGAAGTTCGATGTCCAGGAGGACGGCATCAATCGGCGCCAGCGGGGTTTTCAACTGACCGATGGCATCATGTGCGCTGGCCGCCGTGAGTACCATGTACCCGGAGCGCACCAGGATGCGCGTAAGCGCGTCTCGCGCCAGTTCGTCGTCCTCAACCAGTAGAATGGTGGGTTGACGACTTTGTGGGTCCGCCATGGTCATGATCCGCAATTCCCCCGAGGTCTGTGGGCTGGGATGCGACCGGAGAGGGGCTAGGTCGATCTTTTCAGTATACCCTCGCGGGGCGGGTGGTAACAACTGTTTCTGCAAAACTGTTCGCGTGGAACCGGGCACGGGCAGAAGGACGCTCCCGGGGAACGTGCTCCTGCCCCTCCCGCTCTCGCCCAGCTCTAGCCAACGCGCAGCGGTGCGACCGCCTCGTAAGTTTGGACGAGATACTCGGGCATCTTGGGCAACCGCTTGCCGCGGAAAGCCACGCGATCGCCCCAGCTACTGAGCATGGTGGGTTCGAAGCCCGCCGACCACAGACCGTCCTCGACCGCCTTGCGATTCGGCGAAAACCAGTTGCTGAAGTCGCCCTTGGTCAGTTCATCCTTGCGATAGAAGCGATACAGCGGAATACTGGCCAGGCGCTTGTCGATCGATTTCAGGGGCGACGCCTTGCCGTCAGCAAAGATCACGCGCTCATCCAGACACTGCGTTTCGAGAATCAGTGTCTCGTTGCAGACCGACCAGATGCGATCGAGCGCCAATAGAGGATATCGCAGATGGTAAAACACTCCAAAGAAGAGAACCACATCGAAGGTTCCCACGCGCTCCGGGGTCAGCGTGTAGACGCTCCCCTGCACATATTCGACCTTGCTACCGATCAACTCATGCGCGGTCTGGAAACCAAACTGATCGGGAGGTGTCAGATCGTAGGCCACGACGCGCTTGGCGCCCCGACGTTCCGCCTCGAAGCTGTAAAACCCGTCCCAGGCGCCGATGTCGAGCACCGTGAGCCCGTCGAAGCGTTTGGGGAACTGCACCTGCTCCAGGATGTAGTTGAGCGTGGTCTGACTGAGACTCCCGGGGGTCACCAGCCCTGGTTCGATCTGAATGGAGTGATACCAGGGGCGCGATTGAATCCGTTCGAGTTTGGCGTTGCGATCCATCGACGGCTCCTCGTCCGTGAGTGTGAGCACCAGAATGGTCGGCCCCAGACATCGCCCTCGCCTGCAAGTGCAAAGGGAAGGTGTGCGCCGAAGCCATTCCGGGCGATCCTACCACACCGGGCTTGCTCACGAACAGTTCAATTCTTTGCCGGCGGGGCTTGCGCGCAAGCAGACAGTTGCCTGGGCGCACAGGGATGGTATCATGCGTCCCAGGAATCCCGTTCTGTTCTCGCCTCAAGGAGTTTGGCATGGCCAAGAAGAGCGTCTGCCCGATTACCCGTCATCAGTTCTGGGAAAAGGCTGAGGCTGTGAAGATGACCCTGAACGGTCAGGAACTCATCGTTCCCACCAAGGAATTCTCCTCTGGGTCGCTCGGCTGGTACTACAACGGCAAAGCCACCGTCATGATCGACGGCGTTGCCGTGCAGGTGCAGCTCGGACTCACGTTGACCATCGTGGGGAGCAAGGAACTTCCTCCCGACCCCAATGCCACTCCTGCCCCCGCTCCCCCCGCTCCCCCCGCTACCCTGGACCAGCCCCAGAGCTAGGAGTGCTGTCTCGCCAGTGTCCTCTCCCTCTTGCTCCTTTGAGGTATCCTCCGTGCGTGCATTCTCATTGCTCGACTGGCCCATCTGGTCTGTCCTGGTCGGAACCGTGCTCCCTCTGCTCGTTGTTGGCACCGTAAACGCAGCCGATCCCTCCGAGTCCCGGGTGGAAATCAAGACAGTCGCTTACAAGGGGTGGAAGAATAACCTTCTCCTCAGTAACGGCACCGTGGAAATCCTCGCCACGCTCGACGTGGGACCGCGGATCATCAGCTATCGCTTCAAGGAGGGGAAGAACGTTTTCAAGGAGTTCGCTGAGCAACTCGGAAAGGAGGGCGAGGCGACGTGGCAAAGTCGCGGCGGGCACCGACTGTGGCTGGCTCCCGAGGATCTCACGCGCACCTACTTCCCCGACAATGGTCCGGTGAAATACGAGAAAACGCGTGGAGGGGGCGTTCGCCTTCTCCCGGCTCCCGAGAAGGAATACGGCATCCAGAAGGAGATCGAACTCCGCTTGGCCGGGACAGGAACCGCGGTCGAGGTGATTCACCGGGTGACCAACGTGGGAACCCGGGCGACGGAACTGGCGCCCTGGGGACTTACGGTGATGGCTCCGGGTGGAATGGGGATCATCCCTCTGCCGGCCAAGAAGCCCCATCCGGGCGATCCCAGGAAAGCCACCTCGCCCCGCGATTACGCCCCGAATCAGACGATGGTGCTCTGGAGCTACTTCGATTTCAAGGATCCCCGCTGGATGTTTGGCACCCGATACATCACCCTGCGACAAGATCCCAAACGCGGGCCGACCAAGATCGGGCTCGCCCATGATATGGGATGGGTGGGCTATCTGAATGATGGCACCCTGTTTGTGAAGCATCTCTCCCGGGAAGCAGAGCAAACTTATCCCGATCGTGGTTGCAATTTCGAGACCTTCACCAATGAGGACATGCTGGAGTTGGAAAGTCTTGGATCGCTGGTGAACCTTGCCCCTGGGAAGACTGCCGTGCTGGTTGAACGATGGGAACTGCATCGCGAAGTGGGCGCTTGCCCGGATGATGAGGATGCCATCGACCGCGAGATACTACGTCGCGTGAAACATCAGAAATAGTCCATCGCCCACACCACCAGCCCGAAGCGCGCGTCAGGCGCGGGCTTCGGGTTGGTGTGATGGGGGAGTCGGTTCGCGTCGGTCGAGCAGGGCTCCCCGCATGACCTCGCGGAGGCCGCGCTCGTCGATGTTCAACACCGCCTGTTCCGGGGACAGCCACCAGCGCTGACGGAACGCTCGTTCCGGCCAGGTTTCACTGACCTGGGTGACGCGCATGATAAACACCAGGACGTGGTGCGTGAATCCTCCCTTGGTGTACAGGTAACTCCCAACGGGATCACCTTCGAGAAGTCCCCCCAATCCTGCTTCTTCCCAGGCTTCCTGGAGGGCCATCTCGCCGGCACTCTTCCCAGGTTCCAGACATCCCTTTGGGATCACCCAGCGTTTCCCACTCCGCGAGGTGATCAGACAGACTCGCTCTCCTTGAACCGGAATGGCGGCTGCCTGTCGGATCAATCCATATTCGGGTGGCATGGGTAATCCTGCTCCCAGAAGTGTCAGAAGACCTCCGCTCACATTGCAGCGAAACGCCCTCGATCGTCAAGCGTTCTTTCGCCGATTCTTCTTCTCCACATCATTCTCTCACAAGGTCGCCGCTTTTTTTGATTCGCCGCGCCTACACTACCAGCACCGAGGATCGTCCTCTGCCGGAGAGTCTGTCGATGCCAAATACCACGGAACCGCGAGCCGACTCAGGTCCCCTCCCCCCCGAAACTATCCTGGTGGTGGATGATGAGGATTCCATCCGCAAAACGTTTCGCGAATGGCTGGAGAGCGCCCACCTGAGGGTGCGCATCTTGACAGCGCCCGATGCCGAATCCGCGCTGTTGATTGCCAACGAGGAGACCGTTGATCTCGCCATTCTCGATTGGAATCTCGGGGCGGGCCACGATGGGCTCCGCCTGCTGGAGGATCTCTATCTGTTCAACCCCGATGTGGTGGCCATCATGATCACGGGGTATGCCCACCAGGCCACCCCGCTCGATGCCATGCGCATGGGGGTGCGAGACTATCTGGACAAAAATCAGGATCTGAATCGAGCCGCGTTTCTACGCTCGGTGCAACGCCAACTGGAGCGGATCCGCCCGGCCCGTCAACAGCGTCGTCTGATGCAACAGCTCAGCCTCTTCCGCGAAACGGTCCAGAAGATTCTCCCACTGGTGGAGTCGGCCAACGCGCTGCGCGATCCTCTGTCGTTGCCCGAGGCGATCACCAGTTTGCTGCGCTTGTTGCTCCACTCCACCAGGGCCCGGGATGGCATTCTCCTGGTTCATCACCACGAAGCCGGCTCCGATCCGACCCAGATATGTCGCGCGTATAACGCTCAGGGGCGGTTGCTCTCCGAACCGCTGGCGCCCTTTTCCTCCTCACTGGCGGGGTTGGTCGCGAGCCTGGGTGAGCCGCGGAGCCTGAACAACCTGGAGCGCGACGGTGCAACCCTGACGCTCCAGCCCTTTGAACGCGGGCGCCAGTCGGTGCTTGCCGCACCCTTCCCCGCGGAGAGCGGAGTGCAGGTGATCCTCGAACTCTTCGAGAAAACCAACGCCGATGGCACCCCGGATGGCAACGGGTTCACCAGCGCGGATCGGCAATTGCTCGCCGTGGCGTCGGAACTCGGTTCCCTCGTGCTTGGTCAGGCGTTGGTGGAACGCGCCAGCCAACGGGTGCTCTTTGATGCACTGGAGGCGGCCCTGGCAGCCTCGGATTCGCTGCATACCACCTTGCAAGGCTCCAGCGCACCTCCCCCAGAGGAACCGGTCACCCCCCAGGTGCTCGATCAGTTACGGGCGGGGTTGCGCTCTAGCGGAGTCACTCCCAGTGAATCCGACGATACCATTCGCCTGGCCGAGGCGATCGGCGTATTGCAGCGGACGCATGGCACTCCGGCGGTCAGACACTGCCTCACCATCATCGAGAATGTGCGACACCTTCTGGACCTGGTTGTCAAGGGGGAGGAACTCGCATCGTGAGCGAACCGGCCTCTCCCGCCCCCGATCACTTCGCCAGCCTCCTCAACCTGGTGAAGCCCGACATCCTCCTGCGCGATCCTCGCGCCACGGGGGCTGGGGTCAAGGTCTGTGTGATTGATAGCGGGATGGATCGGTCAGTCCTCGAAGAGCGCTGTCGCCAGCGCGGCGAGTCCCTTCCGTTTCTGGACGGGGGCGTTTTTATCAAGGGGCAGCGGGAGCCGCTCCCCTACGAGGGACGGCAAAGTTCGCCTCACGGGACCACGGTGGCCGACATCATTCTGACCCTGGCCCCGCAGGTCTCTCTGTATTCCGCGGATATCATCGGACCGCAGGGAAGCACCGAGGTCGATGTTTTGCTTGCCGCCATGCACTGGGCGATCAACGTCTGGCAATGCCATGTTCTGAATCTCTCGCTTGGAATCCCCGAGAATCGCTTGCAGCCGATTCAGCGCCGTTACCAGCTTCTTCGGCTCGTGGAGGAAGCCTATTTTCGCGACATTCTCGTCTTTGCCGCTGCCCACAACGAGCATCCGCTCACGTTAAGCTATCCCGCCCTTTTCGCGCCTCCGCTGGTATCGGTGGACAAGGGCCCCTTCACCGATCCCCTGCGGTTCGCCTATACTCTGCGCGAGCAGATTGAGTTCCGGGCATACAGCCGTGCCTATGTCGGCCCACTGGCCAATGAACCCGCGACCAGCTGGGCCACTCCGCATCTGGCCGCGATCGCCGCCCGCTTGCTATCGTTGCGACCAGGACTAAAGCCCTTCGAGATCAAAACCCTCCTTTACTGGATGGGGCTACAGCAGCAGGCCCCCTGAGGCGTTGTCGCTCCCCGTGGCCTATCCCTGGGGGCCTCGATCCGCGAGGCCCAGTTCGGCGATCTTGCGATAGAGCGAGCTGATGGACATCCCCAGCCGTCGGGCCGCTTCTTTCTTGTCTGGCGATTCGCGAAGAATGCGTTCAAGGTGTTGTCGTTCAAACCGACGGACCGCGACCCCCAGTTCATCCACGGCGCTGGGATCCTCGGCACAGGGAGCAAGGTCGGGCGGAAGATCCTCGCGCGTGATCAAATCGCCATCGCCGAGGATGACTGCGCGTTCGAGAACGTTATCGAGTTCGCGAACATTCCCCTTCCAGTGCGCCGCGCGCAAACAGCGCATCGCCTCGTGATCGACCCCCTTGATGTGCTTGCCCAGATTGCGCGCGTGTTTGGCCAGCAGGAACTCGACCAGCTCCGGGATGTCTTCCCGCCGTTCGCGCAGCGGGGGCAGCCGGATGGCAACCACATTCAGGCGATAATAGAGATCCTCACGAAATCGTCGGGCCGCCACCTCCTGGGCCAGATCCTTGTTGGTGGCGGAGAGTACACGCGCTTCGACTTTCACCGGTTCGTTGGCGCCCACGGGGAGCACCTCGCGCTGGTCGATCGCACGCAGCAATTTGGCCTGGGTGGCGAGAGGAAGTTCGCCAATTTCATCGAGAAAAAGGGTGCCACGTCCTGCGTACACGAACAACCCGGGCTGATCGCGATCCGCCCCGGTGAAGGCCCCTTTGCGATGGCCAAAGAGCTGATTTTCAAGCAGATCGTGAGGGATGGCCGCACAATTGACCGGAACAAACCGCTCCTCGCGATCGGCGCTGGCGGCATGAATCGCTCGCGCCACGACTTCCTTCCCGGTGCCGCTTTCGCCGGTGAGCAGAACCGTTGAACGAGTTCGTGCCACCTTGCGCACCAGCTCGAAAATTTGCAGCATGGCCGGGCTGTGGCCAATCACCAGTTCGCGTTCCTCGCTCAGGTGCAACTGCCGGCGGAGCCACTGGTTTTCCACCGCCAACTCACGATAGCGCAGGACGCGGCGAATCTTGTTCTCCACTTCCTCCAGGATCAGCGGTTTCATCAGGTAATCGTGGGCGCCGTGCTGAAATGCCTGGATGGCGTTCTCCACCGTGGCATAGGCCGTGATCAGAATCACCGAAATTTGCGGCGAGAGCTGCATCAACCGATCGAGGACGGCCAGGCCGCTCATATCGGGGAGGTGCAAATCGCAAAGGGCGATGGCGAACTCCTTGTCCGCGGCGCGCTCCAGCGCCTCGGCTCCACTGGCGCAGACGGTGACCGCGTAGCCTTCCTGTTGCAAGTACTCAGCGAGCGTTTCACGGATCAGGAGTTCATCATCGACAATCAAGACGGGATGCATGGCTATTATCCAGCTTCTCCGCGTCGTGGCGGCCTTCAAGAGCGCGCAGGGGGCGCGTGCTGGGAAGCGGTTCGACCGGCAATGTGACACGGAAGAGGGCCCCCCCGCCGGCTCGGGGTTCAAAGGTAACCGTCCCTCCGTGCTCCTCGACCAGTTTGCGCGTGACAAACAGGCCGAGACCGGTCCCTTCTTTTTTGGTGGTGAAGTAGGGTTGAAAGAGGCGCTGGGCGTGCTCCGCGGGAATGCCACACCCATCGTCGGCCACAGTGACCTCGACCCAGGCCCCATGCACGTGCACGGCGACCTCGATGCGTGTAACAGGACGCGCCGGCTCTCGCAGGCGTTGCCGTGCCGCGGAGCTGGTGGCATCGATGGCGTTCAGAATCAGGTTCAGGAAGACCTGCACCAGCTGATCGTGTACGCCCACGAGCAAGGGGAGGGACCCAGGAATCTCGGGCATTCCCAGGCGATCCCCAGGACGCTTGTAGTAGCGCGCGATGTCCAGGGCTTCCTGGAGAATCTCTTTAAGCGAAACCCGCGTGCGGATATCGTTGGCGGGTCGGCTAAAGTGGATCAATTCGCGCAACGTGTGCTGGATGCGTTGCAACTGCCCCGAAACCAGAGCCAGTTTCTCGGCGGTGTATTCATCGCAATTGCGCCGTTGCAACATCTGTACAAGCGAGCTGATCGACGTGAGCGGATTGCCAACCTCGTGGGCAATCCCGGCCGCGAGAAGCCCAAACGAGGCCATCTTTTCCTGATGGAGCACATGCGCCTGCGCTTCCTGCAATTCACGGGTCCGCTCCGCAATGCGATCTTCCAGCTGGCTCTGGTTGGCGCGCAGCGCCCGATTCAACTCACCCAGATACTCCCCTACCCGCTTGAGCAGGA
>JAKOSN010000331.1 GCA_029777335.1 Planctomycetota bacterium
CCCGACCATCGGCGCCGTTCTCCCGGCGATGGGATATGGACACGCCATGATTGCAGAGTTGGAACAGACCATCAACCAATCCGAGGCGGAGGTGGTCCTCGTTGGCACACCCATTGATCTGGGTCGCTTTCTGAAGATCAATAAACCGACTCAACGGGTGCGCTATGAACTTCAGGAGATCGGTCACCCCACGCTCGCGGAGTTGCTGGAGGCGCGCTTTCCGCGGCGTGGCTGAGGTGAACCACAGCCCCTGGGAGATGAAACATGGGAAATCCCACTCCCTGCGCAAGACGACTCCTGGTGAGTTGGTGACAAGGAGGATGGGACATGAGCGCTATTCGTCCGTTCCGCACCACGCTCAACATTGACCTTCCTGACTGGATCCCGCCGCTCCTCGAAGGACAGAAAGACCACGAGTCCGACGAAGCCAGGATGCACCTGGTGGTTGCCCTGGCGCGCGAGAATGTGCTGCGGGGAACAGGAGGACCGTTCGGCGCGGCGATCTTTCGGCGCCACGATCACGCGCTGATTGCCGTTGGGGTGAACAGCGTGGCACGACTGCAAAACTCAGTGCTCCATGCCGAGATGATGGCGTTGATGTTCACCGAGCAGGCGGAACACTCGTTCCAACTTCACGGCGATCCCTCGCACACATTTGAACTATTCACTTCATGTTCCCCCTGCTCAATGTGCCTGGGAGCGATCTTCTGGAGCGGAATTTCCCGGGTGGTGTGGGGCGCTGAGCGAGAGGATGTTCAAGCGATTGGTTTCGACGAGGGCCCTGTCTTTGCGGAGTCGTTTGCTTATCTGCGCCAGCGGGGGGTGGAACTGACCGCAGGGGTGCTGGCCGAGGAAGCACGGGCTGTCTTGCAGCTTTATCGTGAGCGGCACGGGTTGATCTATAACGGCTGACAGGACCAAAAGGGATCGCTCATGAATCAGAAGGAATGGCGGAGCGCCACCGATCCAACTCGGATGTTGCTTTTTCTCCGTGAAAAACACAAGGTGACACGTGTGGCGCGTGGGAGACGCACGTTGCGACTCTTTGTCTGCGCTTGTTGTCGGCGGACGTGGTCGTCGCTGAGTGACGAGCGGAGCCGACAAGCTATCGAGGTTGCCGAGCGCTTCGCGGATGGACAGGCGAGCGCTGCAGAACTGGCGGCAGCTAAAACCGCCGCTTTCGCGGTCGCGCGCTTCTTTCTTCAGCGACCATCGCCCGTTTCGGGGGTTGATCGGGAATGGCACGCCGCCGAGGGGGCCTATCGCTGTGCCCACAAGGACATCTGGTCCGCCGTTTGGGGCGCGCCCCATGAAGCCTCACTGGGAGCAGGGGACGCCGTGGACAACGAGGACCGTGTTCAGTGTGCGGTGCTGCGCGACCTCTTTGGGGACCCCTATCATCCACTGAAAATGGAGTCCCACTGGCGCACGAAAACGGTCATCTCCCTGGCGCAATCCGTGTATGAAGAGCGGGAACTCCCAAGCGGAGAGTTGAAGCGAGAGCGTCTGCTAGATCTGGCAGATCACCTGGAAGAAGCCGGCGCTACCAGGGAGATTCTTCAGCATCTCTGTGATTCAGGACCGCACTGGCGAGGATGTCACGTTATCGATCTTTTGCTTGGGAATTGAGTGAGCCCCCCCATATCGGCAGACAGGCGGCGCCGCGCGTTCACTCCTCACGCCAGGGGTCTGTCGCCAAGGAATTTCTGGCGTGCTTCCAGATACGACAGGCGAAAGGCACTCCAGGGAAGCGGTCCAAGCAAGGCAAGGACCTCACCCTGCTTGCGCCCGGCGAGCCAGCCGATAACACCCCCAAAGATCGCCCCCTCAAGCATCGTTCCCAGGGGGAGAAAGGAGGCAATCACAACCAGAACGGGACCCTCGCCGCGTGGAACATGACCACCCATGGCCTGAACGAGGAGGATCACGACCGCCGGAAGCGCCAGAAACAACAGGATCCACGCCCCCAGGCGAGCGCCCCAGAGAGCCGCGAACATCCGACCACGCCGGGCGTCGGCTTTCGCCTGCTGCGGCGTGCGCTGCGCCAGGTAGCGTTCCCGGAGGGCACGATTCTCGGGCTCGAGGAGGACTTCTTCCCGTGTGGAGTTGGCCGGAATCGAGGCTGGCCCGTGGGTCCGTTGAGGCACCTCGTCCGCGGGGACGATGGCTTCGCGCTGTTCCACCGGGAGGGAGGAGAGGACGCGCGAAGGAGGGAATTGTACCGGCTTGCACTTCTCCTCGCTCGTGAGGTATGGCCCAAGAACGTTCCCTGTCTCCTCCCAGATCATCCAGTCGTTCAGACCGCGCACCAGATTGAGTTCGGTAATCGTCCCTGGAGCGATCCGAATGATCACATAGCGATTAAGGGTCGTTTCCCTCCCCCACTCCGAAAACTGGATGCGCAGCAGATGGGTGCCGGAGGTGAGCGAGGCAGTCAACTCCAGCCCGTTCCGCATGGATCCCTTGCCGAGTGCCTGCCCGTCGATGGAAAGGTACAGGAGGCGATCAAGCAGGACAAAGCGCCCGGGTCGACGGACGTGCAGCAAGGCGTCCTGGCCCAGGCAGCGTTCGTCGAGGTAGCGCACCAGTTCCCAGTAGGCGGCCTCACTCGGATTGAACTGGAGCGGCCCCAGCGACTGCCGTGCTTCCGGATAGTTGGCGAGAATTGTCTCCTTGACGCGATTCAGCCGTGCCTCGGCGCGGGCGATACGATGCCTTCGCCAGCGGAGCACTCCCAGTAACACCGGAAGCGTGACAAAGAGGGCGAGAACACCCAGGCCGAGGAGGACCGGCGTGACACCTGCGGCCACAATAGAAAGGCCGACCATGCAAACCACAACCGACAGCCCCACGGTGATGGCTGGGAAGACTATCTCCAGGACCCGCGCCGCTCCCCAGATCGACACCCGAAGCCGGGCGATAATGGCCTCTGCGAGTTCCTCACGGAGATGCACGGGATCCACCGATATCGGGGATCGTCCAGGGGTCGGCTTCCCCTGGATCCGCACCTCCTCGCTGTTGTCCTCGGGAATCCCGAGGCGGTCCCAGCGTTCGAGCAACTCCTTGAGCGCGCGCCGGCTGCGTAGTGTCTCCGCTCCGCCCCAGTCGTGAATTACGGGATAGCGCTGCAGGATCTCGATAATCGCCGTTTCCAGGGCGGCCCTGGTTCGATGACTGCTCAGGCGGGCCAGGGCGCGTTGCTTGAGCCAGGGGAGCGCAAAGGCGCAGGCCACCAGCGCACAGATCCCACCCGCCATTGCCGTGCGCGAATCGCTCCAGAGCATTCCGGCGATAACGGCCAGCGCCCCCAGGACAAGAGCGATTTGTGCGACCTGCAAAGTTGTCTGTCCCTCCTCGGCTGCTGGCGAACTCTTCGTCAGTCCATCGTGGATCTCGTCCAGTCGAACCAGAGAGAGGTAGAGCCCGGTCGCACGGGGTGAGGATCGCGGCAAGGCGGGCTTTTGCTCCGGGGTGACATCGGCATCGGTCGGAGGCGATGAACGCAGGGGAGTGGTGGTGAAGTGTGCCATGAACGTCCCATCCTCAGCGATTCAGGAATTGTGCGGCAGCTTCTTTATCATACCCACCCCAGCCCAGGGAGTACACACCCCCCGCGCGAACGAGCGCCGATTTTGCTGGCCTTGGGACGCAGGAGGGAAGACAATCAAACTCATCACTCGCCCCCGCTTACCAGGAGTACAAGGATGAGCGATCCCACCCCGAATCGACGTGAATTCCTGCAAACGACCGTCGCCGCCAGCACGGCGCTGGGTTTGACCGCCTCTGCCGCCGAGGCCGCCGATGACGCCAGGGGACTGCCCATGCGCCCGCTTGGCAAAACGGGAGTCAAGGTTTCCATTTTGTGTCTGGGCGGCTGGCACATTGGCTCGATTCCCGACCAGAAGGAGGCCATCAAGGTGATGCACGCCGCCATCGACGAAGGGCTCACCTTCTTCGACAACGCCTGGGATTACCACGATGGCGGCAGTGAAATCGTCATGGGCAAGGCACTGGCGATGGATGGCAAGCGCAAAAAGGTCTTCCTGATGACCAAGAACTGCGCGCGCGATGCCAAGGGAACGCGTCAGCACCTGGAAGATAGCCTGAAGCGACTGCAGACCGATGTCATCGACCTGTGGCAATTCCACGAGATCAACTACGACAACGATCCGGACTGGATCGTGGAGAAAGGAGCGCTCGCCGAGGCGCTCAAGGCGCAGAAAGAAGGAAAGGTGCGCTTCATTGGCTTCACCGGCCACAAATCCCCGCACATCCACCTCAAGATGCTCCCCAGGCACAAGTGGGATACGGTGCAAATGCCGATGAATGTCTGCGATTACCACTATCGCAGTTTCGTTCATCAGGTGGTGCCCGAAGCGAACAAGCTCGGAATTGGCTGCATCGGCATGAAGAGCCTGGGCGGCGGGGCCAACCACCAGGGCCAGTTGGTGGTCAACAAGGTGTGCACGGTCGACGAGGCCCGCCACTACGCGCTGAGCCAGGAGATTGCCAGCCTGGTGGTGGGGATTGATTCGATGGAGGTGCTCAAGCAGGACCTGGCGACGGCGCGAGCATTCAAAAAGATGAACGCCGAGGAACTGCGCAAACTGACTGCGCGTGTGAAGGAGGTTGCTGGCGACGGGCGCCATGAACGCTTCAAGTCCACGCAATTCTACGACGGTCCCTATCACCAGAAACAGCACGGGTTGATGGGGTAAGACTCAACTCAAAGGGCCACGCCGCACTCCAGGAAAGACCTGAGAGGCGGTGTGGCCCGAACGGTCACGAAACCTCGGGGCGGAAACTACTCCACACGCACCTGGTGCGGTTGCGTTTCGACGTTGCCGGCCGCATCCTCGGCGTGTGCCTTCACTTCCCTGGCTGCCTCGACCATCACCTCCCACTCGGCAAAGTTCGGACGACTCGCCTGCGCGGGTTTGCCGTTGACCAGAACCTGTTTCACGGTCCCGTTATCAGCCGTGGTCCCACGTACGAGAAGTTTACCGTCCTTCCCCTTCACCACCGCCGTGATCACGGTGGTGGGGGGTAGATCATCGAGAGGAGAAAGCAGCGTGGGAAAGGGAATGTCCTTGACGCGTGCAACCCGGGATTCATCGCCAGTCAAACCCATCTCGGAGCGATACTCACTGCCATCGTTGATCAGATCCTTGGCCCGCGTGCTGACCACCTTGGCGACCTGCCCCGGACCATACCAGTCGTGCAGATAGATCGGCACGCCCTTCGGGGTTTTGGGAGTGGGGCGCGGTCCACCACCCAGGTTCACCAGGGCTCGACGAGAGGCATCCTTGCGATTGATCACCTTGACCTGACGGAAGTGGGATTCGGCCTCTCCCGTGGGGTTATCGTCGCTAATCTGGATCAGGGGCATCCCACTCATGCGATGGCCGGCAAAGGTAAGGCCATCCACCGCCAACTTGCCATATTGGACGCTCAGATCATCGTGGCCGCGATTGAAGGGTTCGGCCGCCACCTCGCTGATCAAGAGATCGCGATAAACATGACGATCATAGTTAGGATGATAAACGCCATACGCGGTCCGGTGAATCCTCATTCCTTCCACCAGCACCGACGGCGATTGTGGCCGAAACGCATAATGGAGCTCCCAGATCTTCATGTTCCGAATGATAAAGGGATGCTTCTCATCCGGACCCACCCGATTCACCCCTTCGCCCAGGTTCAGCCCGTAGAGACCGTCGCAGTGGGCCTCGTTGTCCTCGAAGCGGACGAACGGCAGCGTGCGAATATCCACTTTTTTGGTTTTCCCATCGGGCTGCCGCACACTCAACGTGAGGGGCAAACGACTGGAGGCGGTGGCCTCGAAGCGATAGCCATAGCGATGATTTTCGCACGTGACATTACGCGTGAAGGTGTTCAGACTGTTGGCCCACCAGAAGCCAGCGCCTTCGTTCTGATCGAAGGGCAGGACCTGTTTGGGCAGCCGTTTGCCCCGATGTGCCTGCACGGCAAGGTTGCGATCGAAGACGTTGAACACCTCGGTGCCATCTTCCAGAAAGAAGCCATGACCGATACTGTTGTACCCCACACAGTCGCGTACTACCAGGTAGTTGGTGCCGTGTACAGTCAGCCAGCGATTGGCACTATCCCAGATGGAGACGCCAACCACGGAACTGCCACGCATGGTGTCGCCGACCAGGTGGAAGTGCAGACTGTAGCGTCCCAGCACATCCTTCTTCCCCAGATGGCGAAACTCCGTGTAGGAGAGCGAACCCGCTGAGCCCCGGTGATACATGGTGTGCCCGCGAACCCCATTTGGATCCGCCGATTCCACAATCACGTTGCGACTCAGGTTGGCGACCTCGCCTCGATATTCCCCGGTCCCCAGGTGGTCAAATTCCAGCGGACGATCAAGCGTGAGGCGGGTGCCGTTCCATTGCTTGATGCGACGTTCCTCGGTCTGGTAGCCATCGGTTCGTTCATCGGGGTCGTTGGTCCCGGTGAGCAGAAGCTGATCGCCCGCCTTCCAACCCTTGACCTCCTCGCCAAGAACGACCTCGGTGGAGTTCTTCGTCGCCGTCGCTCCCAGCTTGATCCAGGTGCGGCTGAGCGGAGCGCCGTGAAAGTCCATCCGGCCCCCACAACAAACGAGCGCGGGACAGGATTCGCGGTCCATCCCCTCGAAATAGACCAGTTGGATGAGCGCCGAGTGCTGGGCCGGGATGGGTTGCTGGGGTGTTCCCACTTCCAGCGCCGGTTGGGGTTCGCCGGGTTTGAGTTCGGGGGCGTGGGCGTCGCAATCGAACCCTGCCTCCGACACCATTTCGCCGGGTTGAATCTTGATCAAGCCCGCACGCAGGATGGTGGACCGATCCGTGGCGAAGTGGAGCACTCCGCCAATGTGAAGGCTCCGAACGGTGTGGCGGGCCGCCACGTCATATACCACGCGATGCCCGGGACGAATGAGAACACGGCTCCCTTCGCTGGGGAGTTTTCCGCCTTCCCAGGTTAGTTTGTTGGACCAGGCCCCGCTGCGCGCCGAGCGAAGGATCGTCGAGGGAGTGTCCTTGGCGTTTGCCCAGCACGGTGCGAAGATGGCCAACGCCAAACCAAGGAAAGGGAGGTGAGGATGGTACACAGGTGAGACTCCTGCTCAGGCCAAGGATGGTCGGTGGAGGGCGACGATGATTGTCTCCCTGGCAAGCGCCCACGTCAACGTAATTCCTGCAAGGTGGGCCGGGCGAGCAAGGGCACAAACAGTCTGGAAAAAGCGGGCCCGAACCCGAAGTCGGCGGACCGTGCCACCCAGAGTTGGATCCGCACCGCAAGTGCTTCATCGAAGGGTGTCCGAGGACAGACAGGAGACGCCTGGTCAATGCCCGGGGTCAAGAGCGCCGCGGGGTGGATCCAATCGATCACGAAAAAGAGGCAGGTGGCACAACCCCTACCACATGTATGAATTCCCCTTGTTTTCCGATTGTATTTGGAGTTGGAGCTTGACCGGACTACCCTGAAACAGTCAAATTAGCATGTAGCCCAAGTAAATTCAGTCAAACCTCTGGGTCAAGAGTGTCACCATGTCCAACTCTACCGTGCCTCTGTCCACATTAGCTCAACAACTCGCTGCCAAACTATCTGAACTGGAATCGTTGCGGGCCGCGTATGATACCCGGCTCGCCGACCTGCGCAAGCGAAAGCAGGAGTTGGAGGAGACCCTGGCTCAGGTAGACGCTGAGATCCAGGCCGCCAGCCAGGAGGCCCCTGCTGCCCCGGCCGCTCCAACGGCTGAACCTGCAGCACCTCCTCCGGTCACCACCAGGGGTGACGAGTCGCGCATGACTCTCCCCCAAACGCTCGTGCACATCGTTACGGAAAAAGGAAGAGCTGTCACGGTGAAGGAACTCGCCCAGGAACTGGTCAATCGGAAATTCCCCACGACCAGTGGCGACGTTGCCAAGATGGTTGGCACACGCGTGACGGAGTTGATCCGGCGCGGTTTGCTGGCCCGCGCCTCAGGACAACCCGGGGTGGTTCTCCCCGGCCAGGGAAAACCCGCCAAGGCCTCCAACGGAGCCAAAAAGAAGTCTGCCAAGAAAAAGAAGAAGGCGGTCAAGGCAGCCAAGCCCGAAGGCGAGTCTGCCAATGGGACCACACCCAGCGCTGCCAAGGTCCCCGCCGGTCCGTCGCTCCGCACCATTCTCCTCGACGTCCTCACCCAGGCCACCGCGCCGTTGCGAGCCAAGGAGATCGCCGATAAGGTGCTCGCCACGGGTTACCAGACCAAGAGCAAGGTCTTCTCCGGCGTGGTTGGTTCTGAACTCGCCAAGATGGAGAACGTCGAAAATATCGCCGGACAGGGCTATCGTTTGAAACCGGCCGCCAACGCGTAAGGCTCCTTGCCGGTTCCTTAAAGCGAGGCCGGGAGACCCACCCGGTAACTCGGATACTCCAGCGGAACGTTGAGTTCCTGTCGCAACCGCCGGTTTAACACCCGGCGGTTGGTCTGTTCTCCCGGTGGGACAGGGGCTCCGGCGGGGATCACTGCAAAGCGTGCCTCGGGAGCATGCAGCAAGTGAGCCAGGAAGGTGTAAAACTCGCGGCGCGTCACGGGATGGTCATCACAGACGTTGTAGATCGCTCCACGCTGACCACGCTGTACTGCTGCCTCGACGGACCGTACCCCGTCGTTGATGTGGATCAAATTGAGCCATCGGTCCGCATCTCCCAACAGCGGTTGCCCGTCGCGCAAGGCCTGAGCACGCAGCAACCGCCCTGGGCCGTACATCCCGGCGAAGCGCAGCACCATGGCGTGTGGCACGATACCATGCAAGGTTCGCTCAGCGTCCAGAATGATGCGGCCGGACTCCTCCACGGGTTCGGTCGCTGAGGCTTCGTCCACTTCTTCTCCCTGACTCTGTCCGTAGACACTGGTGCTACTTACATGCACAAACCGTTCTGGAGTGGGGAGCACTTCCAGCACGTGGTGCAACCCCTCCACGTAGACCGCCCGCATGGAATGGCCGGCACTTCGATCCATCCCCACACAGTAAACCACTGTATCCACACGGGGCAGCTGGCGCAGTGAGTCCGGGACCATGACATCGCACACGAGGGGATCCAGTCCCAGGGAACGCCACTCCTCCGCTCGTGTCGGGTTGCGGGTCGTCACCCAGACGTGGTCGCCGTCGTCGCGCCAGCGCTGCGCAAGTCGTTGTCCCAGGTAGCCACAACCAATGATAAGTCGATCCGCCATGGCGTTCTCTTTGCGTGTGTGGATGTCAACCCTCCTTCCATCAATAGACAGGGAGGAGACTCCAAGAAAGGGGAAAGAAAGACAGCATCGGTCCTGCTGTGTAGAACCTCTGGGATGAACCCTGCACAACATTCCACCCGAAGGAATTCCCATGCGCACACTCGCGTGGCTCAGCATGATGTTCCTGGTGCCCCAGACGGTCCAGGCAAGCACGTTCGTCTACGTTTCCGTGGCAGCCGAAAAGCGCATTGCCGTGTATGAGAGTATTGCGGAATCCGGGAAGCTCCTGCTGCGCGCGCATGTGCCTGTCGAGGCAGGCGAACCAGGCGCTCTGACCACCGATCCCGCCAAACGAATTCTCTTCGTCGCCATACGCTCCACGGGGAAGTTGTCTGCCTACCGGATCCATCCAGGCACGGGGCGCCTGCTCCCCCTGAACACCGTGCCAGCTGGCCCCGATCCGGCCCAGATCTCGACCGACGCCACAGGTCGCTTTCTCCTGACCGCCTATTACGTCGATGCCAAGGTAACTGTCCACGCCATCGATAAGGAGGGTAAACTGAGCGAGAAACCACTGCAGACCATTCCCACGGCAACCAAGGCGCACGCCATTATCCCCGATCCTTCCAATCGTTTTGTCTTTGTGCCCCATACCGGCCCGAATGTAATCTTTCAGTTTGCCTTCGATTCGCGGTCGGGACGTCTCTCCCCCGGGAATCCTCCACGACTGAGCACGCCAAAGAACACCGGGCCACGGCACCTGGTTTTTCATCCCCGCAAGCCACTTGCCTACGTGGTGAATGAACAGGGGAGCAGTGTGACGGTCTATCAGTTCGATCCAAAGGGCGGAACGTTGTCCGCGCTCCAAACTGTGTCCACACTGACGAAGGGGTTCAAGGGAGAGAATGCCTGTGCAGAGATCAAACTTCATCCCTCGGCAAAGTTCCTGTACGCCTCCAATCGCGGAGAGGACAGTATTGCCTGTTTCGGCCTGGACGAGGCAGGGAAACTGAGTGCGCTCGGCAACACACCGACCGAAAAAACGCCGCGCTCCTTCGATCTTGATCCGTC
>JAKOSN010000066.1 GCA_029777335.1 Planctomycetota bacterium
AAGTGCTCGACCGATTGCACGAGGGCGATTCGGTGGCGCTCCTGCTCACGGGTGGCCGTCTCGAAGGGGAACAGGGGAAGCTGTACCACACCCAGGAGACGGTGCGCCAGTTGCTGGCCCAGTCGGCAGTGAGCATGGAGCGGGCCGACCTGGCGACCCGGCTGCACCAGGCCCGCGCCCTGCTACGGGACACCGAGGCCACCCGGCGCGAGATCTACATCCTCACCGATAACCAGGCGCTATCCTGGGCGGGATTGAAACCGCCCGAAGGCGAAAAGAACACTTCAGAGATCCCTGTTGTCATTATTAACCTGAATCGCGAACCGGCGGCCAACGTCGCCCTCAAGAGCCTCCGGCTCGATACGCCAGCCCCGGCGGTCGGGGTCCCGATCCAGCTGACCGTGGAACTGGTCAATCAGTCGATCACGCCGCAACAGAACCATCTGGAATTGCACGTCGATGGGAGCCGCGAATCGATCAGCCCCACGTTGCATCTCCCTGCTGGGGGGAGCCTGAAACACGAGTTCCATTTCACCTTCGATCGGCCAGGCTTGCATCGAGGCGAGGTGCGCCTGGCGGAACAGGATGGCTCTGCCCTGGACAATCGCCTCTTTTTTGCCCTGGCCGTCGATCAGCAAATTCCGGTGGCGATCGTCAAATCACGCCGGCACGAAATCGCCCATCTTGAAGATACCTTTTATCTTGAAAAAGCGCTGGCCCCAGCGCAAGGAGAGAGCTGGGGCTTGCGCGTGGCCTCGTTAACCCCGGAGGAACTGGCGACGGAAACGCTCTCCTCCTTCGCAGTGCTCTACTGTGTGAACCTGCCAGCGCTGGACCAACCGCTTGTGGAACGGTTGCATGAATATGTCCGCCGCGGTGGGCATCTCGTCTGGATTGTGGGCAACAATGTCCAGCCCGACGCGTACGAGCGCATGAACAATCAGGCTCAGGGGCAGCTTGTGCCCGCTCGCCTGGCCCCGCTCCGCGAGACAACCGCGACGGAAGGAGCGCCTCCCCCTGCGACCCCGCGTATTGGCTCCCTGGATCGAACCCACCCGGCGCTGACTCCGTTGACCGAACCCGCCTCCCTCTATCAGTCGGTCCTGGTCCATCGTTCCTTTCCTCTGAAACCTGAACCGGGCGCGCACGTGCTGGCTCAACTGCAGGACGGGCAACCCTTGCTCGTGGAGCGCACGCTCGGCGCGGGCTCGGTACTCCTGCTGGGCACCGGGGTGCAGGCGGAGTGGACCAACCTGCCGCTCAAGCCGTTGTTCCTGCCATTGATCGTGCGGCTCACCTTCACCCTGGCCGGGGTGGCGAGTGAACGGTCCCAGGTTCAGGCAGGCGCTCCGCTGGTTGTGACGTTGCCATCGGGAGACAAACGCGGCGAGATCGAGATCGTGCGCCCGGGGGGAGAAACTCTCCGTGTCCCCGCCGACGCCTCCGAGGGACGCGCCTTTCGCTATTCAGACACCCATGAGATGGGAATTTACCTGGTGCGACTGCTGGATCCCCCCCCTCTGCGTCAATTCATCTTTGCGGTCAATGGCGATCCCGAGGAGACCGATCCGGCGATTCTGCCGCGTGCGGAGCTACTCGCGCGCTTCGGTTCAGACCCGGTCCTCTTCTGCGACACCCCAGAGACCTTGCCGGAAACCATCCACACCCTGCGCGAGGGATTCAGCCTGTGGAGCTGGTTCCTGTGGGCAGTCCTTCTGACCCTGATCGGCGAGGTATTCCTGGCCAATCGTCTGAGAAATAAACCACTGGTCCCCGCACCCCTTGCGCCGAAAACACTCCCGGCGTCGAGCACCACCCCGTCACCCACCTTTGACTTCCTTGACGGGAAGTAGGTGTCAATTCTTCCGATCGCCGAATCGGCGTCGTGTGTGAGCTATACTTCCAGCGTAATTGAGACTGTCCCACCCTGCGATTTCGGTTCCGCTGGAGGAGTCGCGATCACAAGTGCAATCAAAACAGGATGCTGCGATTGCAGATCCTCCAAGAAAGGCGTTCGGTTGATGAGGCCATTCCGCCTGGAGGACCGACCCACGCAGGAATCTGGTGCAAAAGGAACGTCACCGTGTCCGACCCTCACCCAACCACGTTGGCCCCCGACCAGCTCCAGGAGCGGACACACGCGCTGGGGGCGATGGCAGAAATGACGATCTTTCAGCGAACCGATCGCATGTTCGCTGCACTCTTTCTGCTTCAAGTGCTCGTCTGTGTGGTGCTCACCTGGATCGATCCACATGTCCCCCGCGCACCGGTCTTCGGAGGGTGGCTCGTCTCCGCGCAGGCCGGGGCCGTTCTGGCCACAGGTCTTCTGGTCCCTGCGCTTGGCCTGATCGTTTTCCTTCCGGGACAGGTCCTGACCCGGCAAACGGTCGCAGTCACCCAGATCCTCCTCGCCATTCTCCTGTTGTACCTGACCCGCGGACACATCGATCCGCACTTTCAGCTCCTTGGACCGCTGGCGATTTTGACGTTTTATTGCGACTGGACGGTGCTGGTGACCGCCGCGCTGGTGATCGTGGCCAGTCGGCTGGTGGACGGACTCTATGAGGCACACGATCCGTTGACGCGTGCCATCCCCTTGCTTGCCAAATGGGTCTGGGTGGAAGAGATCGGCTGGGTGATCCCGGTGACCATCTTTCTGTCCCTGGTGAGTCTCCGTGGCCGTCGCGGGATCTGGGTCGGCGCAAGACGGCAGGCACAGCTGGAGGTGAACAACTCGATCGCCGAGAACCAGATCCAGGCCAGCACGAATGCCCTTCGGATCAGCGAGAAGCGCTTTCGCACGATCGCGACCTCCTCCCCCATCGGCATCATCGAGTACGATGCCATGGGGAATTGTCGCTACATGAACGAATCCTGCGCGAAACTCCATGGGTTAACGCCGGAGCAGGGAATCGGGTTGAACTGGGAGCAACTCGTCCACCCCGACGATCGCGACCGGGTGCAGGCGGGGTGGATGCGCGCGATCCAGAACGGCACTCCGCTCACCGAGGAGGTCCGCATCCCCTGTGGGGACGGGAAGTTCTCCTGGGCCCTGGTCTCCGCCGTGGCCTTGCGCGAGGACTCGGGCGAAATCAGCGGCTACCTGGGAAGCGTGGTCGATATTAGCGAGCAAAAACATCGTGCCGAAATCCTGCACGAATGGGAACAACAATGGCACGCCGCCTTTGACGACGCCGCCATCGGGATGGCCATTGTGAACCTCGACGGGAGCTGGGTGGAAGTGAACCGGGCCGTGTGCCGGATTGTTGGCTACTCGCGCGAGGAGTTGCAGGAAACCACCTTCCAGAAGCTGACCCATCCGGACGATCTCGAAGCCGACCTGACTCTGATGAAGAAACTCGTGGCGGGCGAGATCAATACTTACGAGATGGAAAAACGGTATTTTCATAAACAGGGATACGTGGTCTGGATTCAGCTCAACGTGTCGCTGGTGCGCGATGGGCAAGGCCAGCCACGCTATTTCGTGTCGCAGATTCAGGACATCACCCAGCGCAAAAAAGCCGCCGAGGAACGCGATCGGTTGTTCACGCAATCACTCGGGTTGCATGCGCTGTGCGGCTTCGATGGCTATGCCAAGCGGCTCAATCCGGTGTGGGAGCAGATGGGATACACCCTCGCCGAATTGTATGCCACGCCGTTCATGACGTTTATCCACCCCGAGGATCGCCCGGCTCTGGCGGCGGAGTTGGCGAAACTCGCTCGGGGGGAGATCACCACCTCGTTCGAATGCCGTCATCTCGCCAAGGATGGCTCGGTGCGCTGGATTTTGTGGAATGCCACCCCGTTTCTGGATGAACAGGATTTCTATGCGACCGGCCACGATATCACCGATCGCAAGGAGTCCGAGCACAAACTCGCTGAGCGCACTCGGTTGATGGCTCTGATGGGGGACGTTGGGGTGGCGCTCACCCGGCGCGACCCCTTGCAGCGCACCCTGCAGGAGTGCGCCGAGGCACTGGTCACGCGCCTGGAAGTGAGCTTTGCCCGGATCTGGACTCTCAAACCCAATAGCACCGTGCTGGAATTGCGCGCCAGCGCAGGGATCGCCACCCGACTGGACCACACCCACGCGCGTGTCCCCGTGGGCGCGATGCGCATTGGCCGAATCGCCCTGGAGCGCGTGCCTTATCTCTCCAACAATCTCCTCGGCGACTCACGCATCAGTGAAAAGGACTGGATCTTGCAGGAAGGGATGGTCGCCTTTGCCGGGCACCCCCTGGTGGTGGACGAACGCGTGGTCGGAGTGATGGCGGTCTTTGCGCGCCACCCCTTGACCGAGACCACTCTGCATGCCCTCGCCTCGGTCGCCGATGGCATCGCCCCGGGCATCGAGCGCAAGTGGAGCGAGGAGCGCCTGGCAGAAGCCAAGGAGATCGCCGAAAGTGCCAATCGCGCCAAGAGCGAATTCCTGGCCAACATGAGCCACGAGATCCGCACCCCGCTCAACGGCATCCTGGGGCTCACCGCCCTGTTGATGGACACCCCGCTGTCCGCCGAACAACGTGAGTCGGTCGAGATCGTGAAATCTTCGGGCGAGTCGCTGCTCACCATCATCAACGACATCCTGGATTTCTCCAAGATCGAGGCGGGGAAACTCGAACTCGATCCCGTGGAGTTTGATCTGCGCAAACTGGCCAACGATGTGTTGCAGACGTTTTCCCTCCGTGCCCAGCGCAAGGGTCTGTTGCTTCTGCACCAGATTCATCCGACCATCCCCGCGCGCCTGGTCGGGGATCCGGGACGGTTGCGGCAGATCCTGGTGAACCTGATCGGCAATGCGATCAAGTTCACCGAAAAAGGACAGATCACGTTGCGTATCGAACTGGTGACGCTCACCGAAAAGGCGTGCGAACTTCGCTTTGCGGTGATCGATACAGGGATTGGCATTAGCCCGGACAAACAGCAGGTTATCTTTGACTCCTTCACCCAGGCGGACAGTTCCACAACGAGACGTTATGGCGGCACAGGTCTGGGCTTGACCATCTCCAGCCGTTTGACCGAACTGATGGGAGGGGATCTTCAAGTGGAAAGCAAGTTGGGGCATGGCAGCGTCTTTCATTTCGAACTTTGTTTCCAGCGGCCTGGCTCCAGCGTGGATCTGAAGATTCCGCAGGGTTCGCTGAACGGAGAGAACGCAACCGCAGAGAGAAACGGCGTTGCTGCCGGTCCTTGCCGGATCCTGGTCGCGGAAGATAATAGCGTGAACCAGCGCGTCGTGCGCGGCTTGCTGGAAAAGTGCGGGCATCAACTGACCATGGTAGCCAACGGCAAGGAAGCAGTGGAGTTGCTGGCACGGGAGACCTTTGATCTGGTTCTCATGGATGTGCAGATGCCGGTGATGGACGGTCTGGAAGCCACCCAGGTCATCCGCCAACGAGAAAAGCAGAGCGGCGGACACATCCCCATTGTGGCGATGACTGCCCACGCCATGAAAGGAGACCGCGAACGTTGTCTGCAGGCCGGGATGGATGACCATGTGGCCAAACCCGTCCAGCGCGACGCGCTGACTCGTGTGATCGCCACCTTGTGTCACCACTGCTGTGGGGAGGCCAACTCCCTGCCGCCCGCGGCCGCAACGCCACCTATCTTCGATCGCCAGGCGGCACTCGCCCGCTTTGAGGGAGACGAAAACTTCCTGGTGGAAATCGCGCAGATGTTTTTGGCGGACGCCCCCGAACTCCTCACCCAGATGCGCGAGGCGATCACGCAGCAGGATCTGTCCGCCTTGCAACGAGTGGCGCACCGGCTGAAGGGAGCGGTCGGATATCTCCATGCCAATCGCACTGCGGAACTCGCCCTCCAACTGGAACTGATGGGCCGGCAAGGACAGACTCAGGGAGTGACGGAGGTCTTCCAGGCTTTTGAACAGGAACTTGGGTGTTTGACCAAAGAACTGTCCACCTTCACTTTTGCCTCGCCCCAGTAAGCAGCCCGTGTCTGCTCTGGAGAATCAGTGATGCGAATCCTCATTGCCGAGGATGACCCGGTTTCGCGCTCGGTTCTGGAGCGATTTCTGCGCAAGTGGGGACACGAGGTTGTCATCACCGCGAATGGTGCCGCAGCCTGGAAGGAACTCCAGCGCCCCGATGCCCCTTCTCTGGCCATCCTCGACTGGATGATGCCCGAAATTGATGGTCCAGGGGTGTGTCGGCTGGTTCGCGCACTCCCCCGTGCCGCGTCCACCTACCTGATCATCCTCACCGCTCGTCACCGCAAGGAAGACGTGGTCGCTGGCCTGGAGAGCGGAGCCGACGACTATATCACCAAGCCATTCGACCAGCAGGAACTGCAATCCCGCATCCGCGCAGGAGAGCGCATTGTCGAACTGCAACACCGGCTGGCCGCGCGCGTGAGCGAGCTGGAATCCGCCCTCGCCCAGGTCAAGACGCTGAGCGGACTCCTCCCCATCTGCTGTTATTGCAAGAAGATTCGCTCGGATAGTGATTACTGGGAGCAGGTCGAAACCTACCTCGCCGAGCACACCGACGTCCACTTCAGCCACGGCATCTGCCCGCACTGCTGGAAGGAGATCGTGGAACCGCAACTCGCCGACATCCGCTCTACTTCTGCCCAGGAGGGCCTCCCCCCGGCATCCAGCACCGACAAAACCTGACGGCAAGGCGATGCGCACCCTGCCGTTTCCTGCCGCCGCGCACACGAACGAGAGCGCTACCCCTTCAGATCGAACACGACAATCTTGTTGTGTCCAGCGGTGTAGAGGGTGTTGCCCTCCTCGTTCAGAGCCACATCGTGGATATGCATGGGCGCCTTTTCCTGGCGCAAGGTCTTTTTACTTTTCAGATCGTAAAAGAGCAAAAAGCCATCGCCGGCCCCGCCCGCGCCCAGAAGCCATTCTCCCTGCGGATGGAAGCGCAGCTGGTTGACCAGCCCATTGAACTTGTCGCCCGCAAAAAGATGCGTTTGCTGTCCTTTCTGCCAGTCGAAGACCTCCACACGTGTCTTGCCTTCGAGATGGTCGATATTCCCCACCTTGCCCATTCCACCCACGGCCAGCTGAGTCCCATCCGGCGAGAAGGCCAGCGAGCGAATGCCGCCAATCGAATGCCGCCGGGCGACGGGGTCCCAGGTGTACATGACCGGCGCCTCCAGTGTGGTCACCTCCTTGCCACTGGCGAGATCCCACAGGACGATGTGCCCGACCTTGTCCCCAGTGGCGAGCAGTTTGCTATCGGCGGAGAATGCGGACGCGTAGAGCATTGAGGGGAAATGATGAGGCGTTTTCACCTGATGACCGCGCAGCTCGTAGACCATCTTCCCGCTGGCAACATCCCACACCTTGCAGACCATATCGTCGGCCACGCTGGCCGCTCGTTTGCCGTCGGGCGAGATGATGATTCGGCGAATCCACTTCTGGTGCGCATCGACGGCGCGAATCTGGGCTTTTTTCTCGGTGTCCCACCAGATCACCCGACCATCGTAGCTGCAGGAAAGGAGCGTGGTCCCGTGCAAGGCCACCCCGGTGACATAGCTGTTGTGGGCTCCGATTTCCTTGAAGTCGGGCTTGGGCTGGGCCAGATCCGCCTCGTAGACCTTGAAGTCGGAACACCCCAGGAAAACACGGCTGGAGCGCGGCACGCGCGCAAGGCTGAAATAAACATCACGACGCGAGAGGGTGGTGACCACCTTCAGTTTCTCGGGATTGGCAAGCGCCATGGCGAAACCTCGTCGGGGTGTGCGGGGAAGAGTCACGAGGAGGGGATGCGTCCCCCTCCTCGGCGCGGACGATCAGGCCAGAACTTCCTTGATCGGTTTGGTGCCCGGGTCTGTGAGCGGAATCGGCCGGGAGCCGAGGTAGTAGTTTTTCTGCGGATTGATGCCGAGCGCCGCGTAGATGGTGGCGAATACCTCGGCCGCCCCGACCTCGCCCTCCACCACCCGATTGCCCGAGGCGTCGGTCTTGCCGTACACCGCGCCCCCCTTGATGCCGCATCCGGAGAGCGACATGCTCCAGGCGCTGGCGAAATGATCGCGTCCCAGGCTGGCGTTGATCCCCGGGGTTCGGCCAAACTCCGCGAGTGTGATCACCAGCGTGGAATCGAGCAAGCCCCGCTGTTCGAGGTCATCCAGCAGCGCCCCCATGACGTGATCGAGTTCGGGGACCAGTTCCTGATGCGTCTCGAAATTCTGCCCGTGGCTATCCCACCAGGCGCGGGCCACCCGAACAAAGGGGACGCCCGCCTCAACCAGGCGCCGCGCCACCAGCGCCTGTTCGCCAAACTGAGTCGGCCCGTAATGTTCGCGCATCTTGGCCGGTTCCTGCTCGATGTCGAACAGCTTGTCACAGGCCATCAACCCGCGCACGCGCTGATAGGCCTCATTGTGGCTGGCCAGGGTGCTTGAGGAACGACCACGTTCAAACTGCCTGGTGAGGAAGTCGCGCAGATCGGCGCGTTCCTTGTGATCGAGCGCGCTGATGGAATCGAGCTTGCGGATATTCTCCGGGATCATGCTTTTGTACAGTTCCATCGGCGCGTAGCGTGACCCGAGGAACCCGGCGGCACCCGGGGCAAAGTCGCGCCCCTCGGTGGCGAAGTAGAAGGAGACATAATCAGGGACCTTGCTTTCGGTCTGCCCCAGTTCGCGCGCAAGGACCGCGCCCAGGTCCGGATAGCGAATGTTGGCCTCATCCCGACGGCCGCGCATCATCAACCTGGCTCCCCCGCCGTGATCGCCATTGCGCGTGTTCAGCGAGCGCACGAGAGCGGTATTCCGGCTCAGCCGTCGCGCCATGCGCGGCATCAACTCGGAGATGTGTACGCCGGGAACCGAAGTCTGAATGGCGCGGAACGGTCCTCCGGTGGCCGCTCCCGGCTTGGGATCCCAGGTTTCCAGCTGGCTGGCCCCCCCCGCCAACCAGAGCAAAATGCAGCGCCGTTGTTTCTTCTTCAACTCCCCGGCCAGAGCCGCCTGGGTCAATACATTGAGGCCAGTCATGTCGGCGGCAAACGCTCCGCCGGTGGCCAGGGCCGCACCGAGAAACCCACGGCGATCGAGGGCGTGGTCCGGCGAGCCACAGAAGGTCTTGCGTGGGGCAGCCATATCACTCGCTCCTGAAGGGATAGTTTCGCGGTCGGTTTAGTAGTTAAAACGGAACTCGGCACTGGTCAGCAACGCCCAGATCAACTGACGCTGGGCCTCGGTCGGGCGATCAGCCCGTTTGCTGAGGTACTCCACCAGCACCGGGATTTCCTCGGGGCGCGGGTCCCGGCTGCACACATTGCGAACCGCCAGGTCGATCACCTCCCGCGGATTCCTGGCCTGCTTGAGCCGAGTGAGCAAGCGATCGCCGCCTTCGGCCAGAAATTCGCGGAGCACCCGATCGTTATTGCTGAACAGCAACGCCTCGCTGACACTGATCTGGAAGTCCTCGTGGGGTTGCTCGATCAGCCGGGCAAAGCCGCTGGCGCTCCCTTCCAGTTGCTCGATCTTTTTCTCCACCTCCTGCGGCTTGCGGTCGGCGGCAAAGCTGGCGGGATCACTGGTCGCCAGGCGGAGCGAGGTGGCCATCTGCATCGGCGTCAAGGGCCGAACGCGGGCCACGGCAAAGAGGTTGAGCGCCGGGGTCACCTCGCCGTCCCAGCGGCTGGAGCGGGAGTAGGTCTTGCTCATCACCAGGCCACGGAGCAGACGCCGCACATCATAACCGTGGGCCACCGTATCGCGAGCCAGCCAGGTGAGCAATTCGGGATGGCTGGGCGCATTCTCCGAGTGCATCTGATCGAGGGGAGCAACCAGCCCATGCCCGTGCAAGCGCAGCCAGAGTCGGTTGACCAGCGCGCGCGCGAAGAAGTCGCGTTGCTCCGGTTCCAGCGCCACCTTGACCAGTTGCGCCCGCGCACTGAACGAGGGGGCCGGCGGTGCCTTCTTCTTGCGCTTGGCCTCTTCCAGGGCCGCCTTCTCCTTCTTCTGTTCCTCGTTGGAAGGTTCCGAACTCGCGGGCGCCTCGATCACCTTGCCGGTGAGGAACATCATCTTTGCCTGCTTTTCGACCCCCTTGGTCGTCTTGAACTTCAGCACCCCATAGCCGCGTTCGCCCAGGAATCCGCCATTGTCGAAGGTGCGATTGAAGAACGCCTTCATGCCAAAGAAGTGATCCTGCTTCCAGTCGGGCACCAGGGGGTGATCATGGCAGCGCGCACAGCTGACATTCACTCCAAAGAAGGCAACGCTGACATCGTTGGTCAGCTTGTCGAGGTCGGTCAGACGCGGCTTCATGAAGGCGCTCGCGCCTTGCTGCTGCGGATCGTTCTCATCGGGGAGAAGCAACTCGCGGAAGATACGGTCCCAGGAGCGATTGTTCGCGAACGCCTTGAGCAGATAGTCGCGGATGGAGGCATTGGTCCCGGCCATGAGCATGGTGTCGAACTCGGTGGCCTGGTGCCGCACAAAGGCGGGCGATGCCATCAACCGGTCGATCAGCTTGGCGCGCTTGGCCGGATCCGTGGAACGGACAAAGGCCTGCACCTCGGCAGCGGTTGGGATGCGCCCATTCAGATCCAGCGTCAATCGGCGGATGAGGTTGGCGTCGTCGATCTGGCCGGCAGGAACAACCTTTTCCTGCTGCAGCCGCGCCTCGATGTAGTGGTCGATCACCTGTTCAATAGGACGATCGGCGGGGAGCAGATCCGCGGCCGAGGCCAGCGGGGACCAGGCCGTGAGCAGAGCCAGGGAGAAGAAGGACAGCGTACGCATCAGCAACACCTCGGTCAGGCGGGACAAACCGGCAGGAGCCACGAGTGCGCCGAGTGGGGGGAGGGAATCTCGGCCTTGGGCCTTCTGGCAATATCTGGCCCACCGTAACACACCGCTGCGCAGAATGCAACCATCTCGATCGATCCGGTGAGATCAAAGCGCCGACAGAAGCGGGGCGCCACAAATACCCCTTTAACGATCCGTTAATTCCTTTCGATTTTCTCATCATTTAAGGAGAAATTTTGATTGATTTCTCAGAAATACCCCCGTACCATCCTTAACTATCACGCTCATGATTGCTTTTTTCTCATTTTTCCGTGCGGTTCAGCCCAGGTGAACCGAGGTTGGACTGCACAACCTCCTCGGGGGCAGGGTCGACTCATGAAAGCGTTACGTCCCTCCTTGCTTCTTCCGCTGTGCCTGGGCCTGGCCCTGGGTTGTTCGGGAAGTTCAGACGGTCGCGTTGCGGTCTCCGGGACTGTCGTCTTCAAGAATAACCCGCTCGACCAGGGAACGATTCAGTTCTTTACCAAGGAAAACAACGAACTGGCCGCTGCGGCATCCATCAGCGAGGGGAAGTTTCATCTCCCTGCCGCGCAGGGGTTAAAGCCGGGAACGTACCGCATCGTTCTCTCCTCGGGCGAGCCCGGAACGAAGGCGCCCGAGGATGCCGCGCCTGGAGAAACAGGCCCGCCGGCGAAGGAACGGATTCCGAAAGAGTACAACGTGGACAGCCTGAAAAAGCCGGTTTATCGCGATGTGGTCGCCGGCCAGAAAAACCAGCTGGAGTTCAACATCCCCTGATCGCCTCCCTGAGGACTCGCTTCGGGGTTTCTTCATTCTCCTTTCTGTGAGGTGCGCGATGCGTAAGGTGCGCCATGGGTTCACGCTGATCGAGCTTCTGGTTGTGATTGCTATTATTGCCATCCTCATTGGGCTGCTTCTCCCTGCCGTCCAGAAGGTCCGCGAAGCAGCCGCCCGCATGAAGTGCTCCAACAATCTGAAGCAGTTGGGGCTAGCCTTCCACAACTACAACGACAGCCAGAATCGCCTTCCCCCCGCGACGGGCCCCAGTGGCTGCTGCTGGGGCACCTGGCAGGTGGTGATCCTCCCCTACATCGAGCAGGACAACGTCTTCAAGTTGTATGTGAACTGGGGTGGCAACGATAGGACCGGTCCGCGCTACAGTGGATCACCCAACACCATCAACGTGTGCAACAAGCGCTTTAACATCCTGACCTGCCCCAGCGATACGCCGAACACCCCGTTTGGCGGGCTGACCAATCACAACTACGCGGTCAACCTGGGCAACACAGGGTATGGGCAACAAAGTGTTCTGAACGGGGTTCGCTTCGGTGGCGCGCCCTTCCTGCTCAACGGCAAGTCGACCACCATCCAGGGCATCTCCGACGGAACCAGCAATACGATGCTGGCGGCGGAGGTTCTGCAGGGACAGGGACGCGATCTGCGCGGGTTCACCTGGTGGGGGGATGCCTCTGGCTTCTCGGCGTACTTGCCCCCGAACACCACCACCCCGGACGTCATCTACAGCACTTACTACTGCAACAATCAACCGCAGATCAATCTGCCGTGCATCGGGACGCCGACGGCTTCCAACCCGTCGCGCATGTCGGCGCGCAGTCGTCATACCGGAGGGGTGCAGGTCCTCTTTGGCGATGGTGGAGTGCGTCTGGTGCCCAACAGTATCAACATCGCCGTCTGGCAAGCGCTGAGCACCAGCATGGGCGGTGAATCGTACACCAGTTATTAGTGAAAAAGCTATCCCATGCACTCATGATAGAACGACTCCTCAAAGAGGAGTCGTTCTATCATTTTCTGTTCGACAATCCCTTCTCATATAAGTCGAGGCTGATCCCTCCGCGCCTATCGGGCCAGCGGAGCGGCACTTCAAAACCACACTGGCGAACCTTTTTTCGATTCCTAAACTCTTCTATTTTCTCTTCTAATAGCAAAACTCCTGGTCCGAGGAGGGTGTTTCCCCCTGCGCTGCGCACGCTTCCTGAGGAGGGGCGCTTGGCGGGCTCCGCGTTCTTCTTTCTCATGAACCAGCCCGATGAGAAAACGCGATTATCATCTCTGTATCATTAATCACTGATTATTCTCCACACATTCATTCCCTCCATTCTCACGAATTTCCGTTGGCACCGCCCACCAACAAGATGTGTGGTATGGGTTCTGGGTTCTTTGCACCCTTGCGACAGGAATTGTCTTTATCATGACACGGGGTTTCTACTTCCTCCTTCCCGCTCTCCTCCTTCTCTCTCTGGGTTGCTCGGGCTCCACCGACGGCCGGGTGGAAGTTGAGGGGACAGTGATGTTCAAGAACAGCCCTCTGGATCAGGGCACCATCCAGTTCATGACCAAGGAAAAAGGGGAAATGGCTGGCATGGCCCAGATCAAGGATGGCAAGTTCCATCTTCCCGCGCAGCAGGGATTGACGCCGGGGTCTTACCGGATTGTCATCTCCTCGGGCGAGGCAGGCACCAAGGCAACCGAGAGTGCCCCAGGTGAATCTGGCCCGCCGGCAAAGGAACGGATTCCGAAAGAGTACAACGTGGACAGCCTGAAAAAGCCGGTTTATCGCGATGTGGTCGCCGGCCAGAAAAACCAGCTGGAGTTCAACATCCCCTGATCGCCTCCCTGGGGATTCGCTTCGGGGTTTCTTCATTCTCCTTTCTGTGAGGTACGCGATGCGTAAGGTGCGCCATGGGTTCACGCTGATCGAGCTTCTGGTTGTGATTGCTATTATTGCCATCCTTATTGGGCTGCTTCTCCCTGCCGTCCAGAAGGTCCGCGAAGCAGCCGCTCGCTCACAGTGCTCCAACAATCTGAAGCAGTTGGGGCTAGCCTTCCACAACTACAACGACAGCCAGAATCGCCTTCCCCCCGCGACGGGTCCCAGTGGCTGTTGCTGGGGCACCTGGCAGGTTCCGATCTTACCGTTCATCGAGCAGGACAACGTCTTCAAGTTGTATGTGAACTGGGGCGGCAACGATTCGACGGGCCCGCGTTACAGTGGGGCGCCGAACACCACCAACGTGTGCAACAAGCGCTTCAAGGTGCTCACCTGCCCGAGCGATATTCCCAACACTCCGTTTGGCGGGCTGACCAACCACAATTACGCGGTCAACATTGGCAATACGGGGAACGCGCAGCAGGCCTCGTTGAACGGCATCGTCTTTGGCGGGGCGCCCTTCCTCAATAGCGGGAAGTCGACCAGTATTCAGACAATTTCCGACGGCACGAGCAACACCTTGCTGGCCGCCGAGGTATTACAGGGCCAGGGGAGCGATCTGCGTGGCTTCACGTGGTGGGGCGATGCAGCGGGTTTCACGGCCTATCTGCCACCGAACTCGACCTCGCCAGACGTGATCTACACCACGGGTTATTGCAATAATCAGCCGAACGCCGGGTTGCCCTGCACGGGGGTTCCCACCAGCACTGCCCCGTCGATGATGGCGGCGCGCAGCCGCCATTCGGGCGGGGTGCAGGTCCTCTTTGGCGATGGCGGAGTGCGTCTGGTGCCCAACAGCATCAATCTCGCCATCTGGCGAGCGCTCGCGACCAGCATGGGCGGCGAGGCAAACACCAACTACTAGGATCGGTCCACTCTTCATCAAGGAACCAGGAGGCAGGCTTCTTCAGAGGTCTGCCTCCTGGTTTTGTTGGGTGAGTGTTTGCTCGCTGTTCTCCCTTCGGGACGTCCGGCTTACAGAACCGGCTTCACCTCTTGCTTGCCACAGTGAGTGCAGGTGTATTTGCCGAACGCATTGGCCGCGCCGAGGTTCGCATCGTAGAAGTTGGTCTTGCACTTCCCGCACTGCATCCGGCTTCTAGCAGCGGTCACTGGGGGATCGGTCTTGGTCCAGTAGCGCTGGGCCATGATCTTGAGGGTATCCCACGAATCCTTGATGATGGACAGAATCTCGTCGAGTTGCCGCTGGTTCAGAGCATCGGTGAGCTTGCGGGGATTGGCGATCTTGGTGACCAGGTTGTACTTGGTCCCGCCGTTGCCGATGTTCTTTGTATCGATCTTGGGGATGTTTGAACTGTCGGTATTGCCATCGGGGCGGAAGTAGATGGGGTAGCCAGTCTGGTGCAGCGGATGAAATTCAAAGGTGTAGGCGTCGAGATAGGTTTGCCACCGCTCGCACTCCTCGATCTCGGCGGGAGTGAGAAGGGCCGTGACAACGGCATCGTTGGCTGTGAAGTTGAAGTTGCGCTGCGTCGTGATGTCGAAGGGCATCGAAGTCATCTCTTGGACAGAAGTGCGGGACAGAGACGCGCGGTCATCTTACACGTCGCGCTGCGCTTGGCAAGCCATCCGCGCTCTCGGCACTCGGCGCAGCGTGCCACTTTCTGGTTGTGAAATGCGCCCCCAGAGTCTATCCTGGAAGTGATGGTCCCCTAGCCTGCCCTCCCTCGTGTGCGACCCGCCAGAGGATTGCGATGCACCGATTTTCTCTCCTGCGCGCCTGCGGTTTCTTTCTCCCTGCTTTGCTGCTCGCCGGCCTGCTGGCGACGGTCCACGCCGACACCAAATCCGCGCCGGTCGACAAGGATCATGCCGCCAGAATGGCCCAGGGGGTGCAACTATTCAAGGACAAGGTGCGCCCCGTGTTGATGAGCAAGTGTTTGCGTTGCCATGGCGGCAAGAAGATCGAATCGGAGTTCGATCTGCACGATCGCGAATTGTTGCTCAAGGGAGGAATGGGCGGACCGGCGGTGCTTCCCGGCAAGAGCAAGGAGAGCCTGCTCTACAAGGTGGTGGCGCATTTGAAAGAGCCGCACATGCCCGAGGGTGGCGACAAGCTCCCCGACGCCACGGTGGCAGCAATCGCGCAATGGATCGATCTGGGTGCGCCCTATGACGCCCCTCTCCTCGCCAAAGAGGTTGCCACCGCCTGGACGCGCAAGACGATCACTCCCGAGAGCCGCAAATTCTGGTCGTTTCAACCACTCAAGCGCGTCGAGCCTCCGGCGGTGCAGAACAAGGACTGGGTGCGCACTCCTCTCGATCGCTTTATCCTGGCAAAGCTGGAGGCAGCTCACCTGCAACCCAACGCGCCGGTGGATCGTCGGCGCTTGATTCGCCGCGTCACCTTTGACCTGATCGGTCTCCCCCCCACACCCGAGGAAGTGGAAGCGTTTGTCAAGGACACCTCTCCGGATGCTTACGAGAAGGTCGTCGATCGGCTCCTGGCCTCGCCTCGGCATGGGGAACGCTGGGGGCGACACTGGCTTGATCTCGCCCGTTTCGCCGAGAGCCATGGTTTTGAGCATGATTACGATCGCCCGACTGCCTATCACTACCGCGACTTTGTCATCGAGGCGCTGAATGCGGATCTCCCATTTGACACCTTTGTCCGTTGGCAACTGGCGGGCGATGAGTTTGCGCCGAACAATCCGCTCGCCCTGAAAGCAACTGGCTTCCTGGCGGCGGGAGTTCACAGCACCCAGATCACCCAGAACGAGGTGGAAAAACATCGCTACGACGAGCTGGACGACATCCTCGCCACCCTTGGCACCTCGATGTTGGGGCTGACGATCGGCTGCGCGCGCTGCCACGATCACAAGTTTGATCCCATTCCCCAGGCGGATTACTACCGGATGCTGTCCGCCTTCACGACCACGGTACGTTCCGAGGTGGACCTTCCGCTCGATGCCGAGCGAGATCGTGTGGCCCTGCAGAAGTTCGAGGCGGAGCACGCTCCCCTCGTGGCGGCTCTGGAGAAGTTCGAGAAGGACCAACTCCCCGCCCGGCTGCAACAGGCCTTGCGCACCGCTCCTCCGCGAGTGGAGCAGTTCCCCTGGCAAATCACCGAGGTGACCAGCGCCAAATCGAGCGCCGGGGCGACCTTCACCCGCCAGCCCGATGGCTCCTTCCTGGTATCCGGTAAAAAGGGGCGGTTCGACACTTACACCCTGGTTCTGAAAACTGGGTTGACGAACATCACCGCCCTGCGCCTGGAGGCGCTGAGCGATCCCTCGCTGGTGAAGGGCGGACCGGGACGAGCCGGCAACGGCAACTTTGCCCTGACCAATGTGCGCTTGACCGTCGCCTCGGCGAAAGACCCCACACGCGCGCTTCCCGTGGGCCTCACCCAGCCGCGCGCAACCTTCGAGCAAAAGGGGTTGCCGATCCGTGCCGCGATCGACAACGATCCGAAATCTGCGTGGGCGGTCGATCCGCAGTTTGGCAAGGATCATGCCGCCGTCTTCGCTCTGGAGCGGCCCATTGGCCATCCCGAGGGATCGATTCTCACGTTGACCCTGCAATTCCAGAACAACGACGCCCATAGCATCGGTCGGCCTCGCATCGCCTTGACCACGGCAAAAGGCGAGGTGGCCCTGACCGCCCCGGCGATTGCTGAAAAGATCGCCGCCCTGGTCTCGTTCCCCCCGGATCGGCGCACCCCGGCAATGGTGAAGGACCTTCTCGACTGGTATCGCACCCAGGACCCGGAATGGCAGAAACTCCATCAGAAGGTGCAGGCGCATCTCCGTCAGAAGCCCCGGCCGAGCACCGTCAAGGCCCTGATCTCGACCGAGGGTTTGCCGGCGATCCGCCTGCACACGCAGGGGGCCGACTTCCTCCCCGAGACCCATTTTCTACGGCGCGGCGATCCCGCTCAAAAAGAAGGGGTTGCTCCCCTCGGTTTTCTCCAGGTGCTCACTTTCTCCACGGAGAAAGAGAAACACTGGCCGGCTCAGCCCCCGCAGGGGTCCCGAACTTCGTATCGGCGCACGGCGATGGCGAACTGGTTGACCGATGTGGACCAGGGCGCCGGCCGTCTGCTGGCCCGCGTGATCGTCAATCGGCTGTGGCAGCATCACCTGGGGCGAGGTATCGTCTCCACCCCGAACGACCTGGGGACCCGCGGGGCCGAGCCGACCCATCCCGAGTTGCTCGACTGGCTCGCCACCGAGTTGATCCGGCAAGGTTGGCGTCTGAAGCCACTCCATCGCCTGATCGTCACCTCGAATGTGTACATGCAGGGCAGTCAACGCGATGAGGCCAAGGAGCGGATCGATCGCGACAATCAGCTGTGGTGGCGTCATCCTCCGCAACGTTTGGAGGGAGAAATTGTCCGTGATGCTCTCCTGGCGGTCAGCGGAACTCTCGACACGCGCATGTATGGCCCGGGCACCCTCGACGAGGCGAGCAAGCGACGGAGCATCTACTTCACAGTCAAACGCAGCAAGCTGATCCCCATGCTCCAGGTCTTCGACGCCCCCGAAGCATTGACCGGCATCGGCGAACGCCCCGAGACGACCGTCGCCCCGCAGGCTTTGCTGTTGATGAATAATCCGCACGTGCGGCAGTGGGCGCAGCACCTTGCCCGGCGAATCGATCCCCAGGGAAAAGCCACCTTGCAGGAAGCCATCACCCGAGCGTATCAGACTGCTCTGAGTCGCGCACCCAACGCCACGGAGTTGGAAGATGCGCTGGCGTTCCTGAAGCAGCAGGAGACAAGCTACCAGAAGAGTGGCAAAAAAGAGAGCCGCGAACTGGCTCTCGCCGACTTCTGCCAGGTGGTGCTCTGTTTGAACGAGTTTATTTACATCGACTAAAGCGATCGTTCAAGTAGTCAGTATCCGCCAACAACGCGCCGGCCGCGTGGAGCATCATGCGGCCGGCGCGTGCGTCTCTCAACGAGTTGGTGAGGTCGTTCCCACGGCCGGGGCTGAGTGGTTGCTCTGTCTGCGCTGGTAGAGCGCTTCAGCCGTCCGTCATCGCTCAACAGAGCCCCTCGCAGTTGGCGCATCACCTCCGCGTCAGGTGGGCTGCCGGATTGGTGGAGGCAGCGTCGGGCGAGTGAAACGCCCAGACTGGCGACGGGAGAAACACCGCACAGACAGAGCAATCATCCCTGCTGATCTTCGTCATCAGTGGGCTGCTACTGGTCGTTCCTTTCGCAGATCGAGGGTGGCGAATTGTCGCGGTGCGTCACAACCAGGCGGCGCGGCCGAAGCGGTCGCGAAGCGCCTGCTTACCGCGCTCGGTCAGGCCGTTGCCGGACGCGTGCAACGCCTCCAGCGGCGCGACCCAGCGGGCCAGCGCGAAGGCGCCCTCGTCGGTGAGTCCGCATCCGCTCAGCCACAGGTGCCGCAGCCCCCGCGCGTGCGGGCTCTCGACGAGGGCGCGGGCGCCGTCGTCGCCGATCGGATTTGCGTTCAGCGCCAGCGACTCCAGCTGCCGCAGGCCGGCCCAGCTGGCCAGCACCTCGGCGGCCTGGCGGTTCAGGCCGTTGTCGCCGAGGCTCAGGTGGCGCAGGGCCGGCAAGTCCCCGTGCCGCGCCAGGGCCTCCACGCCGGCCAGGCCCAACTCGTTGTCGCTGAGGTGGAGCCGCTCGACCGTGGCCAGGGTGGGCACCTGCACCAGTTCGGCGATCGCCCACCGGTTCAGGCCCGTCGCGCCCAGGTTCAGGTCGCGCAGCCGTCCTTGCGGTGCCTCCGCCAGCGCGGCCACCCCCGCGTGGCACAGGGTCCGGTTGAAGTAAAGGTCGAGCATGGTCAGGCCAGCCCAGCGGTGCGACAGGGCGAGGGCGCGAACCGACTCGTGGTGCAGCCAGTGACAGGCGAGCATCAGCTCTTCCAGCGCCGGCAGGCCGTCGGCGGACGCGAGGCCGATCACCCCCTTGTCCGTCAACCGGCAGGAGCGCAGGTACAGACGCGACAGATTTGGCAGGCGGTCCGACCGCGCCAGTGCGATCAGGCCGCGGTCGCCGACCCGCATCTCGGACAGGTCGAGCTTCGACAGTTTGCCCAGACTCTCTGCCCTGGCCAGGGCGACCGCCGCGTCCGGACCGCCGCGCTTCATGCACACCGACAGCTCGCGCAGCTCGCCCAGGTACGGCGATGCCGCCAGCGCGGCGACCGCCTCGGCGCTCAGAGGCTCCGCGTCGGTGAGGTCCAGTTCGCGCAAGCGCCGAAGCTGCGGCAGGGCCGCGACGCCCGGCATGTGTGCGCCAACTTCAGTCAGTTTGAGGGCGGTGATCGGGGCCGTGGCGAACAGCCGGTCGATAGCGCGGGGCAGTTTCGCGGCCTTCACCGCCGCCTTCACCACGAAGCCGCGATGCGACCAGGTCGATTCCGCGACGGCCATCACCTCGGCGAACCAGCGGTCGCGAGCCTCCCACGGCGTGGCCTCGATGCGGGCAAACGTCTCCCGCCAGGCGGCACTGTCCGGGTCGAGCTGGCCCAGCGAACAGTGGTCGCGGATGTATTGCGCCCGCTCGGGTTCGCCGTTGTCCTCCAGCCAGTCGGCGAACACCAGGCGCGGCCCGTCGTCCTCCGGTGCCTCGACGATCGCCTGTATGAACGCTGCGTGCACGTCCGCCATTGGCTCGCCCCTGGTGCCGTCACGGCTTCCTCGCCACCTTGATGCGGTGGTCCTTCTGGTCGCGGAACGTCTTGCCTGCTCCGGCCCTCAATTATAGATGCCTGAACTCAATCCTCCAGACAGAACCTGGTCGAAGCCCACCGAACGACCGCGCTGGCGCACAGGTTGGCGCTCACCGGACGGAGACGAAGAAACCGAGGACGTGATCCTCTGGGAGTGCGCCCTTCCCATCAGCGCTACCGGATCCAGAGTTGGTTGAGAAGCGGGAGGTCAGCAACCTACCCGCAGAGAAGGACATGGCACTGTCACAAGACACGCGATGATCCTCGGTTAGACACAGGAGCGCAGGCTGATCAACGAAAAACGTTGTGACTGCTCGCTGGTCCGGGTAGAGTGAGTGGGAACGACCATGCGCGCTGCCCCGTGTACGATCGCTTCCCGTTGGCCCAGTCTGTGCGCAGAGGGAGTGCCATGGCGAAAAACGATGCAGGCGCACCGCGTCCGAATACTTCCTACCGGGTCCAACGACCCATTAAACCACCCCGCCCGCCCCTGTTGAGCGACGCGGTCGAACACCCTCCGGTCGAGGTCCCAAACCCACCGATTCACCACCTTCCGATTTACTGGCCGGTCGTGGCCGGGACGATACTGGTGTGCGGACTCGCTCTCGGCGCGCTGATTATCTGGCTCCGCCACTGGACCAGTCCCCTCCCGGGTGAGCCTCAGATGAGGGGGACTCCCCCTCCTCTCGCCGCGCGTCCTTCCAACCCCTTGCCTGCTGTCCAGCCAGACAATCCGCCGCCTGCTCCCGCAGAGCCGCACACGCCCCCGGTTCAACGTCCGCCGATCGCCCCACCCCCGGTCATCGTTCCCTCCTTGCCCGCCACCACGCTTTCCGCTTCTCTCCCGAGTGCGGGTCGCGCAATCCCCGCGCAGCATCCAGCCCCTCCCCCCGAACCCACGCTGAGCGAGCAACTGCATCGTATTCCCGAAATCGATCTCCCTGGGGTGGCGGATCTACGCAGCGCATTGATCACCCATGCCAGCACACCGAAGGAGAAGTTGATCCCCGGATCCAAACGCGACCCGATCCAGGAGGCACACCTTGCCCGCCTCCTGACTCAAGTGTTGCACCAGGCGACGGAAGCTGGCCTCCCGGTGCAAACTGGTGCGTCCTCGCTCTTGACTCCAAGGGCTGCGGAAACCCTCGGGCGGGGGACAGCCGACCTGCACTGGTCCGCCCGGTGGGCGATGATCTCTGGGCAAGGGTCCTTCATGACCGCGCTGTTCAAACGTGATGCGACAGGGCAGATCTCCCTGCTGGACCGGAAAACAGGTCGGACGTTGATGACCGCCCCCGGCTTGCCTCGGTCGGAGTTGCGCCCGCTCACGGACCTCCGCACTCTCTTTGAAGTCACCTGGCCCGGTGAAAAGGTCACCCAATCGGTCAATGTCGTCCCGGTTCTCACCCAGGTATTACAGGTGGAGGACACGGACTATCGCCGGTTGCTGGTGGAAGAACTGGGACGCATCCCTGGCCCTGAGTCCAGTAAAGCTCTGGTGGCACGGGCCCTCTACGATCCCGACGCGGCGATTCGCAAGGCGGCGGCAGCAGAGTTAAAGAAACGTCCGCTCAGGGAATGCGAATCAGGGTTGCTGGAGGGACTGCGTTATGTCTGGCCGCCGGTGGCCGATCATGCCGCCGAGGCCCTGATTGAGCTTCACGAGTTGACCACGGTCCCAAAGTTGGTAGCCTTGCTCGACCTGGGCGACCCCCGCTTCCCCTTCCGGAGCAAACCAACGGGCAAACTGCAAGTGCAGGAACTGGTTCGCATCAATCACCTGCGGAACTGCTGTTTGTGCCATCCTCCTTCCTTCAGCCACACCGACTGGGTTCCCGGGCGGGTGATGGAACCAGGAGTGCCGCTTCCGCGGGAATATTACAGCCGCCCCACGGGAGCATTTGTCCGGGCGGACATCACCTATTTACGACCCGATTTCTCCACCATGATGACCGTGGAGAAGGCCAAACCCTGGCCCGAGCAGCAGCGCTACGACTTCCTGGTGCGCATCCGCCTGGCGACCGAGGCAGAGATCGCTCGGGGCCAGAAGGCACCCTCAACCGCCAGCTATCCGCAGCGCGAGGCGATCCTCCGTGTGCTGCGCGAACTCACCGGCAAGGAGCTGGGGAGTTCCACTGCTGCGTGGAAAAGCTACGCCGAGGATCTTCAAACTCCTGAGAAGCCGCGAAACGATTAGTCGTCTCGCCTCCGCGCCAGGCTGGTTACGTGTGCATGTGGGCGAACTCCGCGGCGATCTCGGCGCGCAGCACCTTGTAATCGGTCTTGCCGGTGCCCAGGATGGGAATCGACGCCACGCGTCGCACCTCGTCCAGGCGCATCACCCCGTGGAAACCTGCCTCGACCAGGTGGGCATTCGCTTCCAGCAGCTCGATCGGCTCGGTGGTGAAGAGGATCACCTTGCGGCCTCCCCCCGGAGTCTCGATTCCCTCGACCGCCACACGCGGCCCCTTCTCGGTCGGCGGATAGAGCCGGGCGAAAGGTTCTTCCAGCGCGGGGAGGGAGATCATCTCTCCGCCGGCCTTGAGGAACCGCTTCAGCCGCCCGCGGAACCAGATGTAGCCATCGGCATCGATTTCGCCCAGGTCCCCGGTGACATACCAGCGTTTCCCCTCCAACTCCAGGAAGGGGTTGGAGGTTTCCCCGCCCAGATACCCCGGAAACACCGTCGGCCCGTGGACCAGGAGCATCCCCATTTGCCCCGCGGGGAGTCGCTTCTCGGTCTCCAGATCGATCGCAATTACCTCGATTCCCGGCAGTGCTTTGCCCACCGTTCCCTCGCGCGGAGCCGACGGCGGATTGACCGCCACCACCGGCGCACATTCGGTGATGCCGTACCCCTCCACCATAACCGCATGGGGAACGAGCGCACGACAGCGCTCCACCAGTTGGCGCGGACACTTCTCGGCCCCAACCACAATCATGCGCAGCGAATCGAGATCGCCCTTGCTGGCGCGCTCAACAATGTAACTCACGAAGGTTGGCGTGCCCACCAGGAGCGTCGGTTTGTAGGCAGCGATCTTGCGTGCCAGCCCCGAGGCATCGGTCGGATCGGGATGATGGACCACCCGCATCCCCGTGAGCAACGGCAACAACCCCGTTACCGTCAGCCCAAAGCTGTGAAACGCAGGTAAAAAGCCGAGGATGACATCCTTGTGGTTCAACCCCATGACAGGGATGCCCAGCCGCTGATCACTCAGAATATTCTGGTGTGTGAGCGGAACTGCCTTGGGAGCTTTCTCCGATCCACTGGTAAAGAGGACGACGGCGGGTTGGTGCGGATCGAGCGCGGGCACCAGATGCTGAATCCGCCCCGGGAAATACCGTACCTGGGCCAGGGTGATCAGCAGTTCGAGCTTCCCAATCTCCTTGCGGAGCTCCTCCAGGTAGAGATACTGGGTCCCCGCCACCTCGATCAACGTGCGGTCCACAAATGCCCTGGAAGTCACCACGTGCTTCAACCCCATCACCTCGGCGGCGTGGGCGAGGTTCTTGGGGCCCGTGGTCCAGTTGAGAACTACCGGCAGTTTGCCCGCCAGGTGGAGCGCGAAAAAGAGCAAATCGCCGGCAACCGAGGCGGGGAGCAGCAACCCCACATTGGGCTCGGGCAGTTGGCGAAGCCGTTTGGACAGGGCCACGACCACCACCAGCAAACGCTCGTAGGTCAAGGCACCAGCCAGGTCGTCTGCCACCACCACCTCACGCCGATGCTTCAAGGCACAGGTCACAAAGGCGGCGGGGAGGGTGTCGCCCTCCACGGTGAGGAGCCCATCACGCGAGAGGGGAGCAAACCACTCCGGTGGAGCGGGACGCGGCGGACCTTTTTCGATCAACCCCTGCGCCAGCGCCCACAACTGCCCCAGATTCACGGGCGATTGATCACTGGAAAAGCCAAAGCGTTGTTCCACCTTCAACGTCAGGTCCATGCGATCGAGCGAGTCTAACCCAAGTTGATCGAAGGTGGTCTCGGGAGCCTTCTCCGCCTCGGTCAACGGGCGATTCAACTTCTGTTCCACAAGGTGGGCAATCTCGACCTTTGTCTCTTCCTTGATCTTGCTCAGATCCACCGGATGAACCAGGATCGCTTCGGGGAACTGGAAGGTGCGTGCGCCGAAGTAAAAGTGATAGGGAACGTAGCTGGGATCCTCGGGTCCACCCTGGTTGTACCACGCTTCGAGCCAGGGGTTGAGCACCTCGCGCCGCGGCTCGGGCATGGCCTTGCGGTCCGGAACCTCAATGGTGATGGTGACCGAGCGCCGCGGCATGAAAAAGAGAACGTTCCCCAGCAGATAGCCCGCGCTCTTGAAAAGAAGCTTGATCAACTGCGGCCGGGCCCCCGTCTGGGCAAAGCCGAACATGCTCCCCCACAGACCGCGTGTGCGCACCAGCATCACCGAGGCATCCGGAACCGCCTCCAGGATATCGGCAATCGCACGGGCTCCGCCCAGGCGCTCCACGCCGTCGCGTTGAATGTGCCCCGCCGGCCACAGAATGTGGTTCTCCCCTTTTTGCAGCCCCTCGATCACGTTCCCGACCGCTTCCTTTGCGCGCTCGCGCGCCTGCGCACTCGCCTGTTCCAGATCCGGGACCTGGACGGCATTGAGGATCTTCATGATCGGCCACAAAAACGGATTCTTGAAGTTCTCCTCGTAGAGCATGGGCCGTGGACGCAGGTACGGCCACAGAACGATCAGCAGAATCGTCGGATCCATGTAGCCGGGGTGATTGGGGATCACCACGCACTTCCCCTTCAGTGCTTGCACCTGTTCCAGTCCCTGCACCTGAATTCGGTAGCGAAGCGCGAGGAGTCCCCGGCCGATCAACCAGAGGAGATAGCGCAACCCATTCAACATCGATCGTTCCTTTTCCTGGGCCAGGGAAATGTGAGGGCGTTCAAATCTCAGGCACTTTACGACAATCCACGCACGGGTGCCAGCAACTTTTGCAGGGTTTTGCGTTCACCCCCTGGGAGTCATCGCCAGAGAAGCCTCACGCTGATCGGCACCGACTGGCAACAGGCTGTCACGCGGGGAGAGCATGGAAATGGCGCGGGCAGACACAGCAGCACTCGGCTGTCCGCGCCTGCCCGCACGAAAAAGCTCTATTTAGAGTCTTTTTATCTGACTAACCCCTCTTCCAGGCCCCGCCTCCCTTCCAGGCAATCACCTTCCCCCGATCGACGATGCGCCCCACCACGCTCCCGCCCCACCCCTTGAGGACGGTGAACTGATTGGCCTCGGTCATCTGCCCGGTCGCCAGGTCGCCTTTTTCGTTGATCAGGAGCAAGACCCGCCCCATCTGCAAGATGGCACAGGGTTGGTCCAGCTTGCCGCCATTGAACCACTCCCCGCTCAGCCCGCCAGGTTCGTCGCGCTCCCTGGCAGACGCCAGGCCGCTCAACAGAAACAATCCTCCCGTGGCCGCCACCGCCTTCACCGCATCACGGCGAGCCAGTTCGTCACTCATCGGATTCCCCCTCTCGGAATAGTCGAGTATTTCCGACCATCGATTCGCCGGGCAGAAGAAGGGTGCTTCACGTTTTCACCGTTTCGCTTGGAAAACGATGCTTCCCCGCTTGATTCCTCGATGGCGTAATCCTGTCGCTCGTCGGAAAGCCCAGGCGATCCCCTCGGTAGTGCCCCGCCGCTCCGTCAGCTCTCGTGCTCCGCCCATTCTACCTTCCCGACGGCCTGCGTGCGCCAGGGGAACCCGCGAATCAGCGGGGATAATTCCGGCTCAGAAATCTCCGGGCACGACCTCCCCGCCATTGCGCGTTCCCAGTGCCTGCCAGACGGCGGGGCTGATGCTGTTGTTGATGGTGCGCACGGAGCCATCGCCGAAGAGGAAATTCACCCCCATGGGATGGTTGCTGGACGAATCCTCCACGTGATCCAGCGCATTGTTCGGCACGCGCCCTTCGGCGGCGACGCCGGTATTGGTCAGAACCAGCACCGGGGGACCTTCGCTCTCAAAGGCCGGATTCAGAGGCGGAACGATACAGTTGGTGACCGCCCCCGTCCACGTGGTCTGCGGCGACTTGCGACTGCACCGTTCTCCCACCACCAGCGTGTTACTTGTACCATCGCTAATCTCGGTGATGCGCACTCGACTGTTGCGGTAGAACACGCCGTTGCCGGTGTCGGGGTTTTCGCTCACCTCGGCGGTCCCATACATGCCGACATAGTTGGCGAACGCGACCTCCACAGGATTTCCACTGGTCACAAACGTGGGTGTCCCCGGACTATCAGAGGGGCAGAGAAACACCTTGAGCGGTTGCACGCGGACCGCGGCGTTGGCGGCATTGCCAATATCGAGATTGAACGCGATGCGCCCTTGCAGATTGCCCTGCTCAATATCGTCGAGCAAGGAGGCCGCCCAGCCCCACCCTGGCCCCTGCCCCGGACCATTGAACGAGGCCGAGCCGCTGCGATAACCCGGCGGAAAACTGCCGTTGCGATCGTGGTAATTGTGCAACGCCAGCCCAATCTGCTTGAGATTGTTTCGACATTGCAGACGGGATGCCGCCTCGCGCACCTTCTGGACTGCTGGCAGAAGCAGACCAATCAGGATCGCAATAATCGCGATCACCACCAGCAATTCGATCAGGGTAAAGGCACGCCGACACACGGGTCGAATCATGGGACACCTCTGTATAACCTCGTATAATCGAGTTATACAAAGTTCTAACTCTTTGTGTCCCGCCCGTCAACGGGGTCGGCGAAAAAATCATGGCGCCCGGTAGGCGGGGATCAGGGCGGTCCCGGGGGCGCCTTGCCAGAAGGGCACCCAGGCCAGGCCGAGATGGACCACGCGGATATCCTTCTTGTTCGGTGACAGGTGCATGTCCTGAATTGCCTCCGCCAACCGTTGCCATTTGGCCGCCTGTTCGCGCACCTCGCGATGCCAGTCGCCTTCGAGGTTCTCCAGTTGCTGCAGCTGCCGGGGCGTCAGGGGGGTATTCGACGTCGCCTTCCAGGGAGTGGCCGTCTGGTACGTCTGCCAGCGTTCTTCCCAGGAAAGGCTCGGCGCTGGGGGAGGCGGTTCGGGAAGGGGTGCCTGATAGCGGGCAAACTCTGCCGCATACATCGCCCGGTCGTTGGCCAGCGCCTTCTCAAATTCCTTCCAGGCAACGCTCTGGCAACGGTTGAGAAAGGCAGCCGGCTCCTCGGCGGGCTCACTCGACATCTTCAGCCCGGGATTGGAAGGAATCGCCACCTTGGTGCTCTGCAGAAAGTCGACAAACGCCTTTTCCAGATCCTTGATCTTCTTCACCGATTCCAGCGTGGCGGGCACCTCGGTCCAGAGCGCGCCGTCGCGCGGACGCGCTTCGCTCGCCGGGCTGATTGTCTCCGCCTTGCGCCAGTCGATCGGTCCGCTCTCCGGCGCCACTGCCAGCAAGGTGAGCGTGCGGCGATAATCCCGCCCCATCTTCTTGTCGGTGCAGACCACCTCGGCGTGCCCATAGGCATGCCCCACATAGACAAGGGCCCCTCCCGCGGGTGCTGAGCCGTGCACGGTCAGGTAAAACTGCGGATAATCGGCGGGGAGAATCAAACGCACGGTCGCGGTGGGCAAGGTTCGACCATGAATCTGGATCGCCGTCACGCTTCCCATGGGCGTGACGGGTGTCAAGGTAATGTCATTTGCAGCGGATGCCTGGGCCGACGCCACCGGAATCGCTTGTGGCAGGGGCGCTGGTTCAGGAGCGACCGGAATGGCGACCGGCAAGGGAACGTTCGGGGGCGCCGGCGGGGCCACCACAGATGGAGGCGGAACCGCGGGCGTCGGCGCGACCGGGACTGCATGGGGCGTCGCATCCTGCGCCCTCCCCGCCTTCACCGGCGCCATCAAGGTGGCGATCTCCTCGCGCGACATGGGACCACGCAGGAAGGATAACGCCCAGCGCGTTTGAAACACCTTCGGCTCTCCGCCGCGATGGACGTTGTGCATCAAAAAGAGGCGATTGCCGAGTGCCGAAATCGTTTTTTCCAGATAGGGTCGTGCCGAGCCGGCCCCGCGTTCGGCGGCCGCCCCTTCCAGCCCGTCGATCAGGCGAGCCTTGTCGCGTTCAGTCTGCAACTTGCCGACAAACCACGTTCCGGCATTGCTCAACGCCTTGTAATCGATATCGACGGGATTCTGCGTCGCCAGCAGCACCCCCACCCCAAAGGCCCGCGCCTGCTTGAACAGCGTCATCAACGGCTGCTTGGTTGGGGGATTGGCGGGATGCGGCGGCAAATACCCAAAAACCTCATCAAAGTAGACGAGGGCGCGCAGATTGGTGGTCCCCGTCTGCTTGCGGGTCCAGCTGAGGATTTCCGAGAGCAACAGGGTGATGAAGAACATGCGCTGCGAGTCGTCCAGATGAGCGACATAGAAGATCAACTGTCTCGTCTTCTGACCGCCTGAGAGCAATTGCCCCAGATCGAGCGGTTCGCCCATCAGCCAGGTGGAGAAGCTCGGCGCAGCGAGGATGTTGTTCAGCGCGATCGCCAGCTTGAGCCGATCTTTTTCCTTGTAAAACGTGTCGATATCGAGCGCCCCGACCTTGCGGATGGGGGGCTCCTGAACCTGGCTGATCAGTTGTGGCAGGTCGATGTCGCGCCCCTGGCTCCAGGCATTCAGCAGCAACTGGGCGATCAGGATGTGCTCACGCGACTGCACGGGATCGCTCGAAATGCCGGTTAGCCCCAGAAGTGCCGAGGCGGTCGCATCGATCTTCTGGTTGAGATCCTCGCGCAGAATGTTTCCCCTGGGCGCGGCGAAGGTTTGCAGGATTGACAGCGGCAATCCCGCCTCGCTCCCCGGAGTATAGATGCGAAAATCCGCCTTATTTTTCAGTTCGGCCAGGCGCGCCAGGGGTTGCCCCGATTCCTCAATCCCCCGGCGCCAGCGCTGGGCTGTTTGCCGGGCGTGCTCTTCCAGCGACACCCCTTTCTGCGCCGCCTCCTCGGGGTTGATCCAGCGCTGAAAGTCGCGCGGTTCCAGATCGGGGAACTGCAGCAGAAGATTCGTGAGATCTCCCTTGGGGTCGATCATGATACAGGGGATGTTGTCGAGCGCCGCCTCCTCCAGCAACGCCAGGCTCAGGCCAGTTTTGCCCGACCCCGTCATACCCACCACCACCCCGTGCGTGCACAGATCCTTCGCCTCGTAGTGCACCTCGGCGGGCAGAAGGGTTTTCTGCGCCAGGTCGTATTCGCGACCGAGGTAAAACGAGCCGAGTTTGTTGAGGGCATCGACCGACGACGAGGGATGAGTGGACACGAGTGAATCTCCCGAGAATGGTGCGGATGTCCTCCCATTATACGCAAAGAACAGGAGCCGCAGCATGGCGTGTTGGACGACGCCATGCTGCGGCTCCTGCAGCGTTCCAGGCGGATGGGTCAGGCGCCGGCCTCAGCCGCCGGCCGGGCTCGTTCCCGCTCGGCAACCGTCGCGGCGCTTCCCTCGCCGAAGATCAACAGCAGCGGGCTGGCGATCCAGATCGAGCTGTAGGTCCCGACGACCACGCCCACCACCATGATGAACGAGAAGAGGTGCACCCCTTCCCCACCGATGAGGTAGAGCACCAGCACCACCAGCAGCGTGATGAACGATGTCAGCATCGTTCGGCTCAGTGTCTGGTTAATGCTGTCGTCGATCATCTGCGGGGTGAGCGCCGGGTTTTTGCCTCGTACCTCGCGAATCCGATCGAAGACCACGATGGTGTCATTCACCGAATAGCCGATCAGGGTCAGCAACGAGGCGATGGCAGGGAGATCCAGCTTGAAGTCGCCCAGCAACAAGAAGCGGCCGAGGAAGGTATCGTGCAGATAGTGGGCGATGGCAATGAACCCGAGCGTGAAGCACAGGTCGTGGACCAGGCAGAGCACGGCGGCGGCACCGAAGGTCCAGCTGCCGAAGCGGAACCACAGGTAGAGCAAAATGGCGCCCCAGCTGGCGAGGATGGCGTACAGAGCCCGCCCCTGGGTTTCGGCCGCCAGCTGGCTGTCGAAATTCTCCAGCCGCACCGGGATTGGTCGTTGCGACAGTTCCTCGCCAAAGCCCTTCATGGAGCTGATCAGGGCATCTTCCGCGATCGGCACCGGGAAGAGCACCAGGAACGACTTGTACCGATCCTCGTTCTCGTCGGTCCCCTTGCGTTTGCTGAGGGTGAGCGTCTGGCTCTCGCTGAGCGCCTTGCGGCTGCGCAGTTCCGCCTCCAGCAACGATTTCACCTGAGCGAGATAGGCAAAATCGCTGAGATCGATGGTCACTTCCCGGAAGGCGACCCGGTCCACCTTCTTCTCTTTCTTGAGAGCGGCCAGGATCGGCTCCAGGGCAGATACCCTGGTGCGCTCGCCGAGGTACACCTCGCACGCCTGCAATTTGCCTTCCCGTTCGGTGCCGCGATCCTCCACGCGGGCCACTTTCACGTTGGCCTTTTTGAAAGCCTCTTCAATGGTTGTTTTGCTATCTGCAAAGGGCGTTTTCCCGGGAGTGAGGAGAGTGACCTGGTCGGCGTAGTATCCCTCCATCTGGTTGTTCTTCAGCTTGTCGCCCAGCAAGCGCGCGATGGCCGCCTGCACCAGGTCGCGCGATTTCTCCTCGGTGCGGATGGTGAAGAAGCGCGACTTGCCATTCTCGTTGGCTCCCGAGACAAAGAGGAGTTCCACCGCGGCCACGGGGAATTTCTCGGCGTGCTCCTTCACATACTCCGGGGTCACCTTGCGCTGGGCCTCGTCCTTCGCGGCCGGATCGCCCTGCACCACCACACGCCGTTCCTGCCCATCCTTGGCATAGGTGAGCAACCAGCGCGAGCTCCCGGGCGGCTCTTCCTTGGGCAATTCCTTGAGCTTGAGGAACTCCTCCTGGCGCGAGCGCTCTTCGAGTTCCTTGCGCAGATCGGCCACCGACTCGTAATCCTTGAGCTCGCCGGTGTAAACCGTTCCACCCACGAAGTCCATGTTCAGACCGTCTCGTCCTCGATAGAGGAAGAGCAACAGCCCGAAGATGGTGAAGATCACCGTGGCGGCAAAGCACTGCTTGCGGATCGACATGAACGGCCAGTTGGGGGTCGCCAGGAAGCGAACCATGCTCAACTTGGTCAGCCAGCCCTTGTACATCCAGATGTCAAAGAGCACCCGGGTCATGTACAACGAGGTGAACAGGCTGATCAGCAGACCGACCGTCAAACTGATGCCGAACCCCTTGAGCTGATCGTTCCCCACCACGTAGAGCACGATGGCGGTGAAGATGCTGCTCAGGTGAGTGTCGATGACCGTGGGCAAGGCACGATCGTAACCGTGGCGAATGGAGAGCGCCAGGCTATTGTTGCGTTCGCGTTCTTCGCGGATGCGTTCATAAATCAGGACGTTGGCATCGACAGCCATCGCCAGCATCAGGACCAGACCAGCCAGGCCGGGGAGGGTGAAGGTGGCACTGACCGCCACCATGAAGGCAACGGTGAGAAGGAGGTTCGCCAGCAAGGCAACACACGCCACCAACCCGGCAAAGCGATAGTAGAAGACCATGAATGCCAGCACGGCGAGGAACGAGACGAAGACCGAAATCGTTCCCCAGCGAATGGTGTCATCCCCGAGGGTGGCCCCCATGGTGTTTTCACTCACGGGCTGGGGGATCAGCGTGGCGGGGAGTGCCCCGGACCGTAGCACCGTGATCAGCAGATCCACTTCCTTGCGCGAAAACCCCGCATCACCACCGTTGATGACACCGCTATCGCGAATCACGTCCTGAAGGTGCGGTGCGGACATGATCTGGTCATCGAGCACGATCGCCAGGGCCCGGGTGAAGGCCCCACGTTCCTTGCCGTCGGGACGATTACGATAAGTCAGTTCGTAGAAGCGGTTGGCGCCTTCGGAGTTGAACCGGAACCCGACCGCAAGTTTTCCTTGCTTATCCTGGTCTTCACGGGCGTTGATGAGATACTCCCCCGTGACCTCTTCTCCCTTGTGCGGGTTGCGCACCAGCATGAAGTATTCGTACTTCTTGTCCTTATCCTTCTCCGAGAGCCGACTCGGGTTCAGAATCGGACGGCTGTAGAACAACTCGGAGTTGTAGCGGATCACCCCTCGTTCCTTGGGGTTCTCCCGTGCCAGATTGAAGGCTTGCCAGGTGGATGCCGCGTTACCACTCTTCTCGGTGCTCGCGGCGTTGTTCAGGTGCATGGAGTGGAGATAGTTCTTGCCCAGTTCCACCCAGCGATAGGTGTAGTAGTAGGTTTCGCCATGCATGGTCGCCTTGTAGGCGCCATCTTCCGGGCCAGGGGGCATCGGGGGAGCCGCGCCTTCGATGTTGCGTTGCTTCAACTCTTCCTGGTTCTTGGGATCAGTGAGCCATTTCTCGGCGGCATCGATCGCGGCTCGATCGTCCTGGGAATTGGCAACGATCAAAAACTCCAGGCTACCCACGCGCGAGATCAGTTCCTTGATGCGTTCGACCTCGTCCCCGGTCAGTTCGCGTTTCTGGCCCGCGTTGTAGTTCTCTTCGAGGAACTTCTCGATCTCGGCGACCGTTGGTTTGGCGCGATCGCGCACACGAGCTGTCAGCACCGTGGTATCGCCCACCGGCGCATCGGCCTCGGTCAACTTGTCCAGCGACCACTGATCCTTCACCTTCTTGAGGAGATTGTCCCAGTTGGTCTTGTTCTTGGCGGCATCAGCATCGGCGGTGTAGTTCTTGGTAATGAACTCCTTGATGCTCTCCTCCGAGGGCCGCGTGGCCTTGAAGACCTCGCTCACCACCTCGGCGGTGTTACCGCGACGAATGTCGAGCTTGGTATCGCCGAGTTTGTACTCCTGGCGCACCTTGTCGAGAAACTCTTCCCAGATCTTTTCCTCGGCCTGAACACGATGACGCCCGCCCGTGGGGAGAATCACCTCCACGCGGGTATCGCTCACCGGACGGATGGTGATGTTGTAAAGGTCCGCCGGATCCAGGCGCTTCTTCAACGCCGCGACCAGCTTATCCTTGTCGAAATCCTGGGGTTTCTTGGCCGGATCGATCTCGTACACCAGGATGGTGCCGCCGACCAGATCGCATCCGAGCTTGAAGTTCATGCCCGATAAGATCCGGTAGCCAAATAGTTGCAGCGGCGGCTGCGTGTAGTTCCACAAGGCGATCAAGACGATCGCAATGCTTAACACCACCGGAGTGACGCAGATCGCGATGCGAGAGGTGAACTGTTTCATGGTCGGAATGAATGCCTTTTCCTAAGGTCGAATCAATCACCTCGTCTCCCCTTCAGCCCTGTGCAGGCACAGCGAAGGGAACAGGGTGAGGGGAGGGTCACTTCACTTCCTTTCCGCCGAGGCGGTTTCCTTCTGCGTGAGCTCTTGTTGCGCGAGCTTGTCTTCCTTGGTGAGATTGCGGGCAATGCTGCCGCGTACCATCTTCACTTTTACGTTGTCATCGATCTTGATGGTAACCTCGTCCTCCTTGTCGCTCACCGACACCACATAGCCATAGATTCCCGCATTGGTCAGGACGCGATCGTTCTTTTCCAGTTGAGACAATAGTTTCTGGCGCTCCGCTTCCTGTCGCCGCGCGGGCCGCATCACGATCAGCCAGAACAGGAAGAAGATCCCTCCAAAGAGCAGAATGTTGAACGCCAGTCCAGCCGTGCCATCCTTGCCCGGTTGTTGTGCTTCGTCGGCGGCCCAGAGTATGAATGCAAGGAGCATGCGCAACCTTCCCAGGGGCGAAAAGCAAGAGGGAAAGAGAGTATCTTAAGCAGGTGTGCCTTGCCGGGCAAGCCAGACCCGACGGAACTCCCCAAAGCACCCCTGCTCGATCGCCTGCCGAATCTCCGCCATCAGCCGACAGTAAAAGGCCACGTTGTGCAACGACAACAACGTTGGCCCCAGCATCTCCTCCGCCAGAAACAGATGGTGCAGATACGCCCGGCTGAAGTGGCGGCACGTGTAACACGGACAATCGGACTCCAGGGGAGCCGGATCTCGCTTGTGGCACGCATTGCGTAAGCGCAGGCTCCCTTCGCGGCGCGTGAACGCCGAGGCATTTCGCCCATTGCGGGTCGGCAACACACAATCGAACATGTCGATCCCGCAGGCAACTGCCTCCAGAATATCCTCGGGGCGCCCCACTCCCATCAGGTAGCGCGGCTTGTGCTCCGGGAGCAACTGGGCCGTGGGTGCCAGGGCGGCGACCATCTGCTCCATTGTCTCGCCCACGCTGAACCCTCCCAGCGCATAGCCCGGGAAATCCAGCCCGATCAGGGCGCGCGCACACTCCGCGCGCAGCTCGACGTTCGTCCCTCCCTGCACAATGGCGAACAATGCCTGGTCCGAACGACGATGCGCTTCCTTGCACCGTTCCGCCCAGTGAATGCTGCGCAACACCGCCTCGCGCAGTTTCTCGGGTTTGCTCTCGGCGGGGGGACACTCATCCAGGCACATGGCGATGTCGGAACCGAGATTCTCCTGAATGGCGATCACCTTTTCGGGGGTGAGTTCCAGCAAGGCCCCGTCGATGTGCGAGCGAAAGAGGGCGCCGTGATCATCGATCTTGCGTGCGGTGGCCAGGCTGTAGACCTGAAAGCCCCCACTGTCGGTGAGGATGGGCCGCGACCAGTTCATGAAGCGGTGCAATCCGCCCAGGTCGGCAATCAGCTGATCGCCCGGGCGCAGGGTAAGGTGATAGGTGTTGCCGAGCAGGATGGTGGCGCCCGCCTCCTCGACCTGAGACGGTGTCAACCCCTTGACACTGGCCTGGGTGCCAACCGGCATGAAAACCGGCGTTTCGAGCACGCCGTGCGAGGTGGCCAGCCTGCCGCGTCGGGCTCTCCCCTCGGTGGTCAACAGTTCAAACCGGATGGCCATGGGTGAGAATCCCGGGCAAAAACAGGCACTTTCAAAGAACCATGTACGATCCACGATAGTCTCCTTTCGCGTGCCGAAAGGAGACTATCCCTGAGAGGTGGCGTGCGCCAGGCGGGTCAATCGCCCCGCAAAGTGAGGCCATACATCGCGAGCTTTTCACGCACCTCGGTCAACGAGGTCATGCCGAAATTCTTCGATTCCAGCAGTTCATCGGCGCTGCGTTGCGTCAATTCGCCCAGCGTGTTTATCCCTAGCCGGTTCATGCACTTGCGCGCCCGCACCGACAGGTTCAGCTCACTCACGCTCTTGTTCAGCACGGCCTGTTCGGCCTCGGAGAGCGGTTGCTGCGGCGGACGGTAGCGCATCTCGCTCTGGCTGCCTTCTTCCAGCGACTGCCCCAGGCGCAGTCCCTTGGAGGCGAGCATCTCCTTGATCTCGTTGAGCGAGGTTTCGCCAAAGTTCTTGCTGCTGAGCAACTGTTGCTCGCTGACGCGCGTCAGATCGCCCAGCGTGCGGATGTTCATCTTTTTCAGGCAGTTGCGGCTGCGCACCGACAGCTCGAAATCGGTGACCGGAATCTCCAGCACCTGGCTGAAGCGACTCATCGCCGCATCGTCTTCGGGGTTGTAGCGCATCGTTTGCGAGGCCTGGGCATCCTTGAGGAAGAGGCGGGCCTGCTCGTCGGTGCCCCGGGTGGCCAGGATGCGTTGATAGCACTCCTCCGCCTTGTCGTACCGCTCGGAATCCTCGTAGAGCACGCCAAGATTCACCAGTGTGCCCACATGGACCGGCGGATATTTCAAGGCGCGTTCGTAGTAGGAAATCGCCTCGTCGTCGTTGCCGGCCAGGTCGTTGGCGTGCCCCAGCTGGAAGAGCGCTCCGGTGTGCCCGGGATCGAGTTCCACGGCGCGTTCCAGATGCTCGATCGCCTTGGTTCGTTCACCCTCGCTCATGGCGCAACTGGCCAGCTGGAAGTGATACTCCGCGCTATGGCTGGAGAGATCCTTCAGTTCGCCCAGGATGCTGCGTGCCTGCGTCAGGTTCCCCTGGTGGCGATAAATGCCCGCACGCTGCAACTTGACCTGGCTGGCGTTGTAGCCGGACTTCTCGGCCCGCTCATACGCCTGCAGAGCATCGTCATACTGCCCCAGCGACGACAGCGCCCGCCCCAGGGTGAAATTGGCCAGCGCCCCCTGCGCCTGGCGCAGGTGGTCGGCCGCCTCGGCGGTGTGGCCCAGAAAGAACAGGGCGATCCCCAGTTTCAAATGCCAGGTCGAAGCCGTCGGCGGAGCCGCCCCTTCGAGTTTCTTCTTCAGCACATCGGTCACATCCCGAAGTGTGCGAAACTGGGTGCCTCCCTGGCTCAGCGCTTCGCGCACCTTCGAGACAGTGCCGGCGTCGCAATCGGGCCGTTCCACCAGTAGCGCTTTGAGATCGATCAGCATCGGCTCGACCATGCAGTGAACCCCTCACTCAAGACTGAGACTCGCGTCGATTTGGTCGTGGCAGGTTGGCTTCCACTCCCCCAGTGCCGTTCGCCCGGGGGCCTCCTCGTCTCTGTTTTGCTAATTGTGTGCCATCCTCTTTTCTTTCCCCGCCTGTCAGTATAACGACAGCCAGCTTTCCTGCAAGAGAGGGGCCCCATGGCCAGACAGCGTCCCGCTCCCGAACTTCCTCCCTGTTATGCGATTGTTCAGCCCGGGCTGGAGGAGATCGCTGGCGAGGAGATTGCGCAGCGCCTGGGTGGCGAGGTCAAGAAGACCATGCGCGGCCTCCTGGTCTTTCGCGTGCCCGAACTCACCCCCGAGCTGCTCGAATTGCGCACCACCGAGGATGTTTTTCTCCTGGGCTGGGGGACCGACCAACTCACCTACCGCGCCGAGGATCTGGAGCGGATTCGTCGCTGGACCAGCCACGAGGTTCGCTGGGATCAGCTGTTGCGGTTGCATCATGGCATCCACCCCAAGCCGAAGGGAAAGCCGACCTACCACCTGGTGACACAGATGACCGGTAAGCACGGCTACCTGCGCCGCGATGCCCGCAAGGCGCTGGCGCAGGGATTGGCCGGCAAGTTCCCCGAGAGCTGGCGACCTGCCGAGGAGAACGCGGCCATCGAGGTCTGGTTGACGATCGATGGTCCCTCGGCGGTGTGTGGTCTGCGTCTGTCGGACCGGACGATGCGCCATCGCACGTACAAGGCGGAGCATCTCCCGGCGTCGCTGCGCCCGACCGTCGCCGCGGCTCTCGTTCACCTGGCGGACATCCGGAGCGGGCAGGTGGTGGTTGATCCGATGTGCGGGGCGGGAACGATTGTCGCCGAGGTACTCGATGCCCATCGCGCTGAGCGGGGACTGACTGTTCTGGGCGGAGATCGGGAACGGGCCGCGGTCCGGGCCGCCAGCGCCAATCTGCGCCGTCTCAGCCCCGCCTTGCTGGCGTGCTGGGAGGCCACCCGTCTGCCGCTGGCGGACCTGAGTATCGATCGCCTGGTCTCCAATCCGCCGTTTGGCAAACAGCTCAGCAATCCCGAGGAAATCGGTCCGCTTTATCGCTGTATGATTCCGGAGTATGATCGCGTTTTGAAACGAGGCGGGATCGCCGTGTTGCTGGTCAGCGAGGCGGCTGTGCTGAAGGAAGCGGCGCGCGCGGCGGGCTGGAAACTGTTGCGCCAGGTGCCCATGCAAGTTCTTGGACAGCGCGCCCTGATCAGTGTCTGGCGAAAGCCTTTCTGATGGAGTAGGATTACCTTTTAGGGGCGCGCCCAGGCGGGGCCCCTCTTTTCCCTTCGGATCAGCGAGAACTCCGACCCTCTACGAGGTCTTACGACCGTGGCCAAGATTATCTGTCCGGAATGCGAGGCCGTGCTGAAGCCGAGCAAGCCGGTGCCGGCCGGCAAGAAAGTCAGCTGTCCCAAGTGCGGCGCTGTTTTTTTGGCGCCTGACGAGGAGGACGAGCCGCGCGTCACGGCGCGCAAACCCTCCTCTGCTCGCCAGATGGTCGAGGTGGTCGAGGTCATCGACGACGAGGACGAGGCGCCTCGTCCCTCGGCGCGCAAGGCCAAACCCGTTGCCAAGAAGACAGCACCCGCCAAACCCACCCCCAAGGCGCCCTCGCTGAAGGACGACGACGAAGAGGTGGGCGGAATGTACGGGGTTATCAAGGATCCCGACGAGGAGAATGAAGAGAAGAAACCCAAGATCGAATATGCGCCGGACCTGACCGTGAAGGATCCGCGCGGCCCGGCCACCCAGGCCCTTGCTCTCCCCTCAAACGGCCTGCTCGTCCTGGGTTTCATCGGCTTCATTGGCGGTTTCATCTACATGTGCGTCATCTGGTGGCCGGTCTTCTTCACCCAGTACGGCACCATGCTCGAACCAGCGCGGTTCAAGACCCCGGATGCCAATCAGACCCAGCGCAAGCCCGCCGATGACGACGATCGTCCCCTGGTTGAACTCAAGCTGGATGATCTCAACGCGACCGAGAAAGCAGCCTTTGAGACGGCCAAGGCGGCCGAGTGGGTGATCCGCACCTGGGTGAGCGTGGGCCTGGCGTTTGGCTTCCTCCTCACCGGTTGCATGATGTTTGGGGCGGTCAAGATGGTTAACCTGGAGTCCTACGGCTGGGCCATGGCGGCCTGCATCATCGCCATCGCGAGCCTGGGTATCTTTCACATTCTCTTTGGTGTGCTTGGCCTGATTCAGTTGAAGAAGCCCGAGATCAAGGCTGCCTTTGAATGGAAATCGGAGTATGGCGATAGTTGAAACTCCGTGATCCCGCGCCGCCGCGCGGGGCGCTCCTGCTCCGCGCCGCGGCGTGACCCCCGCCCCGAGATTTCTCTGTATGACCGAACCAGCGTCCTCCCCCCACGAACCCCTGTTCCGGTATCTCTACCTGGTCCCCCGTGTGCTGCTCGGGTTGTTTATCGTTTTTCAGTTCGTCTTCATGCTGAGCGACAATCTCGTGCACATGGAGTCGGATCTCACGGAACAGCTGCAGAAGGCGAAGAAACGCGACGACTGGGTGTGGCAGCTGGCTCAACTCTCCTCGCGCCTGCGTGACTGGGCCGATCCGCCGCCAGGAAGCCCCACGAAGTCGGCCCTGACCACCTGTTTTGAGGACACCCGTAAGTTCACGCGCTGGTACGGCCAGGCCATCGGGCAGGAGCAATCGTGGTCGCTCTTCGCTCCCAACGTCTCCGAGCATAGCAGTTTCCCGGCGGTCCAGTTTCGCTGGGACGACCCCAAAAAACCGCAGAAGGAATGGCTCGACGATGTGAGCACGCTGAATCCCCCCGGGGTTCGTCCCCCGGTCACCTGGTTGTCGGAGAACGAACCGCGCGACATTCACTCGTACTTTCGCCTGGGCCATTTTCGCCTGCGTCGCTACGAAGGGAACCTCGACACCGCCCTCTATCGCGACGGCCTGACCGGGCAGCGTCTTCTGGATAACTGGACCGAACGGATTCGCAGCCGCGTGCGCGAGGAAGGCCCCTGCATGCACGCCTTTCTCCGCTGGAAGTTGCGCGAGTTCCAGCACCAGAATCCGGACGTGCCGCCGCCAACGCAGGTGCTGTTGCTGGTGCGCACCTACACCATCCCCGATCCGCCTGGCCCGCGCCCGTGGAACTGGGATTACCAGGGGATGCGCCCGCTGGCGCGCTGGCAGCCCGACCATGAACCCGATTCCGCCCACTATGGGCCGGTGGAGATGTTTCTCCCCTCCTCGGGATACTACGACAAGATGGAAAGGTGATGCGCTGCCATGAGCACCTCTCCTCCCGCTCCGTATGTCGTTGGGCTCAAACCCTGGTTTCCTCCGCCTCTGGGGTGGTGGCGCTGGCTTACTGAACCGGTCGCCGCCGAACGCCTGGCCATCCTGCGCATTGCCATCGCCCTGCTTCTGTTGCTCGACATTGTCGGCACCTACATCCCCGACCATGCGCTCTACTTCGGAAAAGACAGCCTGGGCAGCCCCGAGTTGTTCAGCTGGGTGTTCAACCACAAACGTGGGCGTGGGAACTGGTCGCTGCTCGAAGACGTGGAGAGCCATGGTGTGATTCTCACCGCCATGGTGATCTGGGCCATTGCTACTTTTTCTCTCCTTGTTGGTGTTTTCAGTCGCTGGGCGGCCGCGGTCGCCTGGGTCATCGCCCTCTCGATTGCCAACATCAACACCTACGTCGACAATGCCGGCGATCAGATCCGCACCATTGCTCTGTTCTACCTGATGCTCACCCCGTGCGGCGCTGCCTGGAGTTTCGATGCCTGGTTCTGGCGCCGGCACGGGATGCGCTACGATGTCGAGAAGGGATGGCGAATCCAGCCCCGCCCGTTGCTGGAGGCGCCGGCGCTCGTTCATCCCTGGGCGTTGCGCCTGTTGTTTGTGCAGATGGCCTGGATCTACTTTGGCAATGGGTTTTACAAGGCGTGTGGGGTGGACTGGCCAAAGGGAAACAGCCTCTACTATGTGCTTGGCGATCTGACCTTGACGCGGGTTTCTTACGCCCAGTTTCCGCAACCGTACTGGCTCACGCGCGCCATTAGCTGGCTCGTGCTGGGGTGGGAGGTGTCCTTCCCGCTGCTGGTGAGCGTCCCCTGGCACTGGCTCGCCGACCAGGTCCAGCACCGCAAGTGGTTTGGCCTGCAGCACCTTCAGTATCTGTGGCGGTGGACACGCGAGATCACCCTGCTCTTTGGCGTGCTCTTTCACCTCGGCATCGGGCTGACGATGGAACTGGGCGGCTTTCCCTTCTACATGATCGTGTTGTATCTCCCCCTGCTGCCCTGGGAGCGCTGGGCCTGGCCTCAGCCGCAACCTCAGCCGGAAGAGTCCCCGGTGCTGGAACCGGTGCCCAGCGCAGTGTAGCCCTGGCTCTTCCTGGAGTGGCGCCCATGACAGAGGACGATCTCTTTCGGAGCTTGCTCCAGCGCGTGCGCCAGGGAGATCAGGCGGCCGCCACGGATCTGGTGCGCCAGTTCGAGCCCGAGATTCGCCGGGCCGTGCGCATCCGGCTGACAGATCCCCGCCTGCGCCGGGTTCTTGATTCCATGGACATCTGTCAATCGGTGCTGGCCAACTTCTTTCGCCGTGTGACTGCCGGAGAGTTCACCCTGGAACACCCGCAACAGTTGCTGCGCTTGCTGGTGTCGATGGCACGTAACAAGGTGCTCGATCAGGCGCGCCGGCAGCAGGCAGGACGGCGTGATCAGCGTAGAATCGAGACAGGCCTGGCGCCAGCGCTCGAAGATCTGCTCGACGATGCTCCCGGCCCCAGTCGGATCGTGGCGGGGCAGGATCTGCTCGAACAGGTGCGCCGGCTGCTGAGCGACGAGGAACGCGAACTGGCCGAGCAGCGTGCCCTGGGACGCGACTGGAACGAGATCGGCGCCGCTCTGGGCGCGCACCCCGATACCCTGCGGAAAAAGCTGGGACGCGCCCTGATGCGCGTCCGCGCGCAACTTCACCTGGAGGAGAATGCCGATGGCTGAACCGCATTCCCTGAGCGCTCGTGCCTCGATGCTCCGCGCCGATCAGCTGGAGCGCTGGCAGCGTGGCGACCGGATCCGGGTCGAAGATTATCTGCACCGCGAACCCTGGTTGTCCACCGAACCCGAGGCACTCCTCGATCTGATCTATGCCGAGGTCGTCTATCGCGAAGAACAGGGGGAGGAGATCCACCCCGAGGAGTATCTGCAGCGTTTTCCGCAGTTCGCCGAATCGCTGCGACGTCAGTTCGCCGTGCACGCCGCACTGGCGACCCCTTCGCTCCTTGCCGACGAGGACGCCCCCTCCACCTCGGCCGTGCGTGGCGATCGAACGCTTCCGGCCACCCTCGGGATCGAGGCGGGAACGACCGCCACCCCGCCGGTGCGCATCATCGGCGCTTACGAGATCCTGGAAGAACTGGGAAGAGGCGGAATGGGCGTGGTGTACAAGGGCCGTCATCGACTGCTTCCGGATCGCCTGGCGGCCATCAAGGTGATTCGCAGTGGCGAGGCAACCGCCGACCAGCACACGCGTTTTCGCTTCGAGGTTGAGACGGCGGTGCGCCTGCAGCATCGCGGCATTGTCACCCTGTACGATCTGGGATTGCACGAGGAGCCCGGTCAGCCCGCCATCCCGTACGTGGCGATGGAGTACATCGCCGGAGGGACGCTGGCGCAGAAGATCGCAGGCACTCCACTGCCCGCGCGCGAGGCGGCCACCCTCCTCCTCCCCGTCGCGGAAGCGGTGCAATTTGCCCACGACCAGGGTGTCATCCATCGGGATCTGAAACCGGCGAACATTCTGCTCAGTTCGGAGAACGAGGGGGCAGAGGTGAGCCCGCGCATCAGCGACTTCGGCCTGGCCAGACGATTGCATGCGGATCACGGGCAAACCCAGACGGGAGCGATCCTGGGTACGCCGAGCTACATGCCGCCCGAACAGGCGCGCGGGGAAAATACCAGGCTTGGACCGCCCGCCGACATCTATGCGCTGGGCGCGATCCTGTACGAGATGCTCACCGGTCGCCCCCCCTTCAAGGCCGAAAGCGTGATGGCGACGTTGCAGCAGGTGGTGAGCGCCGATCCCGTCCCGCCGCGTCAGTTGCAGATGAACGTGCCACGCGACCTGGAAATTATCTGTCTGAAATGTCTGCAGAAAGAACCAACCCGCCGTTATCCCAGTGCCGCGGCGCTGGCCGACGATCTGCGTCTCTTCCTCGCGGGCCAGCCGATCAAGGCGCGGCCGGCGTCGCTCTTCGAACGGTCGTTGGTGTGGGTGAAACGACGGCCCGCGACGGCGGCTCTGCTCAGCAGTGGCGTGGTCGCCGTGCTCGTGTTGCTCGGCGTGTGGTGGCACTTCACCGCGCAGTTGCAGACGGAAAAACAGGCGGTCCAGAACGAACGGGACGCTGCCCAGCGCGAACGCGATGCTGCGCAACGCGAACGAAAGCGCACAGAGGCGATGCTCGAGATGGCCCTGGGAGCCGTTCGCCGCCACGCCGAGCAGGTGAGTTTTGGCAAGAGCGAGGATCTCCGCACCAACAACCCCGGCGGGGTGCTCTTTGAACTGGCCTGTGTGTATGCGCAGGAGGCGGTCTCCGCGCGCAAGGATTCGACGCTGAGCGACTCACAGCGAACGCGCCTGGCCGATCAGTACACCCTCAGCGCCCTGGGCCTGCTGCGCGACACCCAGAAACTGGGCTACTTTCAGCGCGAGCATAACCGCAAACGCCTGCAAACGGAGCCGCGTCTCGCCCCCCTGCGCGACGATCCCCGTTTCAAGAGCCTGCTCACCACGTTGTGAGTCACGGCGTGACGGGCGCGACTCGGCGAATTCGGTTATTATTGCTATCCGCAATGTAGATGGTGCCATCCGCGGCGATCACACAGCCATGCGGGCGATCCAATCCCGCTTGCAGCGCCGGTCCACCATCGCCCCCGGCGCCCTTCTGTCCGCCCGCAACCGTGGTCACCTTCCCCATCTTTGCATCGATGCGCCGGATCGAGTGATTCTCCGTATCAACCACAAAGACATTCCCCTTGTCATCGCAGCGAATCGCCTTGGGACCATTGAACGTCGCCTTCGCTCCGGGTCCATCGGCGTGTCCCTTGGCTCCGGTGCCGGCGAAAGAGGTAATCGTTCCCTGGGCATTGATGCGCCGAATGGCGTTGCCGCGCCGTTCGCAAACAAAGATATTTCCCTGGTTATCCACACACACGGCGCGCGCCTCGACGAGGGTCGCCCTGTTGGCTGGTCCGCCGTCGCCAATCATGGTCCGGTCAAAGGGCCCCTTGCGTGGTCCGATGCCGGCCACCGTCGTGATGATTCCAGTTTTCAGATCCAGACGTCGCACGCGCCAGTCCGCGACGTCGGCGATCAGCAGGCCACCCTTGCCATCGAGACAGCAATCGTTCGGCTCGCGCAGCTGGGCCTTCACTCCGGGTCCACCATCCCCGCTGAATCCCGGCTTTCCCGTGCCCGCGATCGTGGTAACAATCCCCGTCTTGCCATCCACACGCCGAAGCGCGGCATTCAACCGATCGACGATGTAGAGATTCTCTTGCTCGTCCGCCACCACCGCATAAGGTTCATTAAAGGTCGCCTTGATCGCTGGTCCGCCATCGCCGCTGTAGCCTTTCTTGCCGCTCCCCGCGACGGTGCGAATCACGCCGGTGACGAGATCGACCTTGCGAATGCAGTGATTGCCGGCCTCGGCGACGTAAAGATTCTTCCCACTGCGATCAAGTTCACAATGAAAGGGCTGATCGAGCAAGGCCGCTCTCGCCTTGCCGCCATCGCCCGCGTAGCCTTTTTTGCCGGTGCCGACGAGGGTATCCATCGTCGGCACCCTGGCCTGCAGGAGAGCGAAACTGAGCGAAAGAAACAGGAGCGAAGCCATCGGCGCCCTCCGGGCTGGGTAACAATCAGAGCGTGAATGAAAGCGAGGATAACATGCGAAATTCGGCTCGTGGGAACAAGAGGCACCTGCTCGTTGGTGAATGGCGCCGTGGCATCGCATCCTCGTGAGCCCCCGCATGCGATTCCATCTTCTGTCTATGGGAGGGATTTCACGACGGCGATTGTGTCCGCCTCAAACTGGGCGAAGGCTGGCAACTGCCGTAAGGGAGAGAAGTCATCGATGAGGTCACTGACGCGCGCCCGTCGCCAGGAGAGTTCTCCTTGAAACTGATGCCGTCGCCGCCCTGTCTTTTCGGACGCATCAAGAAGCAATTGGTTCAGCACCTCCTTGGGGTCGGGAGCGTTTCCAGTCGCCTGAGAGGCGGAAGTTTGATCGTTGCCCTTGAATTGGGGTTGTCGGCAGCGCGATGAAGTGCACCGGCATCGTGCAAGAGCCACGCTTCGGTCATGCGGACCGGCACAGCGCACACATAAGGGATTTGATGATTGTTCATGGCCTGAAGAATCTCGCTCCGCCGTTGCTGAATGACGGCAGGATTGTTCGATTCAGCGTCACGATGAACAAAGAGGAGACCGCAGGGATAATGCTGCAAGGCAGCCGCGATCTTGCCAGCAAGTCCAGGCTCCTTGTCGAACCGGCGCAAATCGGCCCATTGCGGAGCGATGTCTCGGGCGACAAGTTCTGCCTGCTGCTGGAGGAGCCACGTGATGATCGGCAGGAGGGCGCGATCACTCGAGCCGTCCGTGACCAGCGTGTACCTCAGCGGCGTTGCCATTGCCCCCCTCGTGGTAAGTCATGGGCAGCCAGCCATCGGCCGCCACTCCCAGATAGGCAACCCGTTCTCCCGGAGCGAGGGTGGCCTGGCCTTTGGAATGTAGAGCACGCCAGCTCCCTGGAGGTACGCGGATACTTGCCACTCGCCCCTTGTGACCTGCGCGCACGATCCAGGCATCCGCCAGATACACAAGATCGGCGCTCTCGATGGTTTTCACCACTCCCGGCGAATGGGTGTTGACTACCACCTGACGCAGCGGATTGTCTGGCCCGAGGGCAAAGTCGGGGTCCACGGCGATGCCCTTGAGCAGATCGATCATCGCTGGAATGCGTTGAGGATGGATGCCGTTCTCAGGTTCTTCCAGACAGATCATCCCCCGTGCTTCCGGGACGAGGCGCAGAACCGCCAGGACGAGAAAGCGCAAGGTGCCATCCGAAAGCGCCCTTGCGGGATGAAAGACGCCGTCGCGCCCACACACTTCCACGGTCCACGTTTCAGAGCGCTCATCTGGTCTGAGCCGCACCTCGCGGACATCGTCCAGCAACTGCGCTAACTGGTTGGCGATCTCGGCGCATGTTCGACCAGGCCGATCCTCAGACTTCTGTAACTGGTGGATCGCCGCTGGCACATTGCCGCCGCGTGAATCAATCAGGCGCGGTCCGCGAAACGACGAGGGAGCGCGCATGGCGGAGGGTTCCAGCAGCAACGTCTTCCACGCTTCCATCTCGCGATTGACTGCCAGGATGGTTGGAAATTCGCTTGAGGCGACGCCGCCGAGAACAGTGCGGAGCGAACTGAACGCAGGCAGTTTGCGTCCTCCATGCCCCTCCTGATGGACGGTGATCTCCACACTCTCGGCGGTGGTCTGTGTGGAGATAAAAGGCTTGGTGCGCCGGCCAACGATCGCGCTCTCCCGGAACTCCTTTGCGATCTTGAATCCGAGCGAGCGGCGTGCCTCCAGAATGGGGATAGGAAGCAGGGACTCGTGAGTGAGTTTCAGACGCGAGAGGCCGTCCTTTTCTTCAAGGATAAAAGCGATCTCATAACGTAACGAAGAGATGGCCGCCTCCGCCTGTGCGCCAAAATCATCCTCGGCCTTGCGTTCGACGAGCAAATCCGCAGCGAAGCGCATCTCGGGAGCACGAAAGCCACCAAAGGTTGTGAACAGCGACGCCGGATCCGGAGATTGGCCTTCGCTCTCGCGCACCTTCTGCACCGCTTCCATGAGGGGATGACGGGCCAGCAGATGGAGAAAACGGATCGCATCGAAGAGATTCGACTTGCCGACCCCATTGGCCCCGACAAAACAGGTGAACGGCCCGAAGTGAACTTCCACATCGAGCAGGTTCTTGAAGCCCTGGACTCGCAACCGGGTCAGCACGCCACGCCCCATCTATCCTGGGAGAAAAGGACCGTCTCGCTCTCGAATACTCCTGCCATTCTACCACCTCGCTGGACTCCTACCCCAGAGGACCTCCCTCGACTTTCACCCTCACTTCTTCTTTTTCCCTGTGCTGCCGATGAGGCTGCGCAAAGTGGCCAGGTTCACGCGGTCCATGTCGTCGTTGTCGCCGTCTTCTTTCGGCGTTTCCAGCACCATCGGCAAATCCTTGAATCGGGGATCGTTCAGCAGCAGACGGAACGGCTCCAGCCCCAGGGTGCCCTTGCCAATGTGCGCATGGCGATCCACATGACTCCCCTTGGGCGTGGCGCTATCGTTGACGTGAAACGCCAGCAAACGCTCCAGGCCAATCAGGTGATCGAACTCCGCAAACGTGGCCTCGTACTCCTCCTTGGGTGCTAACGCATAGCCCGCGGCGAAGGCATGGCAGGTGTCGAAACAGACGCCCACGCGCTCCGGGGCCTCGACCAGTTCCAGAATCCGTGCAATCTGCTCGAACTTCGAGGCGAGATACGTTCCCTGCCCGGCGGTGTTTTCCACCAGAATCTTGCACTGGTAGCCGGGACAACGGCGATGCACCTCATCAAAGGCGCCTGCAACGCGCTTCAACCCCGTCTCGACATCGGTGGTCCCGTACGCGCCCGGATGGGTGACGAGAAAACTGGCCCCGATGCGCTCCGCCCGTTGCAGCTCGACGACAAAGGCCTCCACCGATTTGCGATAAAGGGTATCGTCTGGAGAGGCCATGTTGATCAGGTACGAGTCGTGCACCATCGGATAGCGCAGCCCGCTCTTGCGCAGGGTCTGCCGGAAGAGTGCCACTTCCTCGTCGGGCAGTTCGCGCGCCTTCCACTGGCTGGCGACCTTGGTGAAAAGTTGCACCGTCTCGCACCCCAGCGCCATCGCCTCTTCCAGCGCGTTGGGTAGACCTCCCTTGATCGAGGTGTGACATCCGAAAAGTGGCATGAGTTCCTCGTGCGTTGGATGGGATTGGCAGCACTGCGGCGAGGCGATTCCTGGGTGCGCTCGCCCTTGCCGCCGAGGTCAAGGGTAACGGCTGGCGCAGGGATGAGCAAGAACAATGACGGCGGCACGGTTGACGTTGGGCCCCCCGGCGTCTATCGTGTCGCCAGAGACTCTGACTGCCCTCGTCGTTGTGCCAGGAGGAATCCGGCGTGGACCTGCCGTTGTGGTTGAGCAATCTCTTCGCGGTTCTGTTGCATCTTCTCCCCGGCGGACTGTGGATGGCCTTCTGGCTGTGGGCGGTCAACTGGAAGAAGACGTGGAAAGTCCTCGCCGAAGGCGGCTGGGCGCCGGTGCTGCTCCTCATGTACCTGAGCGCGCTGGTGTGGTCGCGCATCGCTCCGAGCGAATGCACCTGCCTGGGCTTTGTCACGCTCCCCAACTTCTGGTGGCAGATGGGCTCGGTCAGTGCCCTGGCCGCCGTCGCCCTCTTCTCCGGCTGGCTCCAGGGCGTGATTCACTTCACCCCCCTCGAAGTCAACTTTGAGCCCCCCGCGCACGAACACGGGCACGACGCACATGGGCACGGCCACCATGCGCACGACCACCAGGACCACGGGCACGAAAGCCATCACGAGGATCATGCTCAGCACGGGCATCACTGAGCGCGGGTGAAACCCAACGCGGCAAGGCGGGGTATCCCCGCCTGAAACACTCTTCTCTCCCTTCAGCCGCGAGGAAGCACCATGTGGGTCCGGCAATGCGATCTCGACGCCCAGGCGGAGGCTCCGCCTCCAATTCCTATCCAAATTGCCTCCAATGAGGAATTCGTTCCCCCTCCGCCGACCCCCGAGCAACTCGAGGTCGCGGCCCGGCTGCAGGCCCTCAGCGAGGAAGGGGCTCGGCGCCAGGGACTGAGCCGCCGTGACTTTCTGCGCACCGGGAGTGGCATGGCCGCCGCGCTGCTGGCCCTCAACTAGGTTTTTGGCGAGTGCTACGACGTGTGCGCCGAGGAGGTGGTCGACCAGGCGGCTTTCAAGGAGAAGTGGCCCAAGGATCAGTTCATCTTCGATGTGCAAACGCATCACGTCGATGTCTCGAAAAAATGGTACGACGATACCCCACAGGGAAAGGCCACGGTCAACTTCTTCCGGCTGATGCGTCCCTTTGCCACCTCCGTCGAGGGGAGCCTGGAGCAACTCAATCGCGCGCACTATGTCAAGGAGGTCTTTGGCGATAGTGACACGGTGATGGCAATCATCAGTGGGGTGCCCAGCCGCGACTGGGACAAGAATCCCCTTCCCCCCGATCAGATGGTCGCCACGCGCAAGTATGTCAACGACCTCGCCGGTTCCCAGCGCGTTCTCTCGCACGGTCTTCTTCGGCCCAACCTGGGCAAGAAGGAGATGGACGAGATGGAACGGCAGGTGAAGGAACTCAAGATCGACGCCTGGAAGATGTACACCGGCGCCGACCTGGGCGAAAAACCCTGGCGCATGGACGATGAGAAGGTTGCCTATCCCTTCTGGGAAAAATCCCGCAAGCTGGGGATCAAGAATCTCTGTGTGCACAAGGGGCTGCCGCTCGGCTTCTTCAACGAAAAGGCATGCATGCCGACTGACCTGGAGAAAGCGGCCCTCGACTGGCCCGATCTTAACTTCATCGTGTATCACTCGGGATTCCGTGGCTTTGGCCTGCTGGCCCGCGGCACCGGCGACAAGGTCGAGGATCGGAAGACCGACGATCCGCAGGAGATCTACTGGATCAGCGATATCCTGCGCATCCTGAAGAGAAATCCGAAGATCAAAAATATCTACTTTGAGCTGGGCAGTACCTTTCAGCAAACCTCGGCCCGCGATCCCAAACTCTGTCTGCACATGCTGGGGCAGATGATTCAGGTCGCCGGGGCGGACCACATCCTGTGGGGGACCGACTCCATCTGGGGAGGCAGTCCGCAGAGTCAGATCCAACGTCTGCGCCGGCTCAAAATGCCTGACGAGTTGATGCAGAAGTACAAGTATTCTCAACTCACCGAGGCGATCAAGGAGCAGATCTTCGGCCTGAATGCCGCCAAACTCTTTGGCATCGACCCCAAAGCGAAACGAACCGCCATCAAGGCCGACAAGTTAACGCAACTGCGCCAGGAGTACGATCAAGCACCCACGCCCAGCAACACGCAATACGGGTGGGTCTGGGTCGGCGACGATCCCCCCACCACCCCGATCGGTGGCTGAGAATTGCCGTTGTCACCAGGAGAGCGGGAGGGCCTCGCTCTCCTGGTGCGCCTCCGCTCAGCGAGGTTTCCTGGCCCCGATGCAAAACAACTCCTCGCCCGCGCGGAGCAGCAGGGTGTCCTCGATCACCGCCGGTGAGGCCAGGAGCGGAGCCCCCAGATCGTTCTCGGCGACAATATCCAGCC